>CAZAQS010000360.1:865-4569 GCA_964486825.1 uncultured Anaerolineaceae bacterium | reverse complement strand
GGAACTGCCCATGCTCACCCAACCCTTACTCGAAAAACTCTCCCAACTCCACTTGATCGCTTTCCGCGCCGCTTTCGAGGAGCAGCTGCAAAATCCGCACTATGCAGACCTGTCGTTCGAAGAGCGGCTGGGCTTGCTGGTCGATATCGAGATCACCCGCAGGACCAACAACCGCTTGCACCATCGCCTCAAGTCTGCCAGTTTCCCCCTCCAGGCCACCCTTGAGGATCTCGATCTGTCGGCCGGCCGCGGCCTCCAACGAGCCCAAATCCTCGAACTCGCCCAAGGGGAGTGGGTCCGCCGTCGCTTAAATGTGCTGGTTCTGGGCGCCACGGGGACAGGCAAAACACAACCGGAGAAATACCCCAAAGAGTAAGACATTCGACCAGCAGGATACGGTCACAATTACCGATCCCTGCCACCCCCTGCACGACCGAAGCTTTCCCCTGCTCCACGTCACAAACCACCATGATCTTGAACCCTGCTGCCTAATCCAGGTTAGAGCAGGAGTTGAGCGACTGATCCCCATCCGGCAGACTAAGCTATCCTCATCTTCCCCCATTGTAATTGCCTCCCCACTGGACTTATCCTCACTCCAGGATCTCGCGGATACATTTGTGCGCATTTTGGCGCAGGTTGAAAAGGAGTGTGAGGATGAGCACGGAGGAACAGACCGAATCATTGAGGGGCACAGTTTCCCCTCAACAAGTGTGGGAGACTTTGAATCCCACCCAACAACAGGTAGTATTGCAGACGGTGGTCATCCTGTGCCAGCAGATCATCGAGATGTGGAAGCAGGAGGACAGCGATGAACAGTTCTCAGATCGATAACCTCCTGCATCCCAAAATCTCACCTGCGCACCTGCAACGGCTGGCTTTTATCTACGTCAGGCAGTCTACTCCGAAACAAGTCCTGTATAACAAGGAGAGCCAGGAGAACCAATACCAGCTTCAGCATCGCGCTGAAGCTCTCGGCTGGGCAGCCGAACGGATCCGCGTAATCGACAGCGATTTGGGGCGATCAGGCAGTGAGGCCACCAGCCGAACCGGGTTTCAAGAATTGGTCGCCGAGGTATCTCTGGGGCATGCCGGAATTGTGTTTGGCTATGAGGTTTCCCGTCTGGCACGCAATAATCAGGATTGGTATCATTTGTTAGATTTGGCGGCGGTTTTTGGTACCCTCATTGCAGACAATGATGGCATTTACGATCCACGGCTCTACAATGATCGTTTGCTGTTAGGGCTCAAGGGTACGATGAGTGAGGCCGAACTCCATTTGCTGCGCCAAAGATTGGACGCCGGGCGAATGAGCCAGGTCAAGCGGGGTACTTATCGCCAGAAACTGCCGACCGGCTATGTGCGTCAATCGGATGGAAGAGTAGAAAAGGATCCGGATGACCAGGTGCGCCACGTTATCGAGCTGGTGTTTGTCAAGTTTCAGGAACTGGGCAGCGTCAATAAAGTGATCCGTTACTTTCGACAAAACCAAATCCTGCTGCCACGCCGTCAGGCCCAGGGCCCACAAGTCAATCAAATTGTCTGGAAAGTGGCCAGTGAATCAGCCGTGACGGATCTGTTGAAAAATCCAGCCTATGCGGGAGTCTTCGCCTATGGCCGCCGGCAGGGTGATCCAATGCTGCGTAAACCGGGCCGGTCAGCCACCGGACTGCGGCGCAAGCCGATGACGGAGTGGCTCCAGTGCATGCAGAATGCTTACCCGGCCTACATAACCTGGGGGCAGTTCCTGGCGAATCAGGAGCGCATTCAACAAAATGGACTATGGTTTATGGAGAAACGCCAAAAAGCCCAAGGGATTGTACGAAAGGGAGCTGGATTGTTGCAGGGCATGGTCCTGTGTGGACACTGCGGATACCACATGCAAACCGTGTACAAACATACTCCCCGCTATGTTTGCAGAGGCATGGTGCGGACCACGATTGCGCCCAGCGACTGCAATTCAGTGCGTTCGCCGGTAGTGGATGAAGTGGTGGTGCAAGCTTTTTTCGAAGCCATCTGTCCCGCTCAACTGGATGCCTTGGAAGCCATCCTGGCCGCTCAACGGCAGGAGCGCGAATGGTTAGAACAACAGTGGCATGAACAACTCAAACGAGCCCAGTATGAAGCCCATCTGGCACGACGTCAATATGATGCGGTGGATCCGGAGAACCGTCTGGTGGCAGCCGAGTTGGAGCGCCGCTGGGAAGCCAATCTCCGGCAGTTACGGCAGACCGAAGAAGCCTATCACTATTTTCAACAGACACCGCTTCCAGAGAAAATCCCCGAAACCTTACGCGAAACCTTCAAGAATGTGAGCAGCCAGTTGCCTGAACTATGGCCGCAATTATCCAACCCGCAAAAGAAGGAACTCTTACGCAGCCTGATCCGCCAGGTCATCATCAAACGACCGGTTCCTGACCGCATCGAGATTCGGATTGTCTGGGTTTCGGGGTGTTATACCGATCATACCACTCTAACGCCGATCCACGGGGAGCAGAATGTTTCCGGATACGATCAGATGGTAGCTCGCATCCAGGAACTATGCCAACAGGGGTATAATGATCGACGCATTGCGGAACAATTGACCAAAGAAGGCTTTCACTCCGCTCGCTCTACGAGCGTCACGACGAGAACGGTCCAGAAAATCCGTCTAAAACGAGGGTGGGTTCTGCGCTATATGCTTATCTCCGGCGCAGATGAGTGGGATGGGTATTGGACCGTGAATGGGTTGGCAAACCAGGTAGGCGTCAACGAAAGCACAATTTACACGTACATTTACGACAAAGCCATTCCACCCGAGTCTGTATTACACGAGCCAAATACCCGAATCTACCTGTTTCCCAAAGATAACACTCTCGTTGAACAGCTGAGGAATCGAGCAGAAGCGTACAAAAAGAAATACAAAATCCAGAAACAACCAGACTAACTTAAGGTAAACCTCATACCCCAGGAGGGCAGAAAGATGGATGCGCTAAGACTTACTTGTCTTGCGCATTGGGCCGGGCTGCTTGTGAAGCCGAATTCACTGTGCGCTACGTGCGCACTTCACGCCTGCTGCAATCGCTCGAACTCGCTCAGGCGGATGGCTCTTATCCCCAACTGCTGCGTTCCCTGGCCCGCACGAACTTGCTTATCTTCGATGACTGGCTGCGGGACCCGCTCTCTCGCTCCCAGGCCAAAGACCTGCTCGAAATCCTCGATGACCGCTATGGCCGTTCCGCCACCCTGGTCGCCACCCAGGTCCCCGTGAGCGAATGGCACGCTCGCATCCCCGATCCCACCATCGCCGATTCGGTCCTCGATCGTCTTATCCACAATGCCTACCGACTCAATTTATCAGGAGGTTCTATGCGAAAAATCCATTCCCCCTTGATCAATGAGGACAACTAGCGTTATGATTGTTTATCCAGCCATCTCTCCCCTGACTGGTGATCGCCATGCTCTGGAACAGGTGATCGGCATGACCGGTCTAGGTGATCGACATCGCCCGGATTCCCTGATCGATTTCACCGGAATACGCATGCAAGTGCTGCTAACACAGCATGAGCCTGACCCCTACGCCAGGAAAAGCGGCGCAAGAGCTGGTGGAATTTTAAGCTCTGTTGGATTTTAACCGCTTACCTGGTAAGCGGTTTTGTTGTTGTTTAGAGGTAATCCTATGAGAATGCCTCTGGTCCCCAATTTCTTGGCGGTCATAGCCGGCGTAC
>CAZAQS010000360.1:0-855 GCA_964486825.1 uncultured Anaerolineaceae bacterium | reverse complement strand
CTTTCGGCCTGCAGCACGGGGTACTCGGACCCCTATGACGCCCGCGCTTATGCCAATGCCCAAATCGAGAAGACCCAGGCGGCGCGCTCCTCTCTGGAATTGCAGACCACGCTGGATGCTGCTAAAACCTTGGGAGCAGTCGAGGCAGAGCTGCAACTGCTAGAAGCTCAGTCTCGTGCTACCCAACAGGCTTTTGATATAGCTGCCCGTCAAGCGGCAGCAACCGAGCAGGCGTTTGCCACTCAGGCGATGGCAACGGCCCAGGCCCAGCAAACGGCTACCACCTGGCCGCTGACCGCCACCCCTCAGGCAGCGACCCAGGCTGCCATTGTTCGGGATGTCGAGCGTGCTGAGCGCCGGGCTTATTGGATGAGTATGGTTGACCCTGTTTCCGTCGTCATGCCTATCCTGCTTTGCTGGGTAGCCCTGGTGCTGCTCCTGGTGGGTGCCATCGCGGCCTACCGGCGGCTTATGCCTGTGATCGAGCTGCGGGCGCGCGCGTTTCAGCGTGGTCCCTATGACGCTCCCCTGATCATCCTTCCAAACCTTGTCATTGACCCCGACCGCAATTTTGGCCCTGCACTCCAATACGGTCCTAACGGCGTAACTTCAACCGGCCACGCGCCTTCTCCAGAGCTGCAAGCCGGCGTGATCACCCGAGACCAGGCGATTGACCTGGTGCGTGGGATGAACAGAACGGGTCAAGACCGCAAGATGGCCCAACGATACTTTGATGATGGCCAATCGCTGCCTGCCCAGACCAACACGGTTGCCCCGGTCATCCACCTGCCGCACACCGCTCCATGGCGGATGCTCGATGACTGGCGAGGCGGCTCGTTGCCCTTGGGACTTGGG
>CAZAQS010000359.1:0-4584 GCA_964486825.1 uncultured Anaerolineaceae bacterium | reverse complement strand
CGAAATGTTGGACATCGTCGACACCGCCGTAGCGGACGGGCGTTTTACTACCCTGGCAGCCGCCCTGGGCGCGGCTGACCTGGTCGACACGCTCAAGGGAGAAGGTCCCTTCACAGTCTTCGCTCCCACGGATGAGGCCTTCGCCAAACTGCCCGCCGGAACCGTCGAAGCCCTGCTGGAAGATATCCCCCAGCTGACCGATATCCTGCTCTACCACGTGGTCCCCGACCAGGTGATGGCGGCTGACGTCATAGGATTGGATGGACAGGCGGCCGGAACGGCCCTGGAAGGTAAAACCATCGCTATCTCGATCGTAGACGGAAAGGTGTTCCTGAACGAGACCGTCGAAGTGATCATTACCGATATCGAAACAACGAACGGCGTCATCCACGTCATCGACGCAGTCCTATTGCCGCCTGATTAATTCCTCTATCCGGCCCTGCGACGCTCGTTTACCTGGACCTGCCCCACCTTTCCATCTCGCCGCCTCAGCAGGTACACCAGCAGCAAGCCGAGCGCCAGCAGGCTGAGACCGCCGATCAAGCCCCAGGTAAACGGGTTATCCATGTGCAGGTACCCCATCCCGCGTAAAAATCCGACCAGGATCAAAGCCAAGCCCACCAGCTGGCTCTCCATCACCAGTCGCACCGAGCGCCAGCGCCGGTTCACGGCGATGGCGATATCGACCAGCCCGGCTAAAACGAACCAGCTCCCGATTACCCGTGCGGTGAGAGGGGTCAGGTCCCAGGGCCAAAGCGGAATGAGCAGCTGGGGCATGCTGAACAAGGCCAGCCCCGTGAACAAAGTTATGCCGCCTACCGCTCCCAGGATATAGGCTACCGTTTTCGAGACATCGGCTTTGCCGCTTATCCTGCGCTCAGGGTCGGTGTGGTTCATCCACCAGATGGCTGGCACAAGCACGGGGGTGATCGCATACAGTACTACCCAGGCATAAAAGGTGGCATGCTCCTGGTTGAAGCGGTCCCAATGCAGGATGGTCGCCAGGGCTGTCAGCCAGGTAAAAGCCGCGATGGGCAGGAATCCCAGGCGTACCTCCTCCCAATCCCGCTTAAAGGCAGCTCGCAGGAAGAAATATGCCCCTGAAAGGTAACCGGCGCCCATAACCAGCGCGGTGAGTGGGGGTTGGATCGTCCAGGCGAAAAACTCCTGGGTCCTGTGCGGTAGGAGGGTGAGGATCAGCCCGGCTGCCAGCAGGAACGGCACCAGCAAGGCTGAGATTCCACGCGGAAGCTTGATCCGGCTATTGGGTTGTTCTTCCATCATCGTCCATCCGTCCTACAAGAAAGAAAGTCTCCATTTCGCCCCTTCCTTTTACTTCTATAGCTCCGCGCGGCTCGCACTGGAACTCTTGGCAGATCAGATCGTAAGTCGCCCGCGTAACCTGGATCTGGCCAGCCACGCCCTGCGATTCCATGCGGCTGGCGATGTTGACGGCGTCTCCCCAGATGTCGTAGACGAACTTCTTGCGCCCGATCACGCCTCCGATCACCGGTCCAGAGTTGATGCCAATGCGGAAATCAATCGGCGGGTTTCCATTGGCCCATTTGCCCTGGATATAGGCGCGCATCTCCAATCCCATCTGAGCCAACCGCTGGGCATGATCTGGTTGGGGACGTGGCACCCCGGCTGCCACCATATAGTTATCCCCGATGGTGCGGATCTTCTCCACTCCATACTTCTCCACCAGCAGGTCGAAATGAGAAAAGATCTCGTTGAGCAAATTTACCACTTTTACCGGCTCCATGTGCTTGGTCAGGGGTGTGAAGCCGACCAGGTCCGCAAACAGGATGCTGGCGCCGTCAAAATGGTCGGCGATCGTCTTTTCGCCGTTCTTGAGGATGGCGGCGATCTCGGGCGGTAGGATATTTAGCAGCAGGTTCTCGGCTTTCTCCTCCTCGATGCGCAGCAGGTGATAGGCCTCGTCCTTCTTGCGAATGAAGAAGCTCAGCAGGACGAGGATAATAATGGACAAGCTGCCCACGTTCAGGATGAACAGGGTATGCACCAGCCACTCCGGCAGGTTGTTGACTCCTTCGACCCGGGGTTGCAAAAGTACGCTAACTACCAGCAAGGTCAGGTAGGCTGCCCACCACCATAGGACATGTTTCCTTTCATAGTACAGAAGCGATCCGATCGGGATCATCAAAGACCAGATGATTACCACGCTGGATTTCCACAAGCCGCCTAAAAGCAGGGTATGGGTGAACGGCAGGACCAACCCCAACAGGAAGAGCACAAAAAGGATCTCGCGGTGCCTGCCTGTACGGTTCATGAAGACCAGGCAGGCGATCGTGATAACAGAAAAGGAGTAGGACACCAAACTGGAAGCCACTTCCTGGTAATAGAGGTAGATCGTACCGTAACAGGAAGTGATAAAGATCAGCGCCAGGCTGGCAGAGACCAGGATGGCTTTTTCCATGCGGATCTCGGTTGTATCGTTTTCGCTATAGCCAATCCTGGGGATAATGGAAATTATGGATGCAAGAGCCGTCATCTATCCTCTTTCCGGGGCCGGCTCAACAGGTATTTAAAATATAGACCCCTCATATCTTATTTAGTTTAACCCAACCCGCCCGATTCTGCAATGGAAGCACAGCAAACCCGGGATATAGCTTCAAGGAAGGTGTGACAAGCCATTTTCTGGACTATTTGACCCTTTATCGCATATAATGGGGGCTTATAAAACCGGGCAGTTAAGCGGAGCCAGCGAAGCCAGCGTAGCAGCCTTAGAAGGAGTTTTTTTATACGTGGTTTACCAGTTGAGGAACGATAAATACCCTGACAATTCAATCTACCTGACCCGGGAGGCATGGTATGGAATCCTGGACCTGGCGGAGGAATATGGTTGGAACCCGATGGGTGCAGTTTTACCGGGGATGTTTGAAAATTATGAGCTGTCCCCGGCTGGATCCTATCTGGGGACACCCTTGAGCCTGTATTGGAACGGCGGGTCGGATGATGGCCGGCTGGTGGTCATCGAGGACGCCTTGAACCTGGCGGATGCCCTGGAGCAGGCTTTTATGGAATACGAGCCGTTGCGGGTTCCGGCATCCTATTTTTTATTCGAGCCGCTGGATCAGTCCTTCCCTCCCCGTCCCAGTATCGGTGCGCTGACAGCCGTCATCGATATCTGCCGCACCGGAGCGTTTTGGATCGAACCTTATAACCGTGTGCATTAAGCGATAGGAACAAGATGAACATCGTCTTCCTTTCCCCACATTTCCCTCCCAATTACCACCTGTTCTGCGTCCATTTGAAAGAACTGGGGGCGAATGTGCTCGGACTGGCAGATGAACCTTACGACCTGCTGAACCCGCGCTTGAGGGAAAGCCTGACCGAATACTACCAGGTCCGGGACATGCATAACTATGACGAGCTGCTGCGGGCGTGTGGTTATTTCACGCACCGCTACGGGAAAATCGACAGAATCGACTCTCAGAATGAGTACTGGCTGGAGACTGAGGCCCAGTTGCGCACGGACTTTAATATCTATGGCATCAAGAACGACAGCATTGGCAAGATCAAGCGCAAATCCCTGATGAAAGAGGTCTTTCTCAAGGCCGGTTTACCTGTGGCGCGCGGTCTTGTGGTGAAGACCCTGCCAGAAGCCGAAGCGCTTGTTCAAGAGACCGGCTACCCGGTCATCGCCAAACCTGATATCGGCGTTGGAGCGGCGAAAACCTATAAGATCCACGACCAGGAGGGGTTGGAGAGCTTTTTTATCGTCAAACCGCCGGTGGATTACATCATGGAAGAATTCATAGATGGCGTGATCTGCAGCTTTGACGGCCTGACAGACCGGGAGGGCCACCCGGTCTTTTACACAGCCCACGAGTACAGCCTTGGAGTGTTGGAATCTGTCAGTGAAGGGCGCGATATTTATTACTATTCCTACCGGGATATCCCGCTCGACCTGGAAGAAGCCGGCTGTAAAGTGCTGGCGGCATTCGATATCCGGGAAAGGTTCTTCCACCTTGAGTTTTTCCGCATCCGGGACGGCAACCGCATCCTGCCCCTGGAAGTGAATATCCGCCCGCCGGGTGGCATGACCACGGATATGTTCAACTACGCCAATGATATCGACATTTACCACGAGTGGGCTCACATCATTCTGCACAACCGCTTCACGTCTGAGTATACGCGCAAGTATCACTGCGCCTATATCGGCAGAAAGCCCGACCGGCGCTATGCCCACACGCACGAGGAAGTCTTGAGCTGCTACGCGCCCCTTATCGTTCATCATGAACCGATCAGCGGTGTGTTCAGCGCTGCTTTGGGAGACTACGGCTACCTGGTGCGCTCTCCCGAGCTTAGTGATATCCAAGAGATGGCTACTTTTATCCAACAGCTGGCATAGGGAGTAAAGCGTGCAGGTTGAACATCATCGCTGGTGGAGCTCACAATTGGGGCAGGACATGGAGCTGCACGTATACGGCTATTATGGTAAGCCGGTCCTGGTCTTCCCGGCCCAGGGTGGCAGTTGCCACGAGTTCGCCGATTTCGGCATGTTAGGAGCCATCTCTGAATTTGTCGAAGCGGGCCAGGTGAAAGTCTTTACCGTGG
>CAZAQS010000358.1:0-4585 GCA_964486825.1 uncultured Anaerolineaceae bacterium | reverse complement strand
GGCTGAGCGTATGCACCCACTCGGCATGTCCCGGGCAATCCGGACCCAGCTCGCTGGCTTTCTCCTCTCCAACCCAAAGGAGGATGCGAATCTTGTGGCGTACGTCGCCAGACATACACTGGTAAGGCTCCTGGTCCTTGCCAAGCAGGCCTGCCATCTCAGCCATGGCGACCAGGGCGGCGTACCACAGCACGTTGTCGTAGAGCACATTGAAGCGGTTGGCGAGCAGGTCGGCCCAATCGGCGGCCTCGTGGACTTCCAGCAGCCCGCAGCCGTTCGAATCCTGGTAACGCAGCCACAGAAGCGCTTTTTCGAGGGCTGGCCAGGAGGCAGCCAGGAAGTCCGGATCTGGATGAACGCGCTGCTGGAAGGCGTGACCCTGAATGAACCACAAGTTGGAGTCGACGGAACCGGCGTTGGTATGATCCAGTCGCCCGGTAGCCACGCTGACATTGTTGGGGATGGCACCCAGGTCAGATTGCTGGGAAGCCAGGGTTTGCAGGGAGGTGCGCAGGCAGCTCTCGTGTCCCGGCGAAAGCAGTGCGCCGAAAGAGGTGATGACGCTGTCACGCGCCCAGACATGCGGGTAGCCATCGGGGGAGGCCATCAAGCCGATCGGACTGCACTCGCTTTTTAGGATGGTATACGCTTTTTCAAGAGCCAGGTCTGTGAGCCCCTTCATTAAATCACCTCCTGCCTGTCATTGCCCAACATAGCTTCCAGGGTAGTACGCCGTTCCAAATACACAGCTTCCTGGTAGATAGGTTTACATTCTACCAATTCTCTGACCTGGACTAGCAAATTGCAGGCAAAAGCCATGCAGGTCTTCTCGCCACACTCCCTGCAATTGGATCGAGGCAGGAGAGTCCATATATCCAAAGGACGGGGAGCGCGCCGGGATCCAGCGGCGGCAACCAGCTTACCCCGGCCCTCCCAGGTAGTGTTGATGGCACCGACCAGCGCGCCCAGGAGCTCAAGAGCTTCCTGTACGTCCTTCACCTGGGTGATGAAGACCCGCTCCGGATAGACGGTCAGGAAACCGGGGTGGCGGCGGAAAGTTACCGCGCAGGCCCCTGGATTGTACGAAATTAGACCCGGCAAGGAGGCCAGGTAGGGGATCACCGCATCCAGGCGGCGGGATGGCCTGCCGATGATCTTCCCCGGTTCAGCCAGGCAAGGCGTGGTCTTGGTCAGGGAGATCGAATCGAGGTACATCATATCAGGACCCTTTGAAGAGGTTACCGGAGACCTGTGTGATGCCCGCACCGGGCACCTCCAGCATCACTTTTCAACCACCTTCGAGCAGCTCACGGGCCTTGCCCTTGAAATGCTCTTTTATAAAGGCCAGGGCGGCCGGCTCGTCCTCGTCCAGCAGGATGCGGAGAAGCTCGATGCAGTCCGTATCTTCCAGGGCGATTGTGAGTGATTTCTTCACCTTATCACCTCTCAAATCTATTGTTGCGTGACCTCATTCACCGGATGAAGCGCTGGCCATAAGCTGGTCGATGGCTTTCATGGCATAGGTAGCGTAGATCGAAGCCGGACCTCCACCCATCAGGATGGCGACTCCAATGGTCTCTCGCAGCTCCTCCCTGGTGGCACCGGCCTGGATGGCGTCGTGGGTGTGGTAGGCGATGCAGCCTTCGCAACCCGTGGCAATACTGATAGCGACTGCCATCATCTCTTTCGTCTTGCGGTTGAGGGCGCCATCTTCCACGCCCTTGCGGTGCAGGCGTGCAAAGCCGGACATCGGGCCGGGTAGCTCAGCGCCCAGTTTGATAATATCCTCTTCCAGTTGCTTCCGAAGCTTGACGTAGTCATCGTGCATAATTTTTCTCCGTATGGTTTTATGCTCACCCACTCAGAAGCAGGAAAGCCCTCTGTAAAGCCAGCAACACCAGGGCCAGGGCAAACAGGCGTGTCAAAGTGAGTGACTTTACCCGCTTTGCCATAAAGCGTGCTCCGATCTGAGCGCCGACGACGGCTGTGACCGAGGTCAGCCCCAGCATCAACCAATCGAAGCTGGCTTCGGACAGGTGGGTCAGGAAGGCCGAGAAGGAAGGCAGCGTAACGATCACGCTATTGGTAGCAGCGGCGATTCGGGCGGTATAGCCCAGCAGCACCAGGGAAGGCATCATCAGGAAGCCCGGCCCCACGCCCAGGAATCCGGCGAACACGCCAATCCCGCCGCTCAAGATGCCACCCTTGACCCTGGTAGAATCCTGGATCTCGAGCACCCGGTTGTCATCCTGCCTGGGGGGAAAGGCCATGCGGTAGGCCAGGAAGACCAGCACGCCCACGTAGATCCACCATAGGGCGGTGGTGGAAACGAACTGGAGCAGCCAGACACCGATGGGCGCCACCAGGGTGGTGATGACCAGCAGGGGGATAGCAGTACGCCAGTCGACCATCCTGGCCCGGGCGAAGGCTACGGCTCCTGAAATAGCTGTCAGGCCGTTCAGCCAGAGCGACCAGGGCATGATGACGTGCTTGAGCTCAAAATTGAACAGGCCCAAGACAGGCGTGGCAATGAAGGCTACCCCCAGACCCATCATTCCAGCCAGGAAGGATAGGATAAAAAGCAGGATGGGAATCAACAGGTACAACATAGGGATCATCTCCAGGTGAAGCTCGAAGATTAATATTCACTATTTTGAATGTATTTGTCCAAAAATAAACGCTGAACTGCCAGCGTGGGATAAGGAGGCCTGGCTTGCTTTCTTAAATTGCAGTCAGCAAGCCAGGGCGGATATCCTATTGGAATGCTACCCGGATGCGTCTACGAGCCAGGTGGTGACTTCGGCCTCGTTGGGAATGCGGCCTGCGCAAACGACCCTGTCGTTGATCACCAGGCCTGGTGTGCCCAGGATAGGGTATTTCTGGATTTCGGCCCAATCGGTTACCTTGACGATTTGGGCGTCCATACCCATCGATGTAACTGCCTTGCGGGTGACCTGTTCGACTTTGACACAGTTGGCGCAACCCGGACCCAGGACTTTGATGTTAAGCATAGGAACCTCCGTTTTTTTATTTTCTGAATATGAATTTCAATTTTTGCATTCGTTATCATCGATAGCGCAGTTAGACTGGCGAGGAGGGCGAGTTTGCTTCGCAAAGTGCGCTCGCGATGACGGGGTGTGGCGTGATTGCGCCGCTACGCTTAGGTCGCTGCGCTCCTCGCCATGACGGGGAAAAGCAGGGCAAGCCAGTATTTAATTTGTAAAGATCTCAAACTTGGGTTCGACGATGATCTCGGATTTGATCGAGTTGGCGACCAGGCTGTACTTCTGGGCGGATTGGAGGGCGCGGCGGGCTCGCTTTTCGACCCCGGCACGCTCAGCCGGAGCGGCTTTGATGCGGATCACGGGCCACATCCGTAGATGGGTGAAGATCTCGGTGCGGTCCAGCTCGATCAGCTTGGTACCTTCTGCACGGCATTCATAGGAAACCAGGTCCAGCTTGAAGCGCTCTGCAGCCCAGATGAACATCATCATCACGCAGGTGTTTACGGAGGCGACGAAGGCGTCTTCAGGGGTGAGCACACCGGCGTGACCGTGCGCATCGGGCGGGGCTGAGAAATCCATTTCAGGGCCGTTGCCCATGACGATATGGCCCCAATGTGCACCTTTCCAGGATACAGTCGTGTTATACACAGCCGTCCGGCTGGATGTGGCAGTATTAGCCTCGCTCACGATACGACCTCCTTCTTCTGGCAAAAGGCAGCGTACGCATTCATAATGGCGGATGAGTAGCTCTCTTCGGCTTCAATTGGAATAGGGTTGTAAATCTTAACCGTATCTACCAATTCCTTCATGACTACTTCGCCTGGTAGCTTTCCTGCAGAGTAAAAATTCTCAAAAATCAAGGGCAGGCCGACCAGGGAAACAGAGCTTCCGTTGACCACCAGCGTTTGGACGGGAATGCCCGAGCCGCATGAGCAGGTAGCCTGGACTTCATCCTGGATCACGGTCAAATCTTCATCGGAGTGGAACTCGCCAGCCCGGCGGTCCCAGCGTTTTCCGAGCAGCTCGTCGACCAGCTCAGCCATACGCTCAGCGGCAGCTTCCACAGCTTGCTTGCCGGCCTGGTTCAAGCGGCGCAGGCCAGAGACTTCATCCAGGTCATTACCTTTAACCAGGTCCGTTACTACGATACTGGCAGCCGGCTTGCCCGAGTACATCTCGGTGGCGCGGGCTGCACAGCGCAGCTCACAGCCATCGATTGCGATGGTGGGGTAGAAGCGGGCAAATGCGCGGTCGCCTTCGCCGCCTGCCAGGAAGAGCGGCAGGCAGATGGTGACCGTGTCGGCTGGGCGCAGCTTCTCGAGCACCTTCAAGGCTGCCAGGCGTGTGACCGTGCCTTCCGGCAGCTCCTCGCCTGAGCAGGCTACGATGCCAACTTTCTTTTTCGGAAGGTCAACCATCCTGGCCTCCTCCCAGGGCATCGACGACGCCCGCAATCTCTTCTGCCAGGGCGCGGGCCAGTTTCAGCCCGCCCTCGTTGAGCTCTGCAATGCCCTGCGGCTTGAACTGCTTATAGCGCCGGTACACGTCCAGCACGGCAAAGTCTTGAGCCACGCTGCCTC
>CAZAQS010000357.1:0-4612 GCA_964486825.1 uncultured Anaerolineaceae bacterium | reverse complement strand
CAGAAGAGACACCCACACCTCCGCCCAGCGAGACGCCTGACTTCACTCCCACACCGACCGCACTTCCAGAGCCATCCGATCCTGTGCATGAGCTTGGTGAACCAACCTGGCAGGATAACTTCGATCCTGCACAAGGATGGGCTCTGATATCCGACAGCCACGCTCACTTCGAAATCGTGAACCGGCAGTTGGTGATGACATCTTATAACGCTGATTATTGGAATAGCTGGGCGCTTACACAACCGAGTATAGAGGTGTTCTATATGGAAGCTGAAGGCGCTGGTGGAGCCTGCATGGGGCGTGACCGCTGGGGAATATTCTTTCGAGCTCCTGATTATACCCAGGGTTATCTTTTTGGCATTTCGTGTGATGGGCGTTACGCTCTATGGGTATGGAACGGGGCGCAGGAGGTTTACCTCATCGATTGGACAGACAGCCCACATATCTTGAGAGGAGAAAACCAATTAAATAGAATTGGCTTGTGGGCAGATGGCAACCGCATCTCTCTATATGCTAACGGTAATTTCCTAGCAGATATACGGGATGACTCCTATGCCGTTGGACGCTTTGGTTTATTCGTGGGAGCCGCAGATACTCCCGGATACACGGTGAGAGTAGATCGGATCACTTATTGGGAAAACCCTTGACGGTAAAACGCCTCGCCCCTTTTGATACCCTATACCCTATCCGGTGTTCGCACCTGCTATGGATCTTCAATCTTCGAAAACTATCTTCTATCCTCAGGGGCATTAACGATATAATCCAATGTATCTTGCCAGGGAGGAAATATTTACTATTTGCTGCTCAAGTCCATGTTTTTGTGCTTATCCCTGCTGGCTTTACTGGTAGCAAACCATTTACGAGTATCCATAAAAATATCCACTTTGCCAGTTAACATTCTACTAGCAGCGCAATTCGCTAGTGCAGAAGATGGCAAGCGAATATGTTTTGTAATCCAGTTTGTTAAAAATGATCTCCCGGCAGCTTTAGTTTGTCAGGAGATCCTATTCTGAAGGATCATCAACCAGGAGTGGTCGAATGACCGATTGGTACAAGTTAAGTAAAGAGGAAGTTGCAGAGAAGCTCGGAACGATCCCAGAGAGCGGGCTGGAGGATGCGGAGGCCGCCCGCCGGCTTGAAGAATATGGTCCGAATGAGCTGGTAGAGAAGGGAACAAAATCACCATGGGTTATCTTATGGGAACAATTAACTGGGACGATGGTAGTCATCCTCATCGTTGCAGCAATTATTTCTTATTTCTTGGGAGACATCATTGATACGATTGCAATCCTGGCCATTGTAATCCTCAATGCTTTGCTTGGTTTTCGCCAGGAGTATAAGGCAGAGCAAGCCATGGCCGCCTTAAAGAAGCTGGCTGTCCCACATGTTCGCGTGCGGCGCGGCGAGCACGTGCGAGAAATATCAGCCAGGGAACTGGTGCCGGGGGATATTGTCCTGCTCGAGGCCGGCAATCTTGTGCCTGCCGATAGCCGCCTGTTACTCAATGCCAACCTGCGCATTCAAGAGGCAGCCTTGACGGGCGAATCTGAAGCAGTAGACAAGGATGAGAAGTTCAAGGCCTCTCAGGATATTCCCCTTGGGGACCGGGTTAACATGGCTTTTATGGGAACCATCGTAAGCTATGGGCGAGGAGAAGCGATCGTTACCAATACCGGTATGAACACCGAGTTGGGAGGGATCGCAGAGATGCTCCAAACGACAGGCCAGGAGCAAACCCCCTTGCAGAAAAGGTTGGCTCAACTGGGGCGAGGCCTTGCGGTAGCGGCGATAGGACTGGTAACGATCGTTTTCGTCTTGGGACTACTGAGAGGCGAGCCTTTGCGTTTGATGTTTTTGACTGCCATCAGCATGACTGTGGCGGCTGTTCCGGAAGGTTTGCCTGCTGTGGTGACCATCGCACTGGCCTTAGGAGCTCAGCAAATGCTCAAGCGCCGGGCCTTGATCCGTAAGCTGCCTGCAGTTGAGACACTCGGCTCGGTTACCGTCATCTGTTCGGATAAGACAGGTACCCTGACCGAGAACCGCATGACAGTTACCATCCTGGATGTAGCTGGCAGCCGTATCGATCTGGATGAGAACAGGGTCGAACTTCTGATTGAGGATAAAGCCCATCCCTGTGCGGATATGATTCCGGACCCAGAACAGCTTGCCGCGTTAAGTTCGCACCCCTCATTAGCATTGTTGTTGACTTCTGGTGCGCTGTGTAACGATTCAATTTTGGAATGTGATGAGACCTATGACGGGCGCTTCCATATTGTTGGCGATCCCACCGAGGGAGCACTGGTATTGGCGGCTGTCCGGTTGGGCTTAAAAAAAGAAAAAATGGAGGAGTTCTACCCACGCGTTGGTGAAGTGCCTTTTGACTCAGACCGCAAGCGGATGACGACAATTCACAAGACCCAAAATGACTCCTCCCAAGTGCCGGAGGAATACCGGACGGCGTTGAGTTGGGGTGATTGGCCTGGAGATGCGCCATTTATTGCCTTCAGTAAAGGCGCAGTGGATGGCATGCTTGGTGTTTGCTCCCAGGTATGGGTAAGCGACCATGCTGAGCCCATGAACGATAGTTGGGTACAGCGGATTGAAGAAGCCAACGAGTCATTGGCAAAGAACGGCATGCGGGTACTGGCTATCGCTGCACGTAGCCTCGGCTCGCTTCCTGAAAAAATCGATGCTGATTCTGTGGAGCAAGATCTGATCCTGGTAGGCTTGACCGGCATGATCGATCCTGCACGGCCTGAGGTCAAAGATGCTGTTGACACCTGCCGGACTGCCGGGATCCGCCCGATGATGATAACCGGTGACCATCCCCTTACGGCAGCCTTCATTGCCCGCGAGCTTGGAATCGGTGATGGCGGCGAGGTGGTTACCGGGAGCCGATTGGAAAAAATGAGTGTAGAGGAACTCGAGCAGGTTGTCTTTTCCAATTCAGTTTATGCCCGAGTCACTCCCGAGCATAAGCTGAGGATCGTACAGGCTCTCCAAACGCGCGGTGAAATCACCGCCATGACAGGAGACGGCGTGAATGATGCACCTGCGCTGAAAAGGGCAGATATTGGCGTGGCCATGGGTATCACTGGTACAGATGTTACAAAAGAAGCCGCCGACATGGTTCTACTGGATGACAATTTTGCAACAATCGTCGCTGCAGTTGAAGTCGGCCGGACGATCTACGATAATATCCGTAAATTTATCAAATATACTCTCACCAGCAACGCGGGCGAGATCTGGGTGATGCTCCTGGGGCCATTATTTGGCATGCCGTTGCCTTTACTCCCCTTGCAAATCCTATGGATCAACCTCGTAACGGATGGATTACCAGGCCTGGCCCTGGCTATCGAGCCTACCGAGCGAGACACGATGCGCAGGCCGCCATACCCGCCGAACGAGAATATCTTTGCTCGTGGTATGGCTCCCCATATCCTTTGGGTGGGGATACTGATGGGGTTAGTCTCCCTGGTAGTGGGGTACATGTTGTGGGGCGCCGGCAATCCTCTTTGGCAGACGATGGTCTTCACGACGATTACACTTTCCCAAATGGGGCATGCCTTAGCTATACGGTCAGAGCGTTTTTCCTTGTTCCAGATTGGATTGTTTAGCAATAAGGCCCTGCTAGGAGCGGTATTGTTGACCTTTGTGCTTCAGTTAGCGGTAATATATCTACCATTCTTGCAAGAAGTTTTTGAAACAGCCGCCTTACCGCTACCTTACCTGCTACTAAGCCTGGTTCTCAGTACGGTGGTCTTTGTGGCAGTTGAGGTTGAAAAAGCTATTCGCCGGCGCAATCTATCCTAGCGCTGCTGATCAGGTCACTTATAACGTTATCTTCACCATTTATTTGTTATAAATAGGCATAAAGCATTTCGCGCGCCATTATTCCAGGTATGACGTATATATTAAGGAGGAATATAATATGAAAAGAAGTTCATTGTTTTGGGGAACGATCCTGCTTTTAGGTGGTATTTTACTGCTGCTCGATAATTTGAACTTGCTTCCGGTGCGGGTATGGGATCTGTTGTGGCCAACCCTCCTGGTTGTGCTCGGCATATGGATCCTGGTTGGCAGTCTCACAAACCGGAGGGTATTCGAGGAAGAGCATGTCGTGATCCCCCTGGAAGGGGCAGACAGAGCAAACCTGCGCATCAACCATGGAGCCGGACGGATCCGGTTACGTTCGGAGAGCAGTTCGGACGCCCTGGTTGAAGGTGATTTTGGCGGAGGTCTAAACATGCGGACCCAACGGCAGGGTAATACGCTGGATGTCGAGATGAGTGTACCAAGCCGCAATTTTTCGATGGGACCGTGGGGTTGGAATCGCCAGGGGATGAATTGGTCGTTTGGAGTAAACCAGCATATACCGCTTCGTATAGATATTAAGACCGGCGCGAATGAAGCCGATCTGGATCTGACAGACTTGCAGGTAACGGATTTGCGAATGTCGACCGGAGCCAGCTCAACCCGTCTGGCGCTGCCTGCTTCAGCTGGGCATACAAAAGTATATATCGAAGCCGGTGCAGCTTCGGTAAGTATCCGCGTCCCAGAAAACGTAGCTGCTCACATTCGCAGCCATGGCGGACTGTCCAGTAACACT
>CAZAQS010000356.1:0-4627 GCA_964486825.1 uncultured Anaerolineaceae bacterium | reverse complement strand
ATCCTCACCCTCCGTGCAGTTCTCCCGCCTCCAGCTAATGGCCTGTTCGTATTCTTCTGGATCGTAGATGCCCTCTTCGATGCGGCGGATGAACTCGCTCATATCAGCAACTTCCACTCGCATACCCAGGTAGGTTTCGAAGAAATCCTGGTCGACAATCGAACCGGCGATGCCCATCGATACACCACCCAGGGACAGGTAACTTTTGCCCCGTAACAGGGCAGCAGCCAGACCGGCTCTGGCAAAGCGCAGGAGTTTATCTTTTACATCTCCAGGGATGGTGGTATCACCGGCATCCTGCACATCCTTTCCATAGATCGAGAAAGCCGGCAAACCTTTCTGATTATGCCCTGCAAGCACGGCAGCCAGGTAGACGGCGCCTGGGCGCTCCGTGCCGTTAAAGCCCCACACGGCCTTTGGAGTGTAAGGATTCATATCCATTGTCTCCGAGCCGTAGCACCAGCAAGGTGTTACAGTGATGGAGACTCCCACGTTTTCCTTCTCGAACTTTGCAGCTGCCAGAGCTGCTTCGGCAACACCCCCGATTGTAGTATCCGCAATGACGCATTCTACCGCTTCCCCATTCGGATATCTCAGATTTGACGATAGGAGCTCGGCGACCCCGCGCGCCATATTCATGGTTTGCTCTTCCAGGGACTCGCGCACACCCTTCTGGCGCCCGTCGATTGTGGGGCGGATGCCAATTTTTGGGTAATCTCCGATCCAACGTTTTTGGGAAGTCACAGCCACCATCCTTTCCTAAAATCTTGTTGATCGCGAAATGGATCTGCTCATGTACACGCTCACCAATCCCATTCTGCCAAAAATCCCCATCAATTTCGTATAAGGGGTGAGACAGCTTACTATTTGGTTTTTGGTTTTGTAATTGAATTAATTTTGTAAACGATTACATTCTAGCATACTAGATTTTGCATGTCAATAATCTTGTATGCCCTCTCATATAACTTGTAAAGCAGGATTCAACTATTTAATTGGGCTTACAGCAGGGCTTCAGGTGGGTTCCAAGGGCTTTTCCATGGATATGGGTGCCTGGAGGCATTCAAATCCTGTTGCTGTCTTCCTTGACATCCCTATTAATACAGCGTAGAATTGTAAACGATTTCAAGGTTTATTCTAAATGGATGTTAAAATGCCAAAAGGGAATGCGGTATCTAACGGCGTAACGATGAAAGATGTGGCTGCAAAAGCCGGCGTATCCACAGCAACCGTTTCGCGCGTCTTAAGCGGCAAAGGCGGGGTAACAACGGACCTGGATCAACGGGTCCGCCAGGCGATCATGGAGCTGGGCTACTACCCGAATGCTACTGCACGGCGTCTTCGCAAAAGGGATACACGTATTGTAGGCGTGATCGTTCCTGACATCCAGATTCCCTTTTTTGCCAGCATCGTTATCGGCATCGAAAGCATCCTGTCCGAGGCAGGTTACCTGATCTTGTTGGGGAACACGTCGGATGAGCTCAATAACGAACGGAAGAATATCAATACCTTCCTGGCCGAATATGTATCTGGGGTGATCTTCGCTCCTGCTGACGCCTCGGATACAACCCATTACGAGAAATTGCAGCGAGCCGGTGTACCGCTGGTGGCCATCGACCGCCACCCGGGCAAGCTTGAAGTGGATACGGTCCAGATTGCGAACTCTACCGCGGCCGCTCGAGCGGTGACCCACCTGATCGAAGAAGGCTATCAAAGGATAGCCTTGATCACAGGCCCCGAGAGTATCAGCACGGCGGTAGACAGGCGGCGTGGTTACGAGAAAGCTTTGAAAGCAGCCGGGTTGCCCATTGACCCGGCTTTGATCCAGGATGGCGACTACCGAACCGAGGGCGGCTACCGGGCCATGGGAGCACTGATGGCAGGAACAAACCCACCTGATGCAGTCCTCTCAGCAAATAATGTCATGACCTTAGGGGCGCTCCAATATATCCATGAAAATGGGATCGATATCCCCGAAGACCTGGCCTTGATCAGTTTCGATGATATCGCCTGGGCGCCATCCTTACGCCCCCCAATGACCGTGGTCGCACAACCCGTCCATGAGATCGGCAGGGTCAGCGCACGCCTGCTCTTAGAGCGCATCGAAGAACCTCAAGCATCCATCAAACACGTGACCCTGGAAACCAGGTTGATCGCGCGTTCATCCTGCGGTTGTGGCCGCAGCAACGCCCCAAAACCTGGAGTTAAACTAACTGTCGAGAGCATTTGATCGAGGAGGGGGAAGGGATCACGAATGGGGTAGCAACCAGTGTGGCGGGCTTGCTGCGCCATGAGCTCTGACAATATATGAACCAGCTATTTTGAGAGATCGGCATTCGTCGTAAAATAGATGTTACATTAAGTAATTTCTGCCCCGATAGGAAGAACAATCCAAAGTGAGCCCAATTGTTTCACAATTTGCGAATCCTGTCTGTGGCCTTAGGGATGCCATTTTGGACTAAGCGCCAGGCGCCTTCACGAGAGACTTCGTAATCGCGAAAGCAGCAAGGGATTCCTTGCGCTTTCCATGGGTCTTGATGATCCATTAGTTGGAAGTGTAGGTGTGGAGCTGTACTATTACCGGAATGGCCGACATTGGCCAGTAGTTGGCCTGAAACGACTTTATCTCCCGGGCGGACCTTGATCGAACCGGTTTGAGCATGAGCATACAATGCGTACCCGTCGTGGGTTTCGATCATAATGTAGTTGCCGGACAGCTCCCGGAGGTCTGCAGTCTGTTTGGCGTTGAAAGTCCTGGCATTCTTTAGAAGTATGGGTATGTCTCTAGCGAGGTGGA
This sequence comes from uncultured Anaerolineaceae bacterium, assembly GCA_964486825.1. Lineage (GTDB taxonomy): Bacteria > Chloroflexota > Anaerolineae > Anaerolineales > UBA4823 > CAZAQS01. The sequence continues at coordinate 1,833 of CAZAQS010000356.1, read as the reverse complement.
CGGGATTCCTCTCAGGCCATCCATCTTCGGTCTGGACGACGATCCCAGCCGTAGAAGAGAAGATGGGCTGACCCCAACCAAAGCAATCCTGCAATCGGACGCCGAGAACAAGGTAACGGAACGGGTTTGGCCGATAGAAACGCGTTCCACTGGACCTCGAATCTATACCGACGAAATCATAAGCGTATCTCTGGCCAAACATGTCGGTTCCGTGGCTTGGGATTTTTGTGCCTGGGGTGTTAGGAGCTATCCATTCGCCCCTGAGGGGAAAGTCAACGACAATTGGAGTAAGCATGTATGATTCCTCTGTTATATTTTAGTCCGAAATGGCCAACAGTAAACATAATAACCCATTGTGTTACTTGCTGAACTCTCACTTCAAGAACCTTCTTGAACCGTTTATATTATGAGATTTGGAAGACCAGGAGTAAAGGAGACCCAGAGGGTGTTTGCTTTCTAGCTTCGTTTGGACTGCTAATTTTCCTATATGACAAAAGCCACTCGACATAATAGGTTTTATTTGGAAAATAAAAGTAGGGGCTTCTATGAATGTTTTGATTGTCCTATACGAAGGTTTCACAGAATACGAATACCAGGTTCCTATCTCGGTTATTCCGGTAGGCCCCACATGCGCAGGGCGCCCTCCCCTACACCACCACCGTAGGCGGTTGAAATCAGCAACTTCCCATCAGCCGAGAAAACCAGGTTATTTATATAATAGTCGTGCCCACTGAGCTTCGCTACCACCTTTGCGGTGGCAGGATCAGCCAGAGCCAGGCTGCCATCTTCCGCGCCCGAAGCCACCAGCCGGCCATCCGGAGAGAAGGCCACTCTCGTTACAATGCTCTCGTGGGCCCTCCATTCTATGCCTTCGCTCCAATCAGCAACCGACCACAATTCGACCGACCAGTTGAAAGCGACCGCCAACCGGGAATCATCTGGCGAGAAGGCCAGCGCTCCGGGGAAGAAGACACCGGCGAACTGCTCGGAGACCAGCGTGGCCAGCAGTTCGCCGCTCTCCACCTGCCAGACGTTCACCAGCATGCCCATCTGCTGGAAGCCGGCGAGCATTTCACCATGATTGGAGAACTGGAGGCGGTCCAACTGGGCAGATCCCGGCAAGGTATGCATCTTCTCACCGCTCTCGAGATCCCAAATATCGATCCCCAGGCCGGTGGAGAGAGCCAGCCGGCGGTTATCGGGCGAAATGGCAGCCATAAGGAAGGTATCCACCTCGACGGATAGGAGCTGCTCATCCGTCTCCACATCCCAGGCCTCCACGAAGCACGCTTCCCCGGCCTCGTTCGGACATGAACCCCTGTAGATCGCGTAGGAGCTGCCATCGGGGGAGATCATGAGATGATCGTAACCCTGGGCATCCAGAATCTCTTTGCGCAGCTCGCCGGAGGGCAAACCCCAAAAGCGAGTACGGGTGACGGAAGACATATCCGGCATTTCACCCAAATATTCCGTGGCAACCAGCAGCTCTCCAGAGGCGGCAAGCTGGCTGTTGCCGATCGTCGCCAGATCGAACTCAAAACCTTTGCCCCAGCCAGCCAGTTCGACCACCTGCCCGGCATTCTCCGGCGCGATTACCGAAACGGGAGAGACGACCGGCGGGTCGCCGGAAGGCAAGGCCGTCTCCAGTGTTTGGGCAGGGGTGTGCGTTGCCAACCCGGTTGCAGTGGGCGATCTTGTACCGGTCGGGCTACGCCTCTCAGCCGCAGCTGGGGTCTGAGTTCGAAAGGGCAGGCTGGCTGGTATGGCAGTGTCCAGGATCTCCCCGGTGGGAGTACCTGGTGAAGCCTCGCGACTGCAGGCGGGTACCAACAA
>CAZAQS010000355.1:0-4632 GCA_964486825.1 uncultured Anaerolineaceae bacterium | reverse complement strand
AATATCAAGGAGCGGCGCGACTATTCCTGTGCGGTCTTCGATCGCAAAGGCAGCATGATCGCCCAGGCTGCCCATATCCCCGTGCACCTGGGGTCCATGCCGTTATCCGTAGCCGCGGCGGTGCAGGCTTTCCGGGAGAATGCTGAAGGCGAGGAGTGGGGCGAGCTCGACCTGCACGAGGGAGATGTGGTTATCCTGAACGACCCCTTCCAGGGCGGCACCCACCTGCCAGATATCACCCTGGTGACGCCGGTCTTCTTGCCCTCCAACGGTAGCTTGTTCGGCTTCGTCGCCAGCCGGGCGCACCACGCCGATGTGGGCGGGATGAGCGCCGGATCGATGCCGGTAGCCCGGGAGATCTACCAGGAGGGCCTGGTCATCCCACCCTTGAAGCTTTTGGAGCGCGGGGCCCTGAACCGGGCGGTGATGGACCTGATCCTGGCCAACGTGCGCACACCAGGGGAACGCTCCGGCGATCTATGGGCACAAATCGCTGCCAACCAGCGCGGCGCCAGGCGCCTGGTTGAGATGGCGGTGAAATATGGCGCCGGCGAAGTTTCTTTTTATATGGAAGAGCTGCTGGCTTATACCGAGCGCATGACGCGCCGGCTCCTGGAAGCTTTACCGGACGGCAATTATGGCTTCACCGACGAGATGGATGACGATGGAATCAGTGCTGAGCCGGTCAGGATTCGCGTCCAGGTAAGCATTCGCGGTGACCGGGCGGTGGTGGACTTCACCGGCAGCTCAGAGCAGCGGGCTGGCAGCGTCAACGCGGTGTATGCCATCACGCTCTCGGCGGTCTATTACGTCTTCCGCTGCCTGCTCGGGCTGGATGTCCCCAATAACTCAGGTTGCCTGGTCCCGATCGAAGTGATAGCACAGCCGGGGAGCGTGGTGAATGCCCTGTCACCGGCCGCGGTGGCAGCCGGGAACGTGGAGACCTCGCAGCGTATCGTTGATGTGCTTTTGGGGGCCCTGTCGCAAGCCTACCCGGGGCGCGTCCCGGCTGCCTCACAGGGCACGATGAACAATATCACCATCGGCGGTACGGACCTGCGCAGCGGGAGGGCGCGCCCGTATACTTATTACGAAACGGTTGGGGGCGGGATGGGGGCCAGCCCTACAGGAGCCGGTCCATCGGCCGTGCACAGCCATATGACCAATACCCTGAACACCCCAGTGGAAGCGCTTGAATATGCTTACCCGCTGCGCGTGGTTCGCTACGAGGTGCGGCGCGGCTCGGGTGGAAGGGGCAAATTTAGAGGCGGGGACGGCATCCGCCGGGATATCCAGGTAAGCGGAGAACGGGCGGAGGCCCAGGTCACTCTGATTTCGGACCGCCGGCGTACCCGTCCTTACGGATTGGCAGGCGGCGAAGCGGGACAGGCGGGGGAGAACTGGCTAATCCGAGAGGGCGTGAAGCAACCAGTTCCCGGGAAAGGGAGTATCTATCTAAAAAGTGGGGATATCTTATCCATCCGCACACCGGGTGGAGGCGGATTTGGCGATCCGGAAGCCGATCAAACCGGTAAGCAGAGCGACTAATCCTTGCCAAGATGGGTGGCGCTTAATTGTTTGTACGCGCCCACCCAGGGCGTACCGACACGGTTGCGCTGGGGGACTTTCACGCTGTTCAATTTCTGGCCCACCTGCCCAACCGTGATGGCAACGGCGGCCCAATCTTCTTCGAGCACAGCTTTGCGCATGGTTGCGCCAAGCTTCTCCGTCCAGATCCAATCCATCCGGAAGCGGTCGGCTTTGACCCAATAGCCGCGTTTTTCCCAGGCCGCCACCGAGATATCGATCGTACTGGCAATCTCTTCCAACGCGAGAGCCATGAAAGCAGCCAGATCGCGAGTTTTTTGATCCATGTCGTTCTGTTGGCTCAGCTCGCGCATTGCCACCACGATGGCTCGCGTGAGCTGCGTGCGCTCTTTTCCAGCGCTTTCGACATTAATAACCCTACCCAAGATCACCTCCTGGTTCAAAATCTAGCCGATTATATCGCAGAATGACGGCGAGACCGGTGACTCGAATTGTCTCATAAATCATCTTATTGTAGCCGGAAACGTCGCCTCAAAAAGAGGTTACTCCAGGCGCGGAATCTTTAGCCAATCGCCCTCAATCTGCATCGCCAGGCGCAGGAAAAGCCACCGGAGTTGGAAGGTCGAGCAACGCTGGCGCCGGCGTGGCCGCCGGCGCATCGGAGTATGATAAGGTTTAGCCAATTAGGGGTGAAAGCGATTAATAAAAGATTAAAAATTAATCCTTGACATTGTAAAAATTTGGCGCGAGAATGTAAAAGTCGTAAACGGAAAATAATCTTATATTTCTTGTCGATTTCCTACATAACTATCCAGATAAAGGTAGTAAATGGATAATATCGACCTCCAGATTATCAGCCTTCTCATGGAAGACGGGCGCATGCCCTGTGCTGAAATCGCTCGCCGCATCGGGGGGATAACCGAGCGGGTAGTTCGCTACCGGCTAGAGCGGCTGCTCAAAGAAAAAGTCATCCAGATTTCCGCCATTGCCAATCCCAAAGCGATTGGTTACCAGGTCGTCGCCGACGTTCTGATCGAAGTGGAGCCAGCCCGGATCTTGGAGGTCGCTAACCTGATCGCCGGTTTCGAGTGCGTCAGCTATGTGGCCTGTTCAATCGGAAATACAGATGTGAGCGCCCAGGTCGTGGCCCCAGACAATGACCAGGTGTATGCTTTCGTTACGGGAGTGATTGGCAAGCTACCCGGTGTACGCAAGACGACCACCTCCATCGTTCCGAAAGTGATCAAAGATGTGTACCAGTGGCAATTCCCCAACCCAATACAGGGTTGCGACGGGGAGGAAGCCGCTTAGGCGAGCGTTAACGGCGTTCGCTTATCTGCGCTTGCTGTACGCGCACAATCCGAATTTTCTAGCCTAAACCAAAGGAAGGAGTCCAGCCAATCTGAGCTGTTAACCAGAATTCCCAACCCACCGGCTGTTCCTGGAGCTTCCTGTTAGCTCCACCTGTATCCGCCTTTCCCTTGATAAAAGGAGCCCGATATGCCGCAGTCGTTTGATGAAGCCATTACGTATTCGAAGCGTTGGGTAGATCTCATCCAAAAGCCCTTTGTAGATATAGAAGAGGGGAAAAAGATCATCGATGAGTCGAAATATAACTTTGCCGAGCACTTCAACAAAGGTTGGTTAGAGTACCGAAAGTCGGTCACCGAGGCCGGAGATTGGGCCGCCACCGAATGGACCGGTCATGGAGCGGTATTCTGCGATGTGATCGGCAGGGAATATATCGACTGCCTGGGCGGGTACGGTCTGCTGAACCTGGGTTGGTCGCACCCGGAGGTAGTCGATACCGTGCGCGCCCAGCTAGGACGCACGCCCATGCCCAGCCAGGAGCTGATCGATCCCTTGCGTGGAGTACTGGCCCGGCTGATCTCTGAGATCACGCCCGGCGATATCAAGTACTCCTTCTTCTGCGCCAGCGGCACTGAAGCAGTTGAGGGCGCCATCAAGCTGGCCAAGATGTACACCCGCAAGCCGGGCTTCATTTCTGCTTTGAAGGCCTTTCACGGAAAAACGATGGGCTCCTTGAGCATGATGGGCAAGGCCGATTACCGCCAGCCGCCCGGCATGCTGTATGGCGGCCCGGTCTACCACGTGCCTTTCGGTGATGCACAGGCCGTGGAAAAGCAATTGGACGCCTGCCAGAAAGTGGGCATCGATATCGCGGCCGTGATCATGGAGCCGATCCAGGGTGAAGCCGGCGCGATCGTACCGCCGGACGATTTCTGGCCGAGCCTGCGGGAGATCACCCGCCACTATGGCGTGTTGCTGATCGCCGACGAAGTCCAGACGGGCATGGGACGCACCGGCAAGCTGTTTGGCGTCGATCACTGGGATGTTGCGCCGGATATCATGGCATTGGGCAAATCCCTGGGCGGCGGGGTCATGCCGGTGTCCTGCTTCTGCTCGACCGAGGAGATCTGGCAGGTGATGATGGACCCCAACCCGTTCATCCATACCACCACCACCGGGGGGGGCGCCCTGGCGTGCAGCGCCGCCATCGCAGCCATTCATATCACGCTGCGCGACCGGCTGTGGGAGCAGGCAGCCGAGAAGGGCGACTATATCCTGGCGAAGCTGAACGAGCTGGCGGGCCAGTACCCGGATATCTACAAGCAGGTGACCGGGAAGGGCCTCCTGATCGGGATGCACTTCCACAACCCAGAAGTGGGCTACAAGGTGGCAGCCGGCCTGTTCAAACGCGGCGTCCTGGTAGCAGGCACGCTCACCAGCGCCCACACAGTCCGGATCGAGCCGCCCCTGGTGATCACCTATCAACAGATCGATGCGGTGCTCAACCGATTGGAGGATGTCCTGGCCGAAATAAGCCAAAACGAGTAGAAGAAAACTGTTCCAATCCACGACCGGCTTTCAGCGTTCAAACTGCCTTCATACGACAACCTGACACTCCAAGCCAGCCGCGTGAAATAGCTTACTCCTCAACATACCTAAGAAGAACCTCGGGAGGCAGAAAATGGAATTAGGCAGCTACCCATACACCTGGCTTATTATCGTTGGGATTATCGTTTTCTTCATGATACGGATAGCCATCGGCTATTACGCTTC
>CAZAQS010000354.1:3549-4648 GCA_964486825.1 uncultured Anaerolineaceae bacterium | reverse complement strand
AGCGCCTGTGAGCGTGAACCCCTTTGGGCAAATGGTCTGTAACCGATGACTTTCTACGAATTCGACCATACGGAAGGGGTGACAAGTCTGAGAAAGTGGTGCGGCCCAGCCAACGGCGTAATCGACCTGGGGTGCCTTTGGGGTTGCGATCCCAGAAACCGGTAGGGATGGGTGGCAAGGTCGCGGCCAAATAGGTCAAGATGGAGCCAGCCAGCAAGGATAATTCAGGCAAGCGGTAGCAACTCGCTGCAGCGGAGACGAATTGGCGCTGAGCACCGACCATCTGTTTGGAAGCCAAAGGCAGCTGCTCGATGGGCCAGCGGTCATGGTAGAGACCCCAGAAGTCAGGACCGCTCAGTTTGAGTGGGCAGGCCAGCAACCAGGGTTGTTCGAAACGAGGATCATAGACCGCCACCACGGTGAAGGGCGGGTTCTCAGCAGATGGCTTGATCGACTTCGCCACCAGGTCATCCCAAAACTCAGCCCGAAATTCGTGACCAAGATGCTGCCAGGTTGCGACCCGATCGGGAGCAGTGGCTGCAAGCTGCTTGCCATTGTAGGAGCGGGCCAGTGGACGGACGAGGGTGCCATATTCAGGTGGACGGCCTCCCTGATACTCAGGCAGGAAATTGCGCCGGGCCGTAAAGTTCTTGGCTAAGCGCAGGACAAAACGATCCAGACCCGCTTCATAGAGTGCGTTGAGCTTGAACCCGGCATCTAGGACCGGCATCTCATCTTCGCCCAGTTTCAGAGCGACTTGATGCAACAGTTTGTTTTCCAGGGCCGTTTTAGAAGGGTCCGTCAGGTCCGCCCGGATCAGGTCCGTGAGCAATGCCATGCGCTGTTGGCCGACACGTCCTACTCGCCCGACCATCCCAAACACGACAGCCGGTAAAGCCTTGTCTGCTTCCGCATCATAGTGTTTGCTCCGCAGCCCTTTCAGCGTTGGGCGCCAGTAGGCGGTGATGTCAACCGCTTTGACATAGTAACCGGCATGTTGAGAGGCTCGCCACTCGCCCTGGCCGGCCACATGGGCTTGCCAGCTTTCGAACAGGTCTTCGGTCTGCCAGGCTCCATAACGCATGGCTGCCCATGCCCG
>CAZAQS010000354.1:0-3449 GCA_964486825.1 uncultured Anaerolineaceae bacterium | reverse complement strand
CATCCTGCAAGCCGATGGCTTTTAGTGCCGGAAACAAAGCCCCACGACTGTCGTGCAATGCACCGCCAACGAGCATCCAAAGAAATTGGTAAAGTGCCAAATTGGTTCCGATGGGCAGCTTTTCAACGACTGCTGCCAGAGTTCCTGTGGTATGATTTTGGATGTTGATCGTCTCACCTCATGGTTGGATTTGAGCATCCGTTTCATACCATAGGTGAGACTTTTTATGTGGATTTAGCGGAAACTAAAGAAATATATATCCTTCACTTGTACTTCGCATATTCGAGAGCAGACCTGTTTGTGCGTGCTGCCCCTCCGATAGCAGGCGGCTGGCGTCACGATAGGCTGGTCAGCTCCAATCCGGTGTTAGGCGGCCTTCTGCCTCGCTTCACCCTGAAAGACGCGTTCAAGAGGGGAAAACGTCGCTGATGACTAAGATTCTAATGTACACTCGATCTGCACAGTCTCATTGACCATCCAGCGTGAAGGTCTAAGACGGTTACCATTCCAACGCCGTTCCCAACACAGTCATACTCTCAAGGTATCGGAAGTGGTTCATCCCCGAAGTGGTTTCTGTGTGCTTTTGGACTGCCTCGATGTCGGGGTACTCCTCGACACCAAAAACCTCCCATTGCTCTGAGGACCAGAGTGAAGTGCAAGTAAGGAGCAGCTTGCCGCCGACATTTTCAAGGGACTCCTTAACCTTGGCCAGGTGACTATCTCGTTCTTCCTCAGACAACTGATACCAGGCTTCCGTGGGCTTAGCCATCCAGAGCTTGTAGATTGGTCCAGCCATGATCAAACCTCCTTCCATGCTGTTAGTAAAGCTTGAACTTCACCATTCCCTCTTGAACGCATCTCTCAGGGCAAAGCAGGAAACTTGCTGGATCACAATTCCAATCAGGGTGTACGGATGTGCGGAGCCTTTGTTAAGGGAAAAACCACCTCAACTACCGGCTATAGTACGGCCTTCATTGATTTTTCCCTGGCCACCACTGTAGGAGGCCCAGCACTGTTAGTCAAGATCGGGCGCTGGTTGATTACATTGGTGTGCCGAGGCGTCCATCATGCCACTGTTCTTGCCGGTCGGCTTCAAGCGAGATCATTAATGTAAATTAATTATATCAGATAATTCGCGTAAAAGTAAGTTGATTTGCGAGGGTATATTGTCACTTTTCTTGTGGGCGAATTATGGCTGCAACGGGGGCGTCTCTATCTCCGAGTTCAACTACCCGGTCATCAAGGACTTATAATAGATTTACAGCTTGCGTTACCTGAGGGTGGGACAGGCTGAAATAGCCCTATAAAATTTATAATCAACTTGCCAGCGCCGGGATGTCCTTTTACTGAGGCGAGCGTTTCCTTAGGCTGCCGGAGTGGCTGTGGCCGTTGGTGTTCGGTGTAGTGCGATTCATTCAGGATGTAGATGAGGCGCGCCAGGATACAGTGCACATCGATTTGCTGCTGACGCATCCCTGGTTCGGAGCGATCTTCGGCTATGAAGGCACATTTCGAGTGAATCGAAAGGAGGTGATATGAGCGCCAGCCACCCGCCGGATCCGGACCGGCGTAAGGCCATCGTCCGCCGGCTGTTCGTGGAAGTCTGGATGCAGGCCGAGTTCAAGCACTTGTCCGAGCTGGTCTCCCCGCTGACATACCATTTGCGTGGCTATTCCTTCGTCCAGGTTCCGGAGAACCTCTCAAATATTTGCGAAAAAGCGGGTGACCGTGAAAAGACAGAGAACTTATTAGAACCTGCCCTGCCCATTCATAAGGGGCTGAGGTTGTCCGGTACTCCCGTATGCCTTTGATGCGTCCATTGGCGAATCTCACCACGCTGGCTCCTTCGAATGAGGCGCTGCCCTATTTGCCCATACTGGCGAAATCCCATTCAAAAGGGCCGCTGCGCCAGCGCAATAGAACGAAGTAATTTCCTACTTGCTTACCTGGCCGCCCTGGGCAAACCAATCGTCAAACCACCTCTGAATGACTTCAGCGCCCCGGTAAGTAGGGCCATGTGATCCGATCACAATACTATCTTTCCACGTCTTTGACAAAGTCACTGGCGGATGGGTGGCAGCGGATGGCACGGTCGAAGATCCGTTGATCGATCAGGTATAATTGAAGCATGAAGGAATTCAACGTAATCCGGAAAATCCTGCGGGAACAAAAACCTTATCTGGCCGATAAATACGGTGTAGAGATTGTGGGAGTATTTGGCTCTTACGTACGCCACGAACAACGCCCGGATAGCGACCTGGATCTGCTGATTGAACTAAACAGACCTCCTCGGATTAGCTTGATAGGCCTGGTTGAGTTAGAAGACTATTTAAGCCAGATCCTCGGCGTGAAAGTTGATCTCGCCATCAAGACAAATCTCAAAAAACGAATCGGCAGGCGGATATTGAAGGAAGTAATCCCGATATGAGCCACGAGTTTCTGGATTTTGTCGATGATATCCTGGATAGACTGAACAAAAAAGGCCGCTTCGCCAGAGGAGTAGAACGAGATAACTTCCCACTTGCCGGCTGGACGCTGTGCTGGGCGGCTGTTTCGGACTGATGCCTGCTCTCGAAAATCCTCATATCGTCACAACTTCGATGCCGCTGAATATCACGGGAGTCTCTTGCCTGAGCGTATTTTGAATTTCGGCAACTCGATCGGTTTGCATCATCAATTCCCGAATTTGCGTCTCATTTCCCTGTGCGCTGACTTTAGCCCGGTAGGATACGTTCTTGGCTGGTTCGCCTTCGGCTCCGAACTCGCCTTCTACTTCCACTTCAACGTGTTCAACTTTTAGTCCGCGTTTGGCAGCCTCTCGATAAATATCATTGCAATAACAAGTGGCTAATGCCAAAAACAATAATTCGTCACCATTCGCACTGGAAACGAACCCTGTTGACCTGGGAGGGATTGCAATGCTATGAACATTCTCGTTGGTGCGTAACGTGACCTGATGCTGTCCTTCACCATTCTGCACTTTAGCGCTAATTTTCATCTTCTGTCTCCCAGATTCATCGGCGTATTGATTCTCCTATTGACGAGGGCACCCTGTATACCCTTGAAGGTATGCCAATCTTTCAGCCGCCCAACCAGTGCATCTAACGCAACATTGCGGTATATTTACTGATACATAGCACTCTAATTTTAACTGAGATTCGCCAGGATGATATCCAACATCTCATCTTGGCGAGACTGCTCCAACCCCGGAGTCTTGAGTTCTTCGATCAATTGTCGGCGTGTGTGTTGGTTAGATGGCGCCATCCCACTCATGGATAAGTTCTCATAAGCCAGTGAGGTATTCAATGAAGTATCCATTAAAGCTCATCCTTTGGATTTTGCCGGTATTGGGAGTTGTACTGGGGTATGCCTACGCCTATTTATTTTTTCATGGATTGTTAGAAAACTGGCATTTTGTAGGCAAACCAGACGAGAATATCGTGCGCATC
>CAZAQS010000353.1:0-4654 GCA_964486825.1 uncultured Anaerolineaceae bacterium | reverse complement strand
CCGCTGTTCCCCAACTAAGAGAAGCTGCTCACCGCGCCCGCCGGATTGGGTTGGGTATTATGGGGTTAGGCGACCTGATGTACCATGCCGGGATACGTTATGGCACAGAAGAAGGCCAGGAATTTTCTGCCCAGGTAATGGAATTCGTTCGCTACCACACTATGTTAACGAGCATCGAGCTGGCCAGGCAGCGCGGCCCATTCCCTGCCATCGATGGCAGCATTTACGACCCAGCGAACCTGACCTGGCAACCTCCGCAACCGCTAACCGCTTACCAGGACGATTGGGGTAGGCCTGAAGTGGATTGGGACCTTGTCCAGGACGGTATCCGGAATAATGGGATCCGAAATGCTGCTCAGACGACCGTAGCTCCAACAGGCACCATTGCCACCGTTGCCGGTTGCGAAGGCTATGGCTGCGAGCCTGTCTTTGCATTAGCCTATATCCGGCATGTGAATGATAATGGGAAGGATCTCCAGCTTACCTATACCAGCCCGCTTTTCGAGAAAGCTCTTCGTAAGGCAGGCATCGATGGAAAGACTCATGACGAGATCGTCAAGAAGGTAATGGAAGCGGGCTCCTGCCAGGATATCCAGGAGCTTCCAGAGCATATCCGCCATACCTTTGTGGTTTCTCAGGATATCAGCGCCGAAGAGCATGTGCGTATGCAGGGCGCTCTGCAAGCCTTTGTCGATAACTCCCTCTCCAAGACGGTCAATTTCCCTGGCAGCGCAACGGAAGAAGATGTTGCCACCGTGTATAAGCTGGCCTGGGAGCTTGGATGCAAGGGGATCACGGTTTACGTAACCGGGTCTCGCCAGAAGGTCGTCCTGGAGACCCACGCTACGGCCCAGAAGAAGGTTTTGCCGCTCCCAGAGCAGGTCGTGAGCGCTGCTCCAACCGCGCCGGTTCACCAAGAACAGTTACCCATCTGGCACGATAAGAAGAAACCTCGCCCGCGCTCGTTGCATGGCTACACCATGAGCGTGGGAACCCCGCTCGGGAAAGCCTTTGTAACCATCAACGAGAACGGCGGCAACCAGCCCTTTGAAGTTTTCATCAACACCTCCAAAGCTGGTTCGGACACCGCGGCTGTATCGGAAGCCATCGGACGCCTGGTCTCCTTCATCTTACGTCTCTCGTCTCCTATAGCTCCACGTGACCGCCTGTACGAGGTAGTCCGCCAGCTATCTGGAATCGGCGGCGGGCGCTCGCTCGGTTTTGGACCCAACCGGGTGCGTTCTCTTCCGGATGGAGTTGCCCAGGCTTTGGTTGAATACCTGGAAAACACTACCCAAGAAAATACCGATTCAATTCCTGTAACGCAACCCAGGGACAACGGTAACACTGCTTCCAAGCCTGGCGCTCACTCGTCACCCATTTCCCTCGAGTCGCCGCCTGAGCAGCATTTCATGCGCATCGGCGATTTATGTCCAGAGTGCGGGCAGGCGGCTGTTGTCAACGAGGAGGGCTGCCGGAAGTGCTACGCCTGCGGGTTCAGTGAGTGTTAGGCAAGCCTACGTAGATCCTGAACCGATAAGCATTAAGTTCCTTAGTACCAAAAAAAATAATCACTAATAACAAAAATGGGAGGGCGCATCATTCCCTCCCATTTTTGTTATTAATTCAAGTGATCTGAGGTCGAAAATACTTAGCTATGCGGTTGAAACGGTAGCAATCAGCCACCGTCAACCTGTCGGCGTTAATACAACCACCGGAATCTCACGCTTGGTTTTGGTTTGATAATTGTCGTATTCAGGCCAAATGGAGGCCATTAGCTTCCATAATTTTGTTTTTTCTTCCCCTGTTGCCGTTCGAGCCAGGGCAGAAAATTTTTCAGCCCCCACCTGCACATGCACGGTTGGGTTCTCCACCAGGTTAAGATACCAGGCAGGGTGGTGGGTGTGACCGCCCCGAGAAGCCACGACGATATAATTATCGCCATCCTTGCCATAGATCAGGGCCGTGCGGCGCAGCTTTCCCGATTTCCGGCCATGTGTTGTGAGTAGTAGGGTGTACACTCCTTGCCATTTATGTCCGTCACGCCCATCTGTCTCCACATAGCGGCGGATATGGTCAGCTACCCAACCCCTTGGGCTGTCGAAAATCTCACTTTTACTTTCCATCGTCCCTCCTGTCAAGCAAGGCTCGAAAAAATTCCCAACATTCAAAGATTATACACGAGGCAAGAACCAAGGGATATGGGATCGGGTATTGGAAAAGCTCATTCTCATAGGTAGGGGAATCCCTTAGTCCCAGTCGGGTTAGTCCCACTATATCTATTCTTCTCATAAGTGTATATTTTCATTAGGGGAGAATTAGAAATAATTAGGAAGGGCAAGTAATAATGGACTCGTTATTTCCCAAATCTAGAAAATTGGTTGATTTCCGGGCAGTATTTTGGGCTGGCATCGTCAGCGGACTGGTTTTCCTGGTCGTGAATATGCTCTTGAGCTTGTTCCTTCTGGGAACACCTTGGATTTTCATAAGGATGGTAGCTGCCCTGCTGCTAGGACAAGATGTACTGCCTCCCCCTGCTAGCTTCGACCCGGGGATATTCATCGTAGCCTTGCTGACCCACCTCTTTCTATCGCTCCTTTTTACAACCATCCTGGCGTTGATCATTCACAAATGGGGATTGGCAGTTGGAGTCATCGGTGGAGCAATATTTGGCCTGGCTTTATACGCCATAAATTTCTACACTTTTTCTTTCTTTTTTCCATGGTTTTTCTCTTTACGGAGCTGGATCATCCTACTAAGCCATTTGTTCTACGGCGCCACAGCCGGCGGCTTGTATGAGGCTCTAGAGGTGGAGAGGTTCGAAACCATCGATTCATGACATCATATTCTATTCGCATGAGGAAATACAAATATGTATACAACACGAAGGACACGCGGCGCCCAGGGTGGCTCCTGCATACGGATTGTGATGGCTTTAGCTGTGGCTGGATTTGCCCTTATCTCTTATTTTGCTTCGCGGGAATACAACCCGGTAGTGGGTGAGGACCAGTACGTTGGTATTACCCAGGAACAGGAGATCGCTCTCGGGTTTCAAGCTGTTCCTGAAATCACTTCTCAATTCGGAGGCCTCTCCGAGGACCAACAGGCTCAAGCGCTGGTGGACCAAATTGGAACATACCTGGTGGAGAACAGCCTGGCTTCACGGTCTGAATACCCGTTTGACTTCAATGTCTTAGCCGACCCAGAGACGGTGAACGCTTTCGCCTTGCCTGGCGGGCCGATCTTCATAACAGAAGCCTTGCTAAACCAGCTAAGCACAGAAGACCAGGTAGCGGGAGTCTTGGGACACGAGATCGGGCATGTGATTGCCAGGCACAGCGCCCAGCAAATTGCTAAGCAGCAGCTCAGCCAGGGCCTGACTGGAGCGGTTGTCCTGGCGACGTATGACCCGAACGACCCCCGCACCCAGGCCACCCCAGCAGTGGCGGCCTTGATCGCCCAGTTGGTCAACTTGAGGTACGGGCGCGAGGATGAGCTGCAGTCAGACTTCCTGGGGGTATGTATTCTCCATCAGGCCGGGTATGATCCCAACCAATTGATCGTCGTCATGGAGGTGCTGGCTCGGGCTTCCGGGGGCTCGTCCGGACAGCCCGAGTTCTTCAGCACTCATCCTAACCCAGAGAACCGCATCGGCCGCATCCAGGAGGCGATCAATAACCTGGAAGCCTGCCCTTAATCAATCTTTCTCTACCTGAAACTGGATCTCGGTTACGGTGTTCGGTTCGGTCTGGTTCCCGGGGGTAGACGGCGGCTCGAGATAGATCTCGCGCACCGGACCAGTGCACCGGTAGCCAATCGTAATCCGCCATAAAAGTCTCCTGTTCGATCTGTTTCAGCCGTGCTTCTACCCGCTCCAACCGGCCCATCTCCTCCTGGACATGTTGCCGGAGCTCTTCCTGCCTCATCTTCAGCATGCCTCGCAGCTCCGAGGTCGGCAAATCCTAGACGATCAACCTGGAAATCTGTTCCAGAGAGAAGCCCAGGTCTTTGAGGGCCAGGATGTGGTTAAGGTGGGTGAGCTGGTCGAACGAGTAATAACGATAGCCGGTGAAGCGGTCCACCTTTTCAACGCTCGAGCATTGCGGTGTGAGTATACAACCTCCAGTAGCTGGAGAGTCAAGAGGTTAATCTATTGAACATGCCGACAGACATTATAATCTTAGCAGATCATTGGAAAGCCGATGCCAATAACCAACAAAGCTCAGTTGATTACATATCCCGACTCGTTGGGAGGTAACCTGTCTAGCCTGGACAACCTGCTGATGACGAATTTTTTGGATATCTTCAGCGGTGTGCATATCCTGCCGCCCTATCCATCCTCCGGAGATCGCGGTTTCGCTCCAGTGAGCTATTTCGACATCGATTCAAGCCTCGGGAGCTGGGAAGATATACGCAGGATCAGCCAGAGCTTCGATATCATCCTGGATTTGATGGTTAACCATATCTCCCGCCGGTCTCCATACTTTCTCGATTTCCAGAAGAGAGGGCGCAGCTCGTCGTATGCAGACCTGTTCATCACACTGGATAAGGTTTGGCCGGACGGTGTTGTACCCCAGGAGGATCTCTCTCGTATATTCTTGCGCCGGCCTGAGCATCCCTTTGGCGCTGCTCCCACCCGACGCCGCTTTCGCCG
>CAZAQS010000352.1:0-4665 GCA_964486825.1 uncultured Anaerolineaceae bacterium | reverse complement strand
CAGGCTGGTTGAGGTAGGGTCGGAGAGCCTGGATAATGATGAATAGAAATATAAAAAGATACTCTGACGATGGTTGTCATTCGGCAGCCTCGTGCAAGTGGAGATGATGACTGTGCAAAAAACTTATATTCCTAAAGGTGAAGAGGTGACCAGTGAGTGGTATCTTGTGGATGCCGAAGGACAAACCTTAGGACGCCTGGCTACCAGGATCGCTACATTAATGCTGGGGAAACATAAACCCACTTATACCCCAGGAGTCTTGGGTGGTGACTTTGTTGTTGTGGTGAATGCGGATCGGATCCGCGTAACGGGCAATAAGATGGATGACAAGATATACTACCATCACACGGGTTATCCGGGTGGGATTCGCTCCATTACGCTGCGCCAGCAGCTGGCCAAACACCCCGAACGAGTCATCCGGCGCGCTGTTTGGGGCATGATCCCCCATAACAAAGTAGGCCGGAAACTGATCAAAAGATTGAAGATCTACACCGGTTCTGAGCATCCCCATGCTCCTCAGAACCCGAAAATACTGGAATAAGATCGATCGTGCTGCGAGAGACGAGTGGTATAGGCTCTTTGGGGGCCCGCCTCATCATCTCAATGCAGTTAGAAACGCCATCTGTTAAGGAGTAATTATGGCAGTTCAATACTATGAAGGGATCGGACGCCGCAAGGAAAGCACTGCGCGCGTACGCCTGATGAGTGGAAGTGGGCAGTTTATCGTAAACCAGAAACCTGTGGACCAATATTTCACCCGCCTGGGTGATGTGCAAGCCATCCTGTCTCCCCTGGAGGCAGTTGGCGAGAGCCGAGACCAGTACGACATCACCGTAGTGGTAAACGGCGGTGGTGTAACGGGCCAGACCGAAGCGGTCCAGATGGGTGTTGCTCGCGCTCTTCTGCTCCTGAATCCCGATTTAAGACCTGCTCTTCGCAAAGGTGGCTTCCTGACTCGGGACCCGCGAGTGAAGGAGCGCAAGAAACCCGGACTCAAACGCGCTCGCAAGGCCCCAACATATACGAAGCGCTAATCATTCGGGTCAATCAATCCAATATCTGTAACCTTGCGTAATGCGTAAGAGTGTAACCCTGCATGTTCCCTCTGCGCATTACGTTTATTTAATAAGGGAGTGAAGCTGTGAGGAATACCGGAATTATCCTACTGGGATTGGGTCCCGGGGACCCACTACTTCTTACGCGCCAGGCCTGGAAGATTCTCGAGAGCATCCCTGAAATTTACTTGCGTACCAACCAGCATCCGGTTGTTAAGGGATTTCCCACTGGGCTTCGTGTAAACTCGTTCGACCAACTTTATGAGAGTAGTGAAAGTTTCGAAGCCGTCTATGCTCAAATCGTCGAGCAGGTCATGGCCTTAGCAAGACGTCCAGAAGGTGTTGTATACGCTGTCCCTGGACATCCGTTCGTTGCAGAAGCCACCTCCCCTGAGATCGCTCGCCGAGCCAGGGCAGAGGGAATACCAGTGCAGATCGTTGAAGGCCTCAGCTTTTTAGAGCCGGTTTTTTCAGCTCTCGAGATAGACCCTCTTCCGCGCACTGCCCTTGTAGATGCACTGGAGATCGCCTCAGCGCATGTGCCAAACTTTCCTCCAGATAGCCCGGCTATTATTGCTCAAATCCATTCATCGAGGATTGCTTCTGAGGTAAAGCTGACCTTATCGGATGTTTACCCAGATGACCACCCGGTCCACCTGGTACACAGGGCTGGAAACCCAGACAGCATGGTTGAATCTATTCCCCTCTATGAGATCGATCGCAGTAAACATACCGGCCTGCTCACAAGCTTGTATGTCCCCCCGCTGATTCAAGGTACTTCGTTCGAATCTTTTCAGGAGATCATCGCTCATCTGCGGGCTCCCGATGGTTGTCCTTGGGACCGGGAGCAGACTCACCAGAGTCTCCGGCCGCATTTGTTAGAAGAAACCTACGAAGTGCTTTCTGCTCTTGACTCACAGGATCCGCGCTCGTTGTGTGAGGAGCTCGGCGATCTTCTCCTCCAGGTTGTTCTTCACACTCAGGTTGCTACAGATGAGGGCACTTTCTCGATGCCAGATGTCATCTACGGGATATACACGAAGCTGGTGCGCCGGCACCCGCACGTATTCGGGAACGTGGACCTGGCTGATGCTGAGAGTGTGCTTCGTAACTGGGAGCACTTGAAAGCTGCGGAGCGAGAGGAGAATGATGAGGGGAAGATGAGCCTGTTGAGTGGCGTTGCTCCATCCTTGCCGGCACTTAGCCAGGCACGAATTTACCAGGAAAGAGCCGCACGGGTAGGGTTTGATTGGGATAATATCCAAGGAGTGCTGGATAAAATAACCGAGGAGGTGGAAGAAGTCCGCCAGTCTGAGGATAACCAGGCCCGCGCTTCTGAGCTGGGAGACTTGTTTTTTGCCATTGTGAATCTGGCGCGTTGGTTCGATATCGATGCAGAGAGCGTATTGCGAGAAGCCAACCTGCGCTTTCGGAGCCGTTTTGAGTTTATTGAGAAAGCTGCTGTAGAAAAGAAGCGATCCCTGTCTGATCTGTCTCTTGATGAAATGGAAGCCCTCTGGCAGATGGCAAAAAAAACGCCGGGCGAAGGCTAGCACTTCGCTCCGGCGAAAATCTAATTTCGAACGATTACTCTGGTTCCTGCTGAGTATCGTTTTGGAGAGTCCGAATTCCATTGCGAACCTGATTCAAGGACCGGTCCAGCTCCATCTCCAATCTGGTAAGAGTTTCTAATGCATACTCATCCGCGTCTCGGCGGGTGTTCTGTATGTCTGCATGCGCCTGGGCGACAATTTGTTCGGCTCGAACATGAGCAGCTTGCACAATTGCATCCCGCTCTACGAGCTGCTCGCTTTTCTCTCGCGCCAATGCGAGAGTGCGATTGGCCTCCTCTTGAGCTTGGGCCAGGACTCGATCGCGTTGAGCCAGAAGCTGCTGTGCTTTTTTCACTTCCTCTGGGATTGCTACTCTCATTTGATCGATTAGATCTAAGACCCTGTCCTCATCCACGATCACGTTTCGAGTAAAAGGGAAGGGGCGACTTTCATTGAGTATTTCTTCCAAACGGTCTATCAGGTGCAAAATGTCCATATGATTCCTCCGCAAATTGTGCGGGATAACTCACAAAGCGTTAAAATAACCAATGCCTAGCAAATCATTGCGCGTAGGTTATGATAAACGGTGCAATTTCTGTGCTAGATTATAAACCTATCTTGCGCTAAGATTACACGCAAATTTTCGAGCCGTCAACCATTTGACTCATATGTATTTTCCTTGAGAGACGTTCTTCAACCTAAATCGTACACGTTGTGGGAGCCTTCTTGCAAGGATCAATCTCTCAAGGAGGTAGTGGGTACAACTTGCTGGCTGTCCCCCAATTCCTGGAAGCGTGCCCGCAAGGCATTCTCCACAAACGGCGGCACCATACTGCTTACGTCGCCGCCTAGGGAAGCGATTTCCCGTACGGTGGACGAAGACAAGAAGGTGTGCTTCTCGTTGGTTATCAGTGAAACGACTTCTATTTCTGGCGCCAGGCGATAGTTGGCTAAGGCCAGCCGGAACTCGTATTCGAAATCGGAGAAGACTCGCAATCCCCGCACAATAACCTGCGCCCCAACCCTCCGGCAGAAATCCACTGTCAAACCCTGGTAGCCCATGATTTGGATCTTGGGTTGTTCTTTGAAAGCTTCTGTTACCAGCTTGATCCGTTCCTCAGGTGAAAACAACAGGCTCTTTAAGGGCCTGTCATAAACGCCTACAATCAGCTCATCAAACAAGCGATTTGCGCGATAGGCGATATCCATGTGACCATAATGAATCGGATCAAACGTAGCAGGGAAAACAGCGCGGACTGGCATTTGGTTAATTTTCACCTTTCAATCTACTGCCTTTCGGGGCAGGTATTTAGCTAATATCTGCTTGAACATTTCCCCAGAAGTCTCGAAGGCTGGTGGCAATCATCGCATGCTCGGGTTTCTGTAGGTCGGCGTCCTGCTCAAAAAGGAGCTGGGCATATTTGCGAGCTTTCTCGATCAGTTGGACATCGGTTAGTTTTGCCATTCTCAGCTCAGCATATCCGGACTGTCGGGTACCTAAGAAGTCTCCAGGCCCCCGCTGTTCCAAATCGCGCTCCGCCAATACAAAACCATC
Source organism: uncultured Anaerolineaceae bacterium (assembly GCA_964486825.1). GTDB lineage: Bacteria > Chloroflexota > Anaerolineae > Anaerolineales > UBA4823 > CAZAQS01. The sequence goes on along the minus strand of CAZAQS010000352.1, from coordinate 502 downwards.
GTTGGTCTCTTCCATAGCCTGCAACCGTTCGTTTTCTGCTGCATCAGAAGTTTCCGGAATCAGCAGACAATAGGCCTTATCCGGTCCCCTACCAACCCGGCCTCGGAACTGGTGGAGCTGGGCCAGGCCGAACCTGTTCGCCCCTTCAACCAGCATGACCGTCGCATTCGGGACATCAACCCCTACTTCAACAACTGAGGTGGAGACGAGGATATGTAATTCTTTATCCCGAAAACGCGACATCACATCCTCTTTTTCTTCTGGCTTCATACGCCCATGCAACAATCCAAGCCTGTACTTAGCAAAGATTTCCTTTTGGAGTCTCTGGTGTTCTTCCACTGCTGCGGGGGTATCGCTGTTTTCACTCTCTTCAACGAGTGGGTAAATAATGAAGGCCTGCCGTCCTTGGTCTAGCTGGCTGTGGACCAGAGAGTAGGCTCGCTCCCGTTCTCTAGGCAGGAGCACATGTGTATCGACGATCTGCCTGCCAGGAGGCATTTGA
>CAZAQS010000351.1:0-4691 GCA_964486825.1 uncultured Anaerolineaceae bacterium | reverse complement strand
GTTGGATTATTAACATCCATATGCCAGGCAGTATATCTCAGCTTCATCTAATGCCTGGTTATACATCTTGACATCCTCGATCAACCCCTTGAAATGCTTGGTGAAGAAGGATCCGCCGCCCAGGTCCGGTTTAGTGGAACCAATATAATATTCCCCGAAAAAGTAGTTTTCCAGGTCCTTGATACCTAAGTTCATCATTTCTCCTGAATATCTTAGTGGAGAGTCGTTAACCGGCTCCCCATCAATATACAAGTGAAGAAGGTTGGAATCTGCATCCACCACCATAGCAAGATGATGCCAGATCTTAGGTTCAAAGGTTGGTGAGGTTAACACGTGGAAGTTCTCATCCGCCGTTATTATTTGAGCCTGGTATTTGCCCTCTTTATCATAAGTAAGACCAATAATGGATTCAGGCAGGACACTCGCTCGCACAAGGATAGCATAAGGATACCTGCCTTTTGGCCGGTCTTCCGGCTGCACCCAGGCAGAAAAAGTAAAGCTGTTGTTAGTTAACTCGTCTAAAGGGTATTTATCTTCAATTAGCACATACGACTGTTTCCCATCAAACCTCAGGGCTTTGCCGCTTCTGCCGTGATCCCATGCGGCGCCATTGATTAGACCATCATTACCATATCCTGATAGATCTAAAGCAATCTCTCCGGCGCCCGCGTCCAGGCCCCATAATCCAACTAACCCTGCAAATGGGGTATGTGTATATTGAATAGAAGCATCTGCTGAGAGTATGTTACCATTCTTTGCTTGATCTGAAACACCACTGGCAATCAAAGTATATATGGTTCCATCTTTATGGGCTGTGGTAACCAGGGCTACCGATTTCTTGTCTTCTCGGAGCTTTGCACTTTTCACCTGCATATTCGGCCTTATTGTATAGTTTGAAATATGTTCTGCGCTGGTTTTCTCCAAAGGCTTATCGAATTGCACGATAAGTAGTTCTGGTTTCCCATTAGTCGTAGCACTAACCAATTGCGGAGGTGTTAGATCTCCCGGTGTCTTTATGGATACTGCTTCGCGTCTACCCTCATAACCGTGAAAATTTACCGCGCTGACCTGATATGCATATTCAGTCAGCTCGCTTAGGCCTGTCTCTGTAAAGGACAAATCTTTGGTAGATCCAATTTCTACTCCATCCCGGTAAATCCTGTAGAGTACAACTCCTGTATCAGGATCAGAGGCTGGCTCCCAGCTCATGTGCACACTCTTGTGTTCCGTTGCCTCTGCTCGCAGGTTGACAGGTGTGGTAGGTGGAGTTTTATCAGGCTCTCCTACCGGAGCAAGCATCAAGCGCCAGAAACGGCTGAAATCGTTGTAGATCATGAACCACGTCCGACGGTCAGTGTCCAGATAAGCGGTACCATGCTTGAGATTAGGGATATCATAACGTACAACTGGTTCACTTAAACGGTGAGGCGATCTTGGGGAGGCGGTTCTAACTTCCACGAAGGTGTCAGGCCACCATAACCTTTGGATAAAAAGAGCTATTCTATCTGGCGACAACCAGTTGATATTTCCCCAAGTTATGACCGGATTTCCGCCTGAGCGCTCGTCCAGGACGCCAGTAGAACGTGGCAACCTGTCCATCCGGCTACCCCAGGCCATTCCGAGATTTCTATTGTTCAGAGGGGCTCCGTTTGGCTGATAGTATACATTCCATCTCCCATTATGATGGAAAGCAGCTACGGGAAAGATTTCGTCACCAAACCCGTACAAAAACGGGTTCAGACGGTTCATGACGATCCCTTGATCGGTGAAATTAAAGCCGTCCTGTGAAATTGCCAGGCGTCCGTTGGCGTTGATAATATCTGCCTTGCCAACTGCTCCCCCATAATACATTACGAAGTTGCCCTGCTGGTCGAGCGTTATACCTGCTGAATTCGCTCCTTCTTCTTCGCCATCGAGTGGACGGTGGGTCATGATGGGGTTTCCGGCATGTTTCTGGTATTGGATCCCATCTATGCTGGTCGCTACCCCAACGGACCTGTGGCGCGGGCCGCCGTCAAAAGACCGGTATCCATCAGCACCGACATAGTAAAAGTAATAAATGTCATCTTTCTTTATCAGGCTGGCGGGGGTGATGCCTGCCAAGAGAAAATCCCACTCTCCTTCCGCACCTGCTTCCATGATTGGTCCGTAATCAATCCAATCATCCGGGTCGGGGATGAGATCCAGGATTGGGTCCTGTATTTCTATGCCACTTGCCCGGCTGCTGCCAGCAAGTGTGAAGTTGGGGAACCTGTTCAACAAACCTTGTACGGAAAAAAAGTAACCGGCTGTTACCAGGAGCAATAAGACGATAATCAGAATAGATATCTTCAGCTTCATCTCCTCAGATACCCTTATCTAGTAATTGCTGAAATAATTCCAGGTATTTACCTGTCACTCTATTTACGCTATAGCAGTCTTTGGCAGTTTGTAGAGCCGATTTCCCAAGCGCTTCGGCTAATCCCTTATCCGAAATCAACCTTTTCAATTCCTTGTAAAGATCCTCGCCGTGATCCGGTCGTATCACCAATCCATTCCGTTCATGGACCAGTATATCCATCAGGCCTCCGACCGGGGTGGCGACAACAGGCAGTCCGCACGCCATGGCTTCGATCACTGAGATCCCGAAGGCCTCTTTTTGGGTAGGGAAAACGAAGATATCGCTGGCTTGCAGGTATTGGTGCACATTTTGGACTTCGCCACAGAAGATAACCTTGTTCTCCAAATGGTTGGCTGCCACGTAGTCTTTGAGTTGTTCTTCGGCGTTGTAGATATCCATCGAGCCCCCTCCTACCAGGACCAGGGCAGTCTCTGGGTTTTCCCTTGCAATCCTCCCCCATACCTGTAGAAGGAGTGGAAGCCCTTTGTAGGAAACCAAGCGTCCTGTAAATATAACCAGCCGTTTATCCTGCGGAAGGCCCAGCGCCTCCCTTAACTTACTTTTAGTTTTTGGTGGGACGGGTTGAAAAAGGTCGGTGTCAACAGAGTTAGGGATCCTGTACACCTTTGCACCTCCAGGAACCCCGTGGGCCTGATATTCGTCCGCGATTTGGGATGAAATGGCAACAAAACCCCCTGCTTGTCTTAGGATATGGTTCCTGATGCCTATGAAGGCTTTGAATAAAAGACCACCGGTCTTCAATCCGGCCTTTTCCAGGCCGCCTTGGAAGAAAGCCCCTGAAAGCTCTCCATTATTGTCCGATTTCAGCAGGCATATCTTGCCGGACAGCTTGGATACCAATACTGCTGCGATACCAACCACACGGAAGCCAGATACTAGAATGACATCGTAACGGCTCCGCAGGCGGAATAAGGCTGGGAAGCTAGAGAGTAACAGCCCCCATTTATTGAGATGGTGCCGGCCTGAAGGGGGCAGCCGGTAAATAGAGATTTCCCCGATACGTTCTTTTCTGGCAAGGGAAGGATCAGAACGGCGGGTCAAAATCAGCACAGAGCAGCCGCGTTTCGTGAGGCCTTCTGCGAGCAGTCTCGCTTGTGTCTCCCCTCCGCCAACCACTGGATAATAGGTTTCCGTAAAAATACATACCTTCAGTTCAGAATCCATTCGATAATCCGGTTGAGCTAACTTCGTAGTAAGCTCGAAACCTTGCTCAAAAGGATCCGCCGCCACAGTTCTATAATATCGCCAGCAGATGGATCTCGGTAGAGCTTGCCTTTCTGGCCTTCTTGTGGGCAAAAGCTTGCCCGGCCGTGCTTCACATCCAAGATGGCCTGGATATAAAGGCGTAGCCCTAACTCATTCAGTTCCTTCCAGACTGAGCCGGGGGTGCGGTGGCCGATTTGCACCTCACCTACCTTCACAACCTGGCCTGTATCAAGCCCCGCGTTCACTTTCTGGATGGTTACCCCGGCCGTCTTTTCTCGGTTGTACATTGCCCAGAACATGGTTTTCTTACCCCGGTATTCCGGTACTTTTCCATGATGGATGCCCAAGGTACCTAAAGCCGGGATTTCGAACAACTCAGGCTTGAGGATTGGGCTGCCGTAGATCAACCCTAGATCAGGGGCCAGGCCGAAGAGGTGATCCAGTACCTCGGGTGCATGGATATCTGGCACGAAATGGATGCGGCTTGTTAATCCGGACAGTTTATTTTTGATTGCGATCTGACGCTTAGGATACCGGATCGTCTGCCAGGCAGCCTGGCCGAAATGCGCTAACAGCAAGGGCGCTGATAATATGCCTCTACGCAGCCAAAGCTCCCTATAAGCTTCTCGCCGGGAAGAAATGCGGGCCTGGCCGATACAAGCTAATAGCTCGATTTCGGGATTCTCATCCACCTGGCAGAGGAATTGCTGCACCCCCGGTTCGAGAAAAGGACCGCTGGTGAAAACTACGACCCGAATAGGTCTCTCTAAATCAACCTCGTGTGTGACCATCTGCAGTCGTAGCTTTCCTGCGTAATCCAAGTAGCTGCTCTTTGGCCTGTTTCAAACGTGGCTCAATAAAGTGGATCAGGCGGACCCAGGCATTCCCTTTCCCAAAAACAGCCGCACCCGGCAGGCGTGGATCATATTTCAAAAATACTTCGGGTTGCTGAGATACTTGGTCTACCCGGCTGGGGAGCAGGATAGGGCGAACCTGCCAATCATAATATAGGGTTGTCTGGCTCCTGTAGCGATTAAGTGCCTGCCTTTTCTGTTCTGACCATGGTTCGATATCAAAACTAAAC
>CAZAQS010000350.1:0-4698 GCA_964486825.1 uncultured Anaerolineaceae bacterium | reverse complement strand
AAGAATGCACTGGAACAGATTTAAGCTTTCTGTCTATGCTCATAAATCTCCCACCCTTTTTTTATCCCTGGGGTTGGACCCCGGTATAGAAATTCCTAAATTTACGACCGTCCATAATCGATAAAATCCTATATTTCCAATCTAATCAGTCTCATTTTACTCAATCTTTATGCCAGTGTCCACAATAGGATGCTTAACAAAAGATTACGAAAAAGGGGGGCAGGGTAGATAATGGTGGTAAGATTCAAAACAGGTAAAGCCACTTTTGCTGTTCGCCACGGATAGAGCCCACCGAACCACCTGTGTAGATCCTTTAAGATGCGCAAAACACTGCCGGAAAAACACGAGCCACTAACCCCACCGGAACCAGGCGGTTCCCAATCCCATCCGATCTTACATCCCAGGTTTACACAAACTTTTTCAGCCCTGCGTCACCGCAACTACCGGTTGTGGTTCGCAGGACAACTGGTGTCCCTGTTCGGCACCTGGATGCAGACGACGGCTCAAGGATTCCTGGTTTTCGAGCTGACTAATTCTGCCGCCTACCTGGGTTATGTGACCTTTGCTACAGGAATACCCACCTGGCTGCTGACCTTATACGGTGGTGTGGTAGCAGACCGCATACCGCGCCGTAATTTACTGGTGATCACCCAGACCTTTATGATGTTGCTGGCCTTTGTCCTGGCGGGCCTGACCTTTCTACGGTTGGTCCAGCCCTGGCATGTGATCCTTTTAGCATTTCTGTTAGGTACTGCCAATTCGTTTGACACGCCTGCCCGGCAGTCTTTCGTGATGGAGATGGTCGGGCGGGAAGACCTGACCAACGCCATCGCTCTCAACTCGGCCTTGTTCAACTCTGCCACTGCGGTTGGCCCGGCAGTAGCCGGAGTGACCTATGCCTTATTCGGCCCGGCCTGGTGCTTTACGATCAATGGGGTCACTTTCCTGGCAGTCATTTCTGCCCTGCTGATGATGCGCTTCGAACGGCAGGCCAGGCCATCCGGGCAGTCTTCTGCTCTCCGCGATATGGGAGCCGGATTACGATACGTAATCTCCCAAAAGACCATTCGCTTATTGATCGCAGGGTTGGGCATTGTGAGCCTGTTCGGGCTCGGGTTCATCACCTTGATGCCTGCCTGGGCGGTAAACGTGCTGGGAGGCGACGTAAAAACGAACGGCTTGCTCCAATCGGCGCGAGGGCTCGGCGCACTTTTAGGCGCCCTGATGATTGCCTATCTGGGAGGCTTTAAATCCAGGGGTAAGCTTTTGACTTTAGGGAGCTTTATCTTCCCAAGCTTGCTGATCGTGTATGCCCTGGTCCGCTGGCTACCGTTATCCCTTATCGTACTGGTTGGTGTGGGCTGGGGCTTCATGCTCCTGATTAACCTGTCCAATGCACTGGTTCAAACCCTGGTACCAGACGAGCTACGCGGGCGGGTAATGAGCGTCTTTACATTAGCCTTCTTTGGGCTCTTCCCTATGGGATCGCTGATCGCCGGTTCTGTTGCGGATGTGATCGGTGAACCGCTCACTGTGCTGATCGGAGCAAGCACGATCTTGCTCGTAGCTGGGCTGGCCTGGTGGAAATTCCCCCAGATCCGACAACTTACATAATCAATATTTGGATCGGATAATTTTTCGTTTATACTTCCCCTTGCTGCTCTTACAGGGACGGGAGGCATATGCCGGAAATAGAAGGAAAAAGCAGGTCGAACGGGATCGGGACACTTCAAGAGACCTCCTTGCACGCCAGCCTTAAGGACTGGTACATGCAACCGGGCGACAGACTGGAGGTCCTGGTGGACGGATTCGTCATAGATATCGTGCGGGGAAAGACTTTGATCGAGATCCAAACGCGTAACTTCTCTGCCATCAAGCGAAAACTGCAATACCTGGTCGAAAAATATCCCGTGCGGTTGGTCTACCCAATATCCAGCGAGAAATGGATCATCCGCGAAGGCGGCCTCCTGGAGGGCGGGACTCGTCGTAGGAAGTCACCCCGCCGAGCGGAGGTTGTGGATCTATTCGTCGAGCTGGTACGCATACCGGAACTCATCGCTCATGAAAATTTCTCCCTCGAAGCCCTGCTGATCCGAGAGGAAGAAATGCGTAGGAAAGACGGCCGCGGCAGCTGGAGGCGGAAAGGCTGGAGTATTTACGACCGCCGGCTCCTGGAGGTCATCGACCGGCAGTTATTCACTGCCCCATCAGATTTCAGCGCCCTGCTGCCGGTCGCCCTGCCGCGATCTTTCACCAGCGCAGACCTGGCAATGGCACTGGGTAAACCACGCTACCTGGCACAAAAAATGGCCTATTGCCTGAGAAAGATGGAGGCCATAACCATAACTGGAAAAGAAGGAAATTCTCTGATCTATTCTCGAGGATAATAATGAGCGAAAAAGAAGCTACAATGATCCCCTTCCATGCATTGAACGAATTCATGCGGCCCGATTTCCGGATGGGCGTGGTACGCTCCACACTTAACGGGCTGGCGGAGCTGCCAGAGGAATACCGCAACGCGATCGACCGGCTGACCAAAAAGACGGTAAAGATCCCCGGGTTTCGAAACAGCGGGAAAGCTCCCACTGCTCTAAAAGCCGGGCCGATCGCGCAGAACTTCGAGAAAAACCCGGACCTGGTAGCGAGCGTGCTATCTGCGTGGGCCGAGCTCAATGCACTCCTGAGAGAGGAAGTATTCGAGCTCTTGGATGCACGCGGATGGGATTTGCTACCCCTTCAGGCAGAGCGAAAAAAACTGCCCGGCTTTTTTACAACATGGCCCAAGGCTGAGAGCTTCGAAAGCCTGAACCAGGAATACGTGGAAAAGCATCCCGAAAGCCCCTATAATAGCGACGAGATCTCTTTGATGATCGTCTGGGTAAGCGCCCGGTTACCTTACGAATTGGTCGATGAAGAGCCACAGGAAGTTACCAGGCTCACCGGCCTGGAAAAAATCAAGGCATTGCTCGATAAGGAGAAGGACGAAAGCTAAGTTCGAGGAGCGGATGTGATCGAGATCGATGGTTCAACGGGCGAGGGTGGGGGACAAATCTTGAGGAGCGCGCTGGCTCTATCCATGGTCACCGGCAAAGCCATGCAGATCACCAAAATCCGCACCGGGCGCTCGAAGCCCGGTCTGAGACCTCAGCACCTGGCTTCCGTCAAGGCGGCCGCAAAGATCAGCAGTGCGGCGGTAGTGGGAGCCGAGCTGGGTTCCACCCATCTGGATTTCCAGCCTCAGGAAGTACGCGCTGGTCGTTACCGCTTTGAGATCGGCACTGCCGGCTCCACCAGCCTGCTGCTCCAGGCTATCTTCGTCCCGCTCGCCCTGAGAAAGGGCAACTCCAGCCTGGTCTTGACCGGCGGCACCCATGTGCCGAACAGCCCTTGCTTCCACTACCTTGAGCTGAACTGGCTGGAATTTATGCGCAGGATTGGGTACGAAGCCCAGGTCACGCTGGAACAGGCCGGTTTTTACCCGGCTGGTGGCGGCAGCCTGAGAGCAACCATCCGGCCGGCGAAAACGCTCCGGCCTTTAGACCTGACTTCTCGGGGGGTGCTAAGGAAGATCGAAGGCCTCTCAGGAGTCGCGAACCTTGATATGGATATTGCCAGACGACAAAAGCTCCAGGCCTTACGGCGCTTGGAGCCACAGGTCAAAGACACCAAGATCAAATCCATCAACCTGCCCTCGCCTGGGAAGGGCACATTCCTGCTATTGAAAGCAGACTTCGAACACTCCCAATGCTGTTATTGTGCCCTGGGGGCGCCAGGCAAACGAGCTGAGCTCGTAGCAGATGAAGCGGTCGATGCCCTGGAAGAATTTTTATTGACGGATGGCGTCGTGGACCAGTACCTGGCAGACCAGTTACTGCTACCACTGGCCCTGGTAAGCGAGCCTTCTACGATTAAGACAACCCGGATAACCCAGCATCTCGTCACGAACGCGCAAATCGTGCGCATGTTTTTGCCTGTCGAAATCGAGATCCAGGGGGAGGTCGGGAAAGCCGGACTCGTAAGGGTGCTTCCGCAGGTATAGCGACTTTATTTGGAGTACAATAACCAGCCAAAGGGATAATTCAACGATAAGGAAAGGATCTAATGGAGATCGAACGCCCGGATTTGAGCCAGATCAACCCAGACGTGCGAGCCTATATCGAAGCCCTGGAAGCGGAGATAGAACAAATTAAAGGAGGCAAGTTTAGGTCCGAAAGCACGCAACCACCGGTTCCCCTTTTACCTGACGAGCCTCCTACCACCCTGAACCTGATCACGATCAGCGAATTTGGAACCGGTAAGCGCACACCCCGCCATATGTATTCCCGGCAGAGGCGGGGAGGTATGGGCATATTCGATCTGGATACCGGAGACAAGGAGGTTCCGTCTGTGCTTACCATAGCCGATGAGAACCAAAGCCTACTCCTATTTACAAATTTGGCTCGCGTCTTCCGGATGCCTGCCCAGGCTCTACCAGAAGCGCCCATCCACAGTCGAGGGCTGAGCGTAACAAGCCGTTTCGGATTGCAGGACGGGGAAAAGCTGGTTAGCGCCCTCCCGGACATGGCAAAAGGCAACGTGGTGATGGTATCGGAACGAGGTATGGTACGCAGCCTGAGACACCACGTATTCGGGGAGTATATGAAACAAGGAACCAGCCTCTTTGATGTAAAACAGTTTGGAAAGCTGCGGGCAGTATCC
>CAZAQS010000349.1:0-4710 GCA_964486825.1 uncultured Anaerolineaceae bacterium | reverse complement strand
CCTAACTTATTCATACGGGGATCTCGTAGCCGTGGATCATATCGATTTCTGTGTTGAACAATCAGAGATCATGGGGTTTTTGGGCCCAAACGGGGCTGGAAAGTCCACGGTTGTAAAAATTCTAAGCGGGCAGATCAAGCCAAAAGCCGGTAAAGTGACCGTGCTCGGGCTGGATGTGGCAAAATATCCTAAACAGGTGCAGGCCCAGGCTGGCATCTGCTTCGAAATTACCAACCTGTATGAAGAAATGAGTGGGGCAGCGAACCTAAACCTGTTTGCAAGTCTATTCGGTGTGAAGGATTTTAATGCAGATGCCCTGCTAGAGCGGGTAGGCTTAGGTGGGCGCGGACGGGACCTGGTTTCCAGATATTCTAAGGGGATGAAGCAGCGCCTGATGGTAGCGCGGGCATTGCTCAACCGCCCTTCGATCCTATTTTTAGATGAGCCTACTGATGGTCTTGACCCGGTTTCGGCAGAGGCCATCCGAAATATTATCCTGGAGGAGCGAGACCGCGGCGCTACGATCTTTTTAACTACTCACGATATGTTGGAGGCGGATAAACTATCCGATCGGGTGGCCTTTATCAACCAGGGTAAGATCGCCGCCATTAATACACCACATGCCTTAAAACAGCAGTATGGAAAACGATCCCTCAAAGCTCAAATCGCCCGCCCGGATGGACGTATGGAACAACGTGAGATCACCCTTGACAATGCTCAAACTGCCACGGCTGTCACAGAACTTTTCAACAGTGAGCGGGTTATTACCCTGCATAGTGAGGAAGCTACACTAGAAGATATCTTCATCCGGATTACTGGGAGGGGATTGGCATGAACCTGCGTGTGGTAGCCACACTGATCAAAAAGGATCTCTCGCTTTATTTTAAAAACCGCTTTTTTGCCCTGGTCACGGGACTTGGCCTGGTTTTTTATATAGCGATCTTTTTCCTTCTGCCAGAGACAGTTGAAGAGACCCTGGAGCTGGGCTGGCATGCACCAGAGTTGCCGGGAGTAGTAATCGATGAGCTGCGCGAAGAAGGCCTTGTGTTGAACCTGTATGATTCTGATGCTGCTTTACAGCAGGCCGTGTTGGAAGGCGATGAGCCGATAGGTATCTCCCTGGCAGAAGATTTTGGCCGGCAACTAGCTGCGGGAGAGAAACCCAAAGTCGTCATCTATTTCCAATCCAGCCTCCCTGAGGAGTTTCGCTCTGCCTACGTGATGCTTATGGAAGAGCTCGGCTATCTCTTCACAGACGAGTCACTAAGTGTGGAAGTTGAGGAAGTCATGCTCGGCCCGGATATGGTTGGCCAGCAGGTGCCGCCACGGCAAAGGATGCTGCCGGTCTTGGTGGTCTTTATCCTTATGATAGAAGCCTGGGGCCTGGCATCGCTGATCAGCAGCGAGGCTGAGACGGGTACCTTGCGAGCCTTGCTGGTAACTCCTCTGCGAGTGGAAGGCCTGTTTTTGAGTAAAGGCGCCACGGGAATGTTAATGTCCTTTTCACAGGTGGCCCTGCTCATGCTAGTTTCAGGAGGTTTCCGTAATAACCCCATACTTCTAGTATCCGTACTCTTGCTGGCGTCTCTGCTGGTTACAGGCTTGAGCTTCCTGATTGCCTCCGTCTCACGCGATATGATGTCTGTCTTGGGTTGGGGTATGGTTGTGATGATCATCCTGGCATTACCGGCTTTCAACGTTCTATTACCCGGCCTGACGTCAGGCTGGATCCGAATCATCCCCTCTTACTATATGGTTGACGCGATCTATCGGCTGATCAACTTCGGATCTGGATGGGCTCAGCTTAGCGGCAGTTTACTAGCGCTGTTGGGATTTGCGGCAGCCTTTTTTAGCCTGGGTGTTCTGGCAATGAACAGGAGGTTGGCATGAACCTGCGTCGAATTATTATCCTCTTGCGGAAAGAGCTACTCTATGGTTCGAGGAATTTTATCTTTATCATGGCTCTCGTTCTTCCAATCGTGTTTACGCTTTTGGTTAACTTGATCTTCGGGACTTTCTTCAGTGGTAGATCGCGTTTAGGTGTTGTAGACGAAGGCAACTCTGAGCTGGTTACCCTGGCACAGGACAATGAAGCCTTAATCTTTAGAGTGTATGCTACGGTTGAAGAGATGCAGGATGCAGCTACCTTAGGTGCAGTAGATATGGGTATATACCTGCCTGCTGGATTTGACAACCAGTTGCGCCAAAGCGAGCAAGCCGAAATCACGGTATACGTTTGGGGTGAGAGCCAGATGCGCAACCGTATAATCCTCGGGTCGGCGCTCGTTTCTATGATGCGACAGATCGCCGGGCACGAACCCCCGGTTGAGATCGTTGAGACCGTTCTGGGAACTGGCGTCGATATTCCATGGGAGAAGCGCCTGTTGCCCCTTATGGTATTGATGTCCGTTATGATAGCAGGCACAATGGTGCCTGCTACGTCGATGGTAAACGAAAAAGCCAGGCGCACCATGTCTGCATTAGGAGTCAGCCCAGCCACCTTGGGAGAAATTTTCACTTCGAAAGGGATGCTAGGGGTACTAATGAGCTTGTTCACTGGAACATTAATTTTATTCTTGAACCAGGCATTTGGCAGCCAGCCTGCCTTGTTGATGGGAGTGCTGCTGCTCGGAGCAATATTCAGCTCAACTATCGGTGTGATCCTGGGCGCGCTAGTGAAGGATATTACGACATTGATGGCAGTAGTAAAAAGCCTCGGGATTTTCTTGTACACTCCCGGTATTCTGTACATGTTCCCGGAGATACCTCAGTGGATAGGGCGATTATTCCCGACCTTTTATATTATTCAGCCTGTAATGGAGATCTCACAGGAAAATGCCAGCCTAGTAGAAATCGCTCCTGATTTGGGTATCCTTGTCGGGTTGATCATTCTATCGGTTGTGATCTTGTCATTATTAGCAGTTCGCACACGTGAAACCCAGGCGGCAGCTTGATATGAAGCGTAGCGTGAAACGCCAGGGTGAGTTGTTCGGTTCGATACTGGATTCCATCGGTCAGACTCCTTTGGTTGACCTATCTCGCCTAACAAGGGGAGTAGACGGGCGAATTCTGGCCAAGCTGGAATATCTCAACCCAGGGTATTCCAAAAAGGATCGTATCGCATTGCAAATGATCGAGGAGGCAGAAACCAGAGGGGAGCTCCACCCAGGGCAAAGCGTGGTGGAACTTACCAGTGGGAATACCGGCACCGGATTGGCGATCGTTTGCGCGGTGAAGGGCTACCATTTTGTTGCCGTAATGTCAAAAGGCAATTCAATGGAAAGGGCCAGGATGATGGAGGCTTTGGGTGCGGAGGTGGTTCTCGTAGATCAACTCCCCGATTCTATCCCAGGCCAGGTTTCAGGGGGCGATCTGGCTCTGGTCGAACAGGAAACACAACGGATCGTAGAAGAACGACAGGCATTTCGGGCTGACCAATTCCATCTCGAAAGCAATGCAAGAGCCCATTATCTGCATACAGGTCCGGAAATACTCCAGCAGCTGGATGGTCTGCTGCATGCCTTCTGTGATTTTGCCGGAACAGGGGGTTCCTTTGCGGGCTGTGCAGCGGCGTTCAAGGAATATGACTCTTCAATAAAATGCTTCCTTGTAGAACCCGAAGAAGCTGCTGTACTATCTGGGAAAAGGGTTATCAATTCTAACCACCGTATTCAAGGCGGCGGTTATTCGATGCCTAGTTTACCTATGTTGGATTCTACCCATATCGATGGCTTTTTGCAGGTTTCAGATCAGGATGCCGTACAATTTGCTCAACGACTTGCCAGGGAGGAGGGTATATTTGCCGGTTTCTCTTCCGGAGCTAACGTGGCGGCTGCAATGAAACTTCTTAATAACCAGTTTCGAGGCTCGACCGTAGTTGTTTTGATCAATGATTCAGGGCTGAAATACCTGAGCACTGATTTGTGGGGATAATATCGTCAGCCTTATTCTGCTATTGGAAGGGTAATTCTCTTGCTGGTGAAAAGCGAAATAATATATTAATAGGAGACGTCCAGAGGACTTTTTCATATAAAATAGGTATTAGGCATAACCAATCCATTGCATCGAGTGGAGGCATGCATGAAATCAGTCCCGGTATGCAGGCGGATTTATCCCGCATGTATAACCCTATTTGCTTTATTTCTCCTGAATGCCTGTACCAAAAGCAGCCCCACACCTGACATTCGCTCCACAGAAATACCTGCTGAAACCCCCATTCTGTCACCGACTACTATAGCAGCTCTGGTACCCATATTTGGAGAAGAGCAGCAAACAATTGTTGTACGTACACCTCTACCGGCTCAGGATCGAACCTTAACTCCCAGCCTGACACCCAATCCATCTGAAACACCAGTCCCAACGGCGACAACAATGCCAACGCTTACTCCCACTGCCTCTATATTATGGGGCGCAGGAATCCCGTCTCCGGCTGTTATAGAGCATTACAAGGGTCACTGGCTTTCGCTACAGCAGGTGATGGTGGGCAACTTCGTTGATCCGGCTAATCCAGGTTCGGTTTCTCTTTCACCCGGGCCAAGATTTTTACCGGAGGCCGACACGACCAGCTCGAATGGAGTCTTGGGAACCGAGTTTACTACAAGCCCAAACGGGCGCTGGATCCTGTTTGGTTCAGTAGCAGTGGATGATTATGTTCATGATTTGAATGAGATAAGCACCCTCTCCCGCTTGAACCCTGAAGATGGCCGGCTA
>CAZAQS010000348.1:0-4710 GCA_964486825.1 uncultured Anaerolineaceae bacterium | reverse complement strand
GCCATTATGGGTTTTGTCAACCTGGTTCTTTCACTCCCCTACCTGTTATTTGTTGTATTTATAGCTGCCATCCTGGGCCGTAGCCTCCTGAACGTGATCTTGATCTTTGGTATTACCGATTCGCCAATCTTTGCGCGAACTGCTCGGGGAGAGGTCTTGCGGATCCGTGAATCAGGTTATGTCGAATCAGCTAACAGCATCGGCGCCAGCCACCGGCGCATCCTCTTCAGCCATATCCTTCCCAACCTGATCGGCCCGTTGATTACAGTGGCCACATTTGAGATGTCTGCGATGATCTTCTATGAGGCTGGCCTGGGTTTTCTCGGCTTGAGTGTGCCGCCCAGCGTACCGAGTTGGGGCAATATGCTTTCCGCGGGGCGGAAGTATCTCACCAATGCCCCCTGGATCGCAGCATTCCCAGGGCTGGCGATTATGTTCGCCTCGTTGGGTATGAACTTATTGGGTGACTGGCTTCGAGACGTACTCGATCCTCGCTTGAGACGAGTAAAGAAATAAGGGGCAGGTGCTAATGGATTTTGAAGAAGCCATACCGTCTATCCTGGACGTGCGCAATCTCTCTACCCAGTTTCACACATTGGATGGGGTCGTCCATGCCGTTAACAATGTTTCCTTTACAATCGACGAGGGCGAAACCATGGCGATTGTGGGGGAGAGTGGCTGTGGTAAAAGCGTTTCTTTTCTCTCACTGTTGCGCCTGATCCCGGAGCCACCTGGGAAGATCACCGGTGGGCAAGGATTTTTCGATGATGGCAGAACCAAGCAAGACCTGCTGGCAATGTCGAAATCAGAGATTCGCCATATTCGTGGCAGCAAGATAGGGATCGTTTTTCAGGACCCTCTGACTTCTTTGAATCCAATCCTGACAATCGGGCGCCAGATTTCGGAAGCGCTGATCGAGCACAAGCATGTATCCGAGAGCGAGGCGCGCCGGCAAACCATAGACCTGTTGGATCGAGTGGGAATCCCTGGCGCTTCCAAAAGGTACAACAACTACCCTCACCAGTTCTCCGGAGGAATGCGCCAAAGGGTAATGATCGCCATAGCCATTGCATGTATGCCGCGCATCTTGATCGCCGATGAACCTACAACCGCCCTGGACGTGACCATACAAGCTCAGATCGTAGATTTGATCACCCAGCTACGAGATGAGCTAAAGATGGCGATCTTGTGGATCACACATGATCTAAGCGTGGTAGCCGGGATGGCTGACCGGGTAATGGTAATGTACGGAGGAATGGTCGCCGAGCGGGCGCGCGTCGATGACTTGTACGAGGATCCCCGCCACCCGTATACGCTGGGACTCCTGGGAGCGCTGCCACGCCTTGATTCGGATGAAACACGCAGGCTGGTCAGCATCGAAGGAAGCCCACCAGACCTGTACACGGCGCCCACCCATTGCCAGTTCGCTTTTCGCTGCCCCTTCGCCTTCGATCGATGCTGGAACGAGATTCCAAAAATCCGGGCTGTGGGGCCACGCCACAAGCTCGCCTGTTTCTATGATATTCCAAATGGGAGACCCTGGGATGGAGGATAACGGTCAAACCATTCTTAAAGTTGAAAATTTGAAAAAATATTTCCCGATCCAACGTGGTTTGATCATCAGCCGGCAGGTTGGCGCGGTCAAAGCGGTGGATGACGTCACCTTTTCGGTTAGAGAGGGGGAGACGCTGGGCCTGGTTGGTGAAAGCGGTTGCGGGAAATCCACAACCGGCCGGGCTATCCTACAGCTTCAAAAGCCCACCGCGGGGAAGGTTTATTTCCATGGTGAGGAACTGACGGGACTATCCTCGATCCGCCTGCGCGAATTACGTCCCAAAATGCAGATGATTTTCCAGGATCCATACGCCTCCCTTAACCCTCGCCATACCATTGGCAAGATCGTTGGTGAACCTCTGCTCATCCATGGTTTTGGCAATGAAAACGAGATAAAACAACGAGTCATCGAGCTTCTCGATATGGTTGGGTTAAAGGAAGTCCATTACAATCGCTTCCCGCACGAGTTTTCGGGTGGGCAACGCCAACGGGTGGGCATTGCCCGGGCACTGGCCCTAAACCCTAGCTTCATCGTCTGTGACGAGCCCATCTCGGCACTGGATGTATCCATCCAGGCCCAGGTCATCAACCTCCTCCAAGACCTGCAGAAGGAATTAAATTTAACATACCTGTTCATTGCTCATGACCTGAGCATGGTCCGGCATATCTCTCACCGGGTGGCGGTCATGTACCTGGGAAAGATCGTCGAACTGGCAGACCGAAAAACGCTTTTCAGCGAACCGCTCCATCCTTATACACAGGCGCTAATCTCTGCTGTCCCTACCCCCAACCCAAAGGTTGAGCGAGTACGGAGACGAATTTTACTGGAAGGCGAGGTGCCTAGCCCTGCCAACCCTCCTAGCGGCTGTGTATTCCACACTCGCTGCCCAATTGTCATCGAAGAGTGCCGCCATATCGTGCCTGAATACCGGGAGGTTAACCCAGGACATTACGCCGCTTGCCACCGCATTTCCACTGCTGTGGAAATTCCCATCGACCTGCCAGCCCAGGTTTCATAACCCACAATACACCAGGACAATCTGAATGAACACTGCCACACTTATTGAACTCGCCGAAATCCTCAGCCATTATGACCTGGGTCTCCCGGCTGGAAGCGAGCTAAACGATCGCGGCTTCGTCAATACCAGCTACGCCATCACCACCACCCGCCCCGGCGGTGAGAAAAGAACATACTTCCTGCGGAAATATAAACCCGGCATAAAAGAAGAGGAGCTGTTGTTCGAGCACACCCTTATTCGGCACTTGTATGAAAAGGACCTATGCCCGGTCGCATGGGTCTATCCCACCCATGCGGGTAAATCTTACCTGGAAAGAGATGAAGGTGTAGAGAACAGATATTATGCGATCTTTGACTACTTGCCGGGAGAAGACCGTTATACCTGGATTTATCCTTGTTGCACGCCATCCGAAATCGAGAACTCTGCTGCTGTCCTGGCTCGGTTTCACAGCGCCCTGATCGACCTTACTCCACAAGGTATGCGCTATGAGTCCAAAATCTTGGACCTGTTGCCACAAATCCTTAAGGGCCTGGAGGAGATCCCAAACCGCAGCAAAGGCACAATTTTTGACGCTTACCTGCTGGATAACTTGAATCTTGTACGGGATCATATGCAGAAAACACTGGATAAATTGGGCGAACCTGGCTGTCTTAGCATGCCCCAAATGCCAATCCATTGCGATTACCATCCTGGCAACTTGAAGTTCGAGGGCGATGAAGTAACGGCCCTGTTTGATTTTGACTGGTCCAAGGTGGATTATCGCTGCTTCGACATCGGCCTGGCTCTGTTTTATTTCTTTACTTCTTGGGAAAGAGAAGACGGGCACTTCCGGCTCGACGAGGCTGCCCTGTTCCTGAAGGCATACCAGGAAAGCATGTTGAAATTTGAGGCCCCTGGTCCAATGGATGAGAACGAGTTAACTTACCTTCCATATATGATCAGTGCGGCCAATTTATATGTATTGAATTGGACTCTGGAAGATTTCTATCATAAGGAAGTAGATCCAGAAGAATACCTGGTTTATTTGGCACATGGGGTAGAGTTCATCCGTTGGTTCACACAATCTGAAAACTTGAAAGACCTGGAATATAAGCTCACAAGGTTCCACTCCATTCCGAACGAATAGGAGAGATATGCTGCCTCTCACGAAAATTCTCAACCCCAGTCCCGGATGGTATCGTGGTGACTTTCATCTGCATACCACCTCCTCGGATGGTCATTATTCACCCCAAACCCTGGTTCGCCTGGCGATTGCAGAAGGCCTGGATTTTTTCGCTATCACCGACCATAATTCGATCGGCTCCTATGGCAAGTTCAGCGATGAACTAGGGCTGCTGGTAATTCCAGGGATCGAAGTAACTCTAGCGGAAGGACATTGGAACGTATTCGGAATCCAGGGCCAACCGGAGTGGCTCTCTCAAGTCTGTGTTTGGGATAGGTTATTGGGTATGAAAGACCTGCCTGGCTCGATAAATGATCTGATGGGCCAGATAACAAATTCGGGAATGCTAAATTCTATTAATCATCCCCTGCTCAAGCCATGGGAATGGCAGGATGGCACCACTCAATTGGAGAACGTCCAGTGCCTTGAAATCTGGAACGATCCTTTTTGGCCGGATAATGCCCAGGCGAACCCGGCGACAATCGATATGTGGACTCGCTGGCTAAATGCAGGCTATCGTATCACTGCCATCGGGGGGAGTGATTTCCACTTTCTTCCCGGTGAGGTTACCGGATATCCTGGTGAAAGGCCTGGGCAACCGGCAACATATGTATATGCGAAAAATCTATCTTCGGTTGCCATCCTCGAAGGACTGCGCCGGGGCCAGGTTTACGTCAGTAGTGGACCGCAAATCAGGTTTCAGGTCACTTGTGGCCAAACCCAAGAGAGCCTGGGGGTAGATTTCGGAATGGCGCAAAGTCTATTGACCTTTCGATTCAGTGTAAATGGCGCCCCAGATGGGTCAACGGCCAGGTTTATTAAGAATGGGGAGGGCGTTGCAGATTTCCCCTTAAGCGATGAGACAAACGCGTACCAGCACGAAGACACCCTGGACGGCAGCGCCTGCTGGTACCGGCTGGATGTTGTCGACCAAGACGATACAATCCTGGCGATCACCAACCCGGTTTATGGTGG
>CAZAQS010000347.1:1190-4713 GCA_964486825.1 uncultured Anaerolineaceae bacterium | reverse complement strand
AGGAAATACTCGAACAGGCCGGCGGTTGCCCCGGGCGTCGTGGTGTCAGCTCCCACATCCAGGATCAAGCCGATATCGGCCGGTTCTTCTCTCTCGAATTCCTTTGTAAAGGTAGTGCCTGGATAACGAGCCGAAAGACGCCAGTGGATCCAGCGCATTGGGTCGCCCAGGTGGTACGGGCGGACTCCCCAGAAGGCAGACCCTGGCCCGCCCCGCCTTGCCGGGTAGGGTCCTGGGTTCTGCATGGTGCGCTGTAATTTGAGAGGCATATGCTTGAGCCGGATGCGGTCAGGGAATATTTGCACTCGCCCCGAGCAAGGGATATCCACCTGCCCTTCAAACAGCCCAAAGGGGTCTCTTACCGTGGCGCGTAGGCTTTCCCAGGCATAGCGCCCGCGCGGCGCTTGAAATACATAATCCAGGGCAATCCTTTTTCCCTGTGGAAGCGCCAGGCCGGTTTCCCTTTCACCTTCCAAAATTTTCAGTGCAGGATGCGCCGGGTCCGCCAGATGGAGATATAAGGTTGAGTCTCCCTTATTCTCCACCATCACCTGCACCTGCACAGGCGCGCCGGGGTGGGCGCTGGATGCACTCAGCGTACGTTCGGCATCCAGCCTGGCCTGGTGAGGGGTGAGTAGCAGCCCACCTGCCAGGTAGACCATGAAAGGCACAGCTGCCAGTGCCAGGGCGCCATTTCGGGTGATCAGAGCAGCCAACAGCAGGCCGTGGATCAGGAAAAGGATACAAATTAACCGGCTGTTCATACCTTAGATACAGGGATTGGGACGCTCACCGCCTGGACTACATCTTTGATTACCGATTGATCGGCCTTTTTTGTCCCCCACAGGTTGGGATCCAGGATAATGCGGTGGCCTAAGGCTGGCTGGGCAAACTCTTTGATATCATCGGGTAGCACGTAATCGCGGCCCTGCATGGCAGCCCAGGCGCGGGCCAGTTTAAGCAGGGCTAAAGATCCGCGCGGGCTGACGCCCAATTCGACCTGCCGGTGATGGCGGGTTTTCTCCACCAGCTGGACGATATAGCGCACCAGGTCGGGCTCGACATATACGTCTTCCACCACCTGCCGCATTTGAAGGAAGATTCCGGTCGAAGCGACCGGGTCCAGGCTGGTTTTATCACCCTTTCGGCTGCAACGGCGCAGGAGAATTTCCTGTTCATCCTCCAGGCTGGGATACCCTACAGCAAGCCGGACGATAAAGCGGTCTAGCTGAGACTCTGGCAGTGGAAAAGTGCCCTCGTATTCGATTGGGTTTTGCGTAGCGATAACGATAAATGGCGCTGGCAGGAGAAGGCTTTCGCCCTCCAGGGTCACCTGGTATTCCTGCATGGCTTCCAACAGGGCCGATTGCGTTTTGGGAGAGGCGCGGTTGATCTCATCTGCCAGCAGGATTTGGGTTACCAGCGGGCCTTTACGCAGCACAAACTGGTTCTGCCGGCTGTCGAAGATGTATCCCCCGGTGATATCCCCGGGTAGCAGGTCGGGCGTGAATTGGATGCGCTTGAATTCCATGCCCAGGACAGTGGCGAAGCTGTTTGCAATCAAGGTCTTCGCCAGTCCTGGGTAATCTTCCAATAAAACATGGCCTCCCGTAGACAGGAAGGCAGCCAGCATTTTCATCAACAAGTCTCGCTTGCCGACCACAGCTTTTTCCACTTCGGTAATGATCCGATCCGACAGGTCGGCTACCTCTGCGATCGTCATACTAACTGTTTCTGAACTTGACATTCTGGTTCTCCATTTCAGACTCGATTAACTTCAGTGCACCTTCCAGCCCGTCATAGTAAGCGTTCGCTGTACGCTTTCCCCATACACGCTGCTTGAAAAATGCCCACATCGGAATCCCTTGCCATGCTTTCTGATGCCCCGGATATAAAGAAGCAGATAAACCTGGTGGTAGTTTATCCTTCCAAGAGCTGGTGGATCCCCTTTCGTCCCCATTATTCAATTCAACCAAGGAAGCGAACAGCCGGTGAAGATACTCATTCACCTCCAGCGAGTCGCTTGCCTGGTAAGGGGCCGAAGTCAATAGGCTGTACCATTTCTCCAGCTCGGGGACCGGCTTCGGGTGCTCATCATATTGGTACCGGCTGGGAGCCTGGCCTCGTGTTGGCGCCAACCGCAGCGCCAGGAGCAGCCCTACGATAATCAAGCCGCTCCAGTAGATCTCCTGGTTTATGCTCAAGATGATCCGCCAGGCTGCCCAAAAAGCCAGGGCTACCGGCTGAACAAAATACTTGGACACACTGGATTGGAAAATCAGGCCTGGCGCGATTATCATGCACACGGCTAGAAAGATGGACAGGTAGCGTTTTGAGAGCTGTTGTTTCTGCATATTAACTCTCCGGTTGTCGGGCCAGCTCGCTCAGGCACTGTATGGCGAGCCGCTCTTCCTGCAGCCCGCTTGGCTTATGCCCGTAGCGCACTTCTTCGAACAGGTGAGTAAGCTGCCCGGTTGGACCTGCCGGCAGGCCCAGTGCCACCATCCGTTCTTGAAATTCGCGGGGGGTCAGCGAAGCCTCAGGCTCGAGCCCATGCGCTTTTGCCAGCTCACGCTGCATTTGAAGATAGCAGCGGATGATCACGTTTTTTACATCACTCCCCTCGTGCAGGGCAGCCAGGGCCATTTCCACGTCATCCCTCAGCCGGTCTTGCACGTCTACAGGTCGAATCGATCCCCGCACCAGCCACAGGGCGGAGAGCACAGCCAGGGCCAGCAGAACTGCCGTAATAGAGCGCACGAAACTGGCCGGGGGGGCGCCTAATTCAATGACCTCATAGGTGAGCGAAGTTGTTTCTGCCATCCCTGGTTCGTTGGCGGGCGCCTCGAGCGGCGGGCTATTGAGGGCTGGAATGATACTCAAAATGGCCCACGCCGCCAGTGCAATCACCACGCCTCGCAACAATTTTCTAAATGGCGCCTTGCGAGCCAGGTTTATACCTGCATAAATTGCCAGTCCCAGGGTAACCAGTGCTGTAACGCCTTGCATCCAGGTTGTCCCGGAGGAAATGGATGGGGACCCTTCTCCGCTATTGCTTGCAGCAGTTAGATCACCGCTGCCTCCCGGAAAGGGGGCTCCAGGAGATAACCTCATTTCGGGCAACCCGCCGGCTAACAGCAATACCGCCGTCAGAGCGGCGGCAATCAACAGGAGGGCCTGGCGTTTACGTTGGATGGTAATCAATAGATCACCTTCTAAATAAAATCATTTACGTTTAATTTCGAGCCGGATTTACGATTTTACTACAAAGAAACCCTTGAAAGCACCCAGGTTGCTCTTACAACCGTCATCTGCTTTTTAGAAACTGATTACCCAGGCGCCCCTGATATTATAGAATAAACAAACTTGAAACCAACCCTGCTTCAAAGATTAACGCCACGGCGCTAACCAGGGCAATGGTTGGTTTAGGGAGCCTCATCTCATTCACGGTGTCTTCTACCGGCGATGAAGCAGCATATCCATCGTGATCTGGCTTACCTTTTTCATTGCGCCAAACGGGCAG
>CAZAQS010000347.1:0-1090 GCA_964486825.1 uncultured Anaerolineaceae bacterium | reverse complement strand
TAAGGCGGCTCACCGGGATCGGGCTGGACGAACGGTGGCCGGCATTTCCCATATTTCTAATCTTAAAATTATTTCCCGATACTTGACTCAAAATGGTAATTCCGGTATATTCTTAGAATAATTGTACTAATAATATGCGATATATCTGAAATGAGGGAGTGGGGTGCAGCATAATGGTTCATAGTGGCAATTCGCACAGGGGCGTAGCGAAACGATCCACAGCCCAGCTACTCCATACCCTAAAATTTCAAACCATTTTCAAAACATCAAGGAGACGATCATGAGCGCAGTCCGAGTATTGGTTGGCACCCGCAAGGGCGCTTTTATCCTGACTTCCGACGCCAGCCGTAAACGTTGGGACGTGGACGGTCCGCATTTTGGGGGCTGGGAGATCTACCACCTCAAGGGATCTCCAGCAGACCCGGACCGGGTGTATGCTTCCCAATCCAGTGATTGGTTCGGCCAGGTAATCCACCGCTCCAACGATGGCGGCAAGACCTGGTCGCCGGTAGGCAATGAGTTCAGTTACGACGGCGTGCCGGGTACGCACCAGTGGTACGACGGCACCCAGCACCCCTGGGAGTTTACCCGGGTCTGGTACCTGGAACCCTCCCTCGATGATCCGGACACGGTCTATGCAGGCGTGGAAGACGCAGCCTTGTTCCGCACCAGCGATGGAGGCCAGACCTGGCAAGAGCTTCCCGGGTTGCGGGAGGTCAAAGGCGACCTGTGGGCGCCTGGCGCGGGGGGAATGTGCCTGCATACCATCCTGCTCGATCCAGGTAACCCCCAGCGTATCTTTACTGCCATTTCGGCTGCAGGCGCTTTTCGCTCGGACGACGGTGGGCAGAGCTGGAAGCCCGCGACCAGCGGTTTACAGTCTCAATACGAGCTCCCCGATCCGAACGCTGAAGTCGGCCACTGCGTCCACAACATCGCCATGCACCCCGCCCGCCCAAACGTGCTGTTCATGCAGAAGCACTGGGACGTCATGCGCAGCGATGACGCCGGTGATTCCTGGTACGAGATCAGCGGAAATTTGCCGAGCGACTTCGGTTTCCCGATCGCCGTGCATGCCCACGAGCCGGAG
>CAZAQS010000346.1:0-4753 GCA_964486825.1 uncultured Anaerolineaceae bacterium | reverse complement strand
GGGGTCACCGGTGTGGCCGAGGTGGCTGAGGTATCGGTGGAAGGCGGGAGACTGCATGTCCACCGGGTGGTGTGCGCCATCGACTGCGGCCTGGCGATCAACCCGGACATGGTCGTCGCCCAGATGGAGAGCGGGATCGTCTTTGGATTGACGGCGGTCTTGAAGGAGAACATCCGTATCGAGCGGGGACGGGTGATCCAGAGCAACTTCAGCGACTACCCAATCCTGCGCTTTGGCGAGATGCCGGCTATCGAAGTGCACGTGGTCCCCAGCGACAAGTCCCCCTCGGGCGTGGGCGAGATGGCCAACCCGCCCTTGGCCCCGGCGGTCGCCAATGCCATCTTCGCAGCCACGGGTAAGCGCATCCGCCGTATCCCCATTCGGGCAGACGATCTGAAGTAGCCGTAGTCCGGAGTCCGCTGAATTGACGTCATGCCCGATCCCCCTGTTACCCAGCCTTTTTCTCTTCGTCCTGATCTATTCTTCGTTGCATCGCTCGAATCTGCTCCTGCCTGTATTCGGCGTCAAATTCGCTCTCCTGGCGTAATTCATCTAAATACTCTGATAGCCGCTGACCTTCCATATCCAGGCGGAAACCTAAATCCGCTGCCCGATAGCATACTTGCGTCACCAACCTTTCAATCGAGCCTTTGTCCTCAAGCCCTTGCTCTACTGCGTGTTGGATCGAAAACCGTACGCCACGCCGAAACGATTCGGCCAGGGTCGGCGCGTCTAGGATCTCTTTAGCTTCCCGGTAGGCACGTTGAAAGTAGGCAACGCGATCTTCTGGAATTTCCAGAGCTTGGGCGAGGCGAGATACATTCCATCCCTCTCGTTCAGCCTTTTCCAGTGCGTCCACGTCAGATGGCATCAGCCTATCGAAGCGGATGTTGCCCAGATGATCCTCGTAGTTGGAATAGCTATATCCGAAGATGTCGGCCGCCAGCATCTGCTTACGGGTTATCAGAAATTTATGACGCATGGCTTTTCCCTCTCTAATTACTTCATTTTCCCTGTTCAAGCTTGCTAATCATTTTCTTTTGTTACTTCGATATAAGCAAATTATACATTCTTACGCGCGCCATGTATCTGCCCTTTTTCTGAGTTAATTGTACACCCTGATAGAGAAATCCAGAACGCTTGAGCGAAAGTATTCTTGCTGTTATTGAAATTTTCTTAAGGATGAAACCAAGTCGGATTTTAAGACCCTCTCGGCGGTGCTGGCGGGGAAAGCGGAACTACGCCAGGTGATCGAGCAGGCCATCGAGAGGCGGAAGCTGTACCAAAAGCGGACGATCCTATTTGTAAAATAGGTGCTAGAAACACTTAATTGAAAAAGAGTCCATAATTTCGCCTGAGACCTACTCGCGAGCGCCGATGAAATCCCTTAGATCCCAGACTCGCATACTCCCATCCCGCGAGGTTGAAAAGCCTGTTTGGCCGTCCGGGCTGAAGGCTACTTTCCATACCTCTTGTGTATGCCCGACGAAGGCGGCCAGCTGCTCCCCCGTGATGAGGTCCCAAAAGCGCACCGTCGTGTCACGCGAGCCGGACAGAGCATACCGCCCGTCCGGGCTGAAGGCGACGGACTTCACGACCGAGGTGTGGCCTTCCAGATCCAGCAGCCTCTCGCCCGTGCTGGCGTCCACCAGGGCGATGGGTGCGCTCACAACCTCATTTTGGCGGGCGAAAGCGTCTCCTCCACCGACCAGCAGCCGGTTGCCGTCCGGGCTGAGGGCCAGGCCGTTGGTGGGACCGCCATCAAAGGGTTCAAAAACGGCAAGCGCCTCCCCGCTATCCACGTCCCAGGCGCGCAGCGAGCCGTCAAAGGAGGTAGAATAGGCGGTCTTTCCATCAGCTGATATGGCCAGATCCGGGATCAAACCCTGATGCCCCTCGAAGCGCCGGATCACTTCTCCGCTGACCAGGTTTAACAGCATCAGACCCGGTTCAAAGGTAGCCACCAGCGCAGTCCGGCCATCGGGGTGAAACCGGATTCCGGAGACTTCGATATTGGCGATCTTGAAATGGCGGATTTCTTCACCGGTCTCCAGGTCCCACAGGATTACCACCCCGTCTACACTCCCGCTCAGCAACTGACGTCCATCCTGGCTGACGGCCAGATTGATTGGCGTATTTTGGTGCCCCTCCAGCCAGCGGATCGCTTCGCCGCTCTCCAGGTCCCACACCCAGATGCGGTTGTCATCGGCCGGGTTGATAAAAAGGGGGTCCTGGCCCACCCCTACCAGCGCGCTCTTGCCATCCGGAGTAATTGCCAGGCCGCCGGTGGTACGCACACCAGCCTGGAAAACCAGCGGGCGCGGCTCGTCCAGGAACAGCCGGTAGCCGCCTCCGGTACGGTCCCGGTAGCTGCGCACCTCGATACGGTAAATGCCAGTCAGCGGTAGCGCGATATCCGCAAGATAAGCGTCCGTGGAGATGCCGTTCTCCAGATCGTCAGCTGCCGCCAGCAGGCTGCCATCCGGGGAGTAGACGGCCAAAACAGGGTCCAGTAGCTTGTTCTTCAACTGGCTCTCCACGCTCCAGATATTATTCACGGGTCGATCGGCTGCCACAAGAATGGACAGGCGTTCCCCGGCCTCCCCGGCGTATTCCCAGGCCTGGCCCCCACCTGCCTCAATGGAGCCGTGATTACCGCCCCAAGCCGCTGCGCCGGCCTCCACTAAGCGGGCAGGCGCAGACTCAGGCTCAGCCGGGAGCGGGGTGGGCGTCGCTGCGCTTAGGTGCAGCTTGGGCAAGAGCGCCGCGCCGCTCACGGTGACCGGCGGCCGTGAAGCGCCCGTTTCCGCCGCGCCGGTCTCACCTTCACACAGCGGTTCGACCTGGAAAGCCTCCCGCTCAGGACAAGTCAGCTCCCGCACATAGCGGTGCTGTCCTACCCATTCCAGGAGGGATTCCAGGCTGGCGTCGATACGCCAGCGGATCGCCTGGTAATCCCTTCCCCCGGAAAGCGCTTCTTCCCCATCCGGATGCCAGCCTATATCTAATAGCTCATCGGTATGGCCGGCATAAAGGCGCAACGGTTCGCCGGTTTGAACATCCCACAGGATGGCGGTGCCGTCGCGGGAAGCCGAGAGGGCCAGGCGCCTGTCCGGGCTGAGCACCACCCGGATTACGGCGGCAGCGTGCCCCAGGAAGCTGCGCAGGGCGGCCCCGCTCTCCAGGTCCCACAGGATCAGCGTGCTGTCCTCGGAAGCGGAGATGGCCGTGCGGTCGTCAAGGTACTCCACGTCCCAAACATTATTGGTATGTCCTACCATTCTACGCAGGAGCTGGCCGGTCTCCAGGTCCCACCAGTTCACAGCGTTGTCTTCTCCGTGGGCGGATAGCGCCGTGCGCCCGTCCGGGCTGATCGCCACGCCCAACACGGTTACGGTTGTGTCGAACAGCCAGACCGGTTTACCCGACCCCAGATCCCAGTAGATCAGGGGTGTGGCAGGCGCTCCCACCGAACTCGTCAGGGCAAACTTCCCGCCTGGATGGAAGGCAATTTCATAAAGACCAAAACAGGTAAGATGTCCCACAAAGCTGCCGTCGCTTTCCAGGTGTTGGAGCACCTCGCCGGTCTGCGTGTCATACAGGCTCACCACCCCACACCCGCTGACCAGGGCCAGCTGCCCATCGGGGCTGAAGGCTACCTTGTTCGCCCAGCTATATTCAGTCACTCGGCTCCAGATCTCAGCGCCGGTTTCCAGGTCCCACAGTTGGAGCCCGACAATGTCGTTCGTCAAGGCTGTCCGGCCATCCGGGCTATATCCCACACCTTGGACCCAATGTTCAAGCGAGAAGCGGCCGAGCTCCGCGCCGGAATCCAGGGCCAGCAGGCGCAGGCTGTGGTCCTGGGAGCCAACCAGCGCCCTGGCCCCATCCGGGAGGTAGGCGACGGCGTTGGCGCCGAAATTGAACTGGTAGACCTGCTCCCCGGTTTGCGTGTCCCACTCGATGACCGTAATGCTGCCGGCCAGGGCGCGCCGGCCGTCCGGACGGATAGCCACGTTGTGTACCGTACTGAAATGCCCTAGCAGCGGCTCTGAGGCCTCGCCAGTCAGCAGATCCCATACCTCCACCTCGTTATAAAACCCATCCGCGGTTACGGCAGTACGTCCTTCCTGGTTGACCGCAACCGCTGTCATCTGGTTATCGTCAAACCCGTAAACATGATGCGAGCGCACGAGCGCCTTGCCCGTCTCGAGATCGAGCAGCCAGAAACCTTCGGTTATGATCGCGATAGCCAGTTGCCGGCCATCGGGGGTGAAGCTGACGCCGGTAACGCCGTCGCTGAAGAAAGCGAAGCGTTGGAGCTCCTCCCCGTTCTCCAGGTCCCAGACGCGGATGCTGTTATCTTTGGAACCCGGATCTTCCGATGTGACCGCGTTCCTGCCTGAACCAGAAGCGGCGGTACGGCCGTCCGGGCTGACCGCCACGCTGTTGACCATGGCCTGGTGGCCTTCCAGGCGATGGATGATCTCGCTTGTATCGAGGTCCCAATACAGGACGGTTCTGTCGTGCGAGCCGGATAGGGCGCGGCGCCCATCTGGGGCGAAGGCCAGGCTGGAGACCAGTCCCTGGTGACCTTCCAGGCGGCGCAGCGCTTCACCCGTTTCCAGGTCCCACAGGTAGATCAACCCGGCCGCGTCCCCGGACAACCCATAACGCCCGTCCGGGCTGACCGCAACGCTCCACACCGGGGCTGCATGGCCGAGGAAAATCCGGATGGTTCCCGGCCCGTAGG
>CAZAQS010000345.1:0-4772 GCA_964486825.1 uncultured Anaerolineaceae bacterium | reverse complement strand
GGTAGATCTGGTCTTCGATTTCATAGATCAGCCGGCCTTCCAGGCAGTAGACGAATTCGTGCCCGTTATGAACCACGGGCTGCGGCCCGCTGTTTGAGTGGGGTTGCAGGGTGACCACGAACGGTTCCATCCTCCGCCCATGCATGCCCTTTCCCAGGTCTTCCAGGGTTCCCTTCTCGAACTCGGCGGCCTGGCGTCTACCAGCTCTGAGGTATACCACGCTTAGCTCAGGCCCACCCGTCTCAAAAAAAGCAGTTATGGGCACACCTAAAGCTGTCGCTAATTGCTGCAAGGTGCTCACGCTCGGTGAGGTCTTGCCGTTTTCAATCAAGCTGAGCGTGTTGACTGCCAGGCCGCTTTTTGCCGCCAGCCCACGGATTGTCATTCCCTGCTCTTCCCGTAATTTACGCAGGCTTTTCCCAACATCAACCTCTCTGCCCTGCTCGGAAACGAGCCCGGCTCGAAGCTTGCCCTGCTGTAATTTTGGTCCACGGTTGGGCGCCTTTCTATCTTCCATCCATCTACCTCCAAAAATTGTGTAGGCGAACCGACTAATATTATAGTTGATTGAGTCAAAAAGTCAAATATGGATAACAATTAATTGGGACACACTCCGGTCTTGTGAGGTCACCTGTTTGGGGCTACAATTGCCAGAGCGGTAGGAATGAAAAACCCCGGCAGGCAAACACGCCTGTCGCTGCCCAACGGAGGCATATGTCCCTTCTCGATGACCTGCTTGCATCTGTAAATAAAAACGTAGTGGTGCGCTCCGTGCTGGTGGGCGCTCACTGGACGGTGGTTTGCTCGAACGGTTGCGGGATGGCTTCTACCCTTCCGGCCGGTGAAGGACTGCCCCACGGGCATGCTCCGGTGCGCGAGGCCGGGAGATTACACGAGAAGCTAGCTGGAGAGCTGTGCGAGTACGCTCGCTCGGATACCCCTTTGGAGGCCGGCATTGGTGTAGCGGCCTTGAACTCTCTCCTGGATATACCCGAGGATGGGCCGGGTTGGCGAGTGCAGGAAGTAAATGCCGCCGAGCTCCTGGCAAGCTCGGGTAAAGGCAAGGATATCGCAATTGTGGGACATTTCCCGTTCGTCGACCGGCTCTCAGGGATAGCCCGGCGGCTGTGGGTGATCGAGCAGAATCCATCCCAGGGAGATTACTCCGCCGATCGGGCTGCCGATCTCTTGCCCCAGGCGGATATGGTTGCCTTGACAGGCAGCGCCCTCGTCAACCACACCCTGGAGGGCTTGTTGGCTCTTTGCCGCCCTCAGGCGCAGGTGATGGTGTTGGGACCTAGTACGCCTCTCTCACCGGTCCTTTTCGATTATGGGGCCGATATTATTTCAGGAGTACAGGTGAACGATGAAGCCGCCGTGCTCCGGACGGCCGGTCAAGGGGCCAATTTCCGCCAGGTAGAAGGGGCGCGCCTGCTGAGCATCGTGAAAGCTTGAGGATGTAGCCGGTATGAAGCTTCAAAATTCGATTACGGACGTAGGCGGTATCCGTGTCGGGCACGCTCACGACCTGGAGGCCCTGACCGGCTGTACGGTGGTCCTTGCAGAAAGCAGCGCCGTTGGCGGCATCGATCAGCGCGGTGGTGCGCCCGGGACACGTGAAACCGACTTGCTACACCCACAGAACCTGGTGGAGAACGTGCACGCCATCCTGCTCTCTGGTGGGTCGGCTTTTGGGCTGGACGCCGCGGCCGGAGTCATGCGTTACCTGGAAGAGCGCCAGGTGGGATATAATGCCGGGCCGGCACGGGTCCCGATCGTTCCGGCAGCCATCCTATTCGATCTTAGCCTGGGGCGCGCCGATGTGCGACCGGACGCGGAGATGGGATACCAGGCCTGCCTGAACGCCTCCACCGAAAGGCCGGCAGAGGGTAACGTGGGAGCGGGCACGGGAGCAACAGTTGGGAAGATCCTGGGCCTGGGGCAAGCCATGAAATCCGGGATCGGAACCGCCAGCCTGGGCCTGGGTAGAGGCCTGGTGGTGGGCGCCATCGCGGCGGTGAACGTCTTCGGCGACGTTCTCGATCCCGCTACCGGCCAGATCGTGGCTGGGGCGCGCTCCTTCCAGCGTGGCCCATTGCATATCGGGGAGCAGGGTTACTTTGCAGATACCCTGTCCGTCATGCGCGGCCTGGTTGGGCGCACTATCCTGGGTTTTGCCATGCGTGAGCATACGGTGATCGGTGTCGTCGCCAGTACGGCCCGCTTCAATAAAGAGCAGACCAATAAGGTGGCCCAGATGGCTCAGGACGGGGTGGCCCGGACCATCCGCCCGGCTCATACCATGCTGGACGGCGATACCGTCTTTGCGCTGTCGACCGGCAAGGTCAAAGCGGATGTCAATATCGTAGGAGCTTTCGCGGCTGAAGCCATGGCCCAGGCCGTACTTCGGGCCGTGCGGACGGCTGCCTCAGCCGGGGGAATCCCCGGGCTGGCGGACGTAGAGCTTACTGCAGCCTGACCTCGGATTCAAGACGCGCTTTCAGCATGAACTTTTACCTTGCGGTAAACCTGCTGGGGCGTCTGGCTGGCTTCTTTCACCCGCAACAACTCATCCACCCGGATGCCAAATAAGCGCTCGTTTTCCTGTAAATAGGGCAGGATCAGTTCCCAGTCTGCAGGGCTAAGTTCTGCAAACGCGCCTCCGTTTAGCTGGCCCGGTTGTACGATTCCGTGGGGGTCGCGCAGGTAGATAGCGCCCCCGGAGGCCAGCGAGAACAGGTTGCCGCCCGGGTAGGGGGAGTCCAGCTCCTTCAACCGGCCGCTTTCGTCGAAGGCAACACCGTTCAGGATGATAAACCCGCCGTCGTGTAGTGGATCACCGGCCATGAACGATTCGGCCAGGTAATCCAGGCATGTGCCGTTGATCACTGCCCGTGGCCTCCCAACGGCATTGATGAGCGGGCGGCCGGCCGCCGAGCCGAGCACGTAGACCTCGCCGCCCTTTGCGCCGTACAGGAAAGTCTGCCCGACATCCCCGTGGATGACCAGCTTGCCGCGCTTGAAGATCTGCCCCAGCTGGTCCTGACCATCGCCGTGAAGATGTACTTCTGCGCCATCCAGGCCGGATGCCATGTAATCGCCCACATCGCCGTACAGGTCGATACGAGTGCCGTCGCTGGTAGAGCCAAAGCCACAGGCGGCGAAGCGCCCTCCGCGCCAGTTGTAGACGATCTGGCGAATCCATCCGGCCTGGTATGCCTTGACCATCGACCGCGCGGCGCTGTCCTCTCCCTCCGGGGGAAAGCCCATTGCATCAATGAGCAGAACCTCTTCTCCGCCTCTCGGTGAGCGGAGGCTGTGCCTATCCGCCCAGGTCAACCGCCGGCGACTTGAAGGCAGGCCAGCCTCCAATAGGGGGGTCTGGTCGAATAGCTTCATTAGCGCTTCGTCAACCAGCCTGAGCAGTGAAGCACGTTTCTTGTCCCCGGTTGGATAACGCCTATCCCTCAAGTGGTTGAGAGTCTGCTGGACCAGCGCGCATTCGTCTCCACCTTCCCGGCTGAAACTCAGCAACCAATCCAGCGTCCAGACCAGCTCTCCCCAACCCAGACCCTCCATCTGCGGCCCGAGCCACTTCCATAACGTGTTCGCTCCACCGTTATCATAGGCGTGATAGGCTAGCGCAGTCCAATCCTCCCGGTAAGATTGGCGGGCCTGGTGGGGGTCAAGATCTACCTGACCGGGATGCCGTTGTCGCCCGCTCAAGCTGACCGGTTCACCAAACTTATCCCTACACGATAGGCTGGCTGTGCCGCTACCGGTTCCGGCCGGTACGTTGACCGTGAAGCGGAAGGCGCCTCCGTCGGAGTGGGAGCCGCCGCGCGCTACCCAATAGCGGTCCGCAAAGGGTTGGAAGCGTCCATCCGTCTTGCAGAGAGAGCGCAGGCAGGCGTTAATGGCCTGGCGCTCGGAGGCGATCAGGCCGATCTGTACACCGTCCCCACTATCAGTCTTGTTTTCATATAATGCAAACACCTGCGGGCGTAGCATGCTGGTGTCCGTGATGCCAAGCAGCTCGTATGCGTCTGTCTCGGATCCAGCTCCAGCTACCTCATCTCCAGGCCGTGACCGGGCCAGGATGAAGAACCATGGGCCGTCGGGGGAGCCATGTATATGCGTCCGCTGTACAGCCTGGTACAGGTTGCGCTTTTCCGCCGGCAGCATGGCGAAATCGTGCTCGGTGGTGGGCGCCATGGCCTCCAGGGTGATCTCCAGGGGGTAGCCATAAATCCGGTCCCACAGGTCAAAGAGCTGCACGCTGACCTCGGTATCGGTCAAAAAAAGCTGGCCGATATTGCGCTGGCGGAGGTATTCCCCGACCGAGTGATAGTTGGCAAAATCGCCGTTATGCACCAGGGCCTCGTTCAACCCGATAAAGGGGTGCGCCCCGCCCGGATGCCAGACGCGCCCCTTGGTGGGGTAGCGCTGGTGGCTGATCCAGACGTGGGCGGTCTGTTCGTTCAAGCAATAGTAATCTACCACCTGTTCGGCATAACCCACGATCTTGAGCACCAGCAGGTTCCGACCGTGGCTGAGCACAAAGGCGCGTTTCTCCCCCAGGGATGCGTAGAATTTCTGGTTCAAACGGTAACTATTCTGGTAGACGAACTCGTCTTCTACCGAGCGGGAAGGCAAATCGAGCAAGCCATTCTCCCCGGCAAAGCGGGCCAGGGCTTCCGGTTTCACCCGGACGAAATAACGCCAAACATCCGGAGGTCGCACCTCAAGCCCGGGAACGGCGCCCAGGTCCG
>CAZAQS010000344.1:0-4793 GCA_964486825.1 uncultured Anaerolineaceae bacterium | reverse complement strand
AAAGGAAAGCTGTTCGCCAGAGATCAAGTTTGTGAACGTATAGCTCAGTCCGTATAAGCGCAGCAAATTGGCGGGTAGGGTTTGATGGCTTTCTGAAAAGTTCGCAAAAACCAGGACCCTTTCATTCTCCAGGATGCGGGCGAAGGCCAGGACGTGATCGTTATCCGGCTCGATGACTTCCATACTGCCCTGTCCGAGGATATCACAATTCATCCTTAACTGGATCAACCGTTGCAAGCCCTGGAAGATACGCCCTTCGGTCGTGTTTGGATCTGAGCGCTTGCTAAGCCTGTTCCAGTCGGTGCGCGGCCTGTGCACCCAGCGGCTGTCACCAGCCTTGGATCTGTCGGTCCGGTAGCTATAATCATTCAAGGTCCCGGCCTCGTCCCCCAGGTACAGGAGCGGGATGCCGCCCACGGTCAGGATGACAGCGTGCATAAGAAGGATGCGCCTGATAGCCAGGTCGACTTCTGTGGCAGTCTCCTCCAGGCTGGCCTTTTCCAACCCTGCCAGGGAAGCGCATGTGCCGGAGACACGCGCGTCTGCGGTCTTGGGATTCTCCTGAAAGGGCAGGCCGCGTGCAAAGCTGCCTTCGAAGCGCCCGGTATAGAAGTCGTTCAAGAAGCTACGGTGATCTTGGCCATTGATACCGAAACGGGCCGCAGCCTCATCTGAGAACGTCCATCCGATGTCATCGTGACAGCGCACATAGTTGACCCAGGAGCAGTGGGGATCGATTTTATGGTGTTCAGCCAGGGCCTGCTTGAGCAGGCGCACATCCCGAGTGGCAAGCGAGTTCCACAGTAACGCCATCAATAGCGGGTTATAGGAGAGCTGGCATTCCTGCTGCGAAATATAGCGACTGACGTCGTCCGGGTGCACGATGGCTTCAGATTTGAATAACAGGCTGGGGGCAGCGATGCGAGCGACCGCATTAAAAGCCTGAATGAGCATATGGGCCTCTGGCAGGTTTTCGCAGCTCGTCCCCAGTTGCTTCCAGGTGAAAGCCACCGCATCCAGGCGCAAGATTTCCGTGCCTGCATTGGCAAGGAAGAGCATCTCCTCCGCCATCTGGTTGAAGACGACCGGGTTGTTGTAATTGAGGTCCCACTGGTATGAATGAAAGGTTGTCCAAACCCAGCGCTTGATATCCGCCCGGTATGTGAAGGCGCCTGGGTGCTCATCCGGGAAGATCTCTCGCAAGTGCACCTCATACGCATCTGGTATGCTGCGGTCTGGGAACATGCGGTAGTATTCCTGGTATTCTTCATCTCCCTCCAGGGCTCGCCTTGCCCACTCATGCTCATCGGAGGTATGGTTGAAGACCAGGTCCAGCACCAGGCTGATGCCCTCCGTCCGCAGCTCCCGCGCCAGGTCTGAAAGCTCACCCATGCTCCCCAGGGCTGGGTCCACCTCCCGGTAGCTGCTGACTGCGTACCCACCGTCGTTTTCACCCTCTGGTACCCGGAAGAGCGGCATGAGGTGCAGGTACGTCAGCCCCAGCTCTTTAAAGTAGGGGATCTTCTCCCGTAGACCTCTTAAATCGCCTGCGAACAGGTCTACATAACCAACCCCGCCAAGCATTTTGTTGGATTGAAACCATAACTGATTGGCCTCGCGTTTGGCGTCGAGCTGCTTCAGGTCCTCGGGCCTCTCTATCCAGGAGCGCGCCAGTCTGTGTAGCAGGTCCTCCAGGTGGAAGAAGAAATCGTATTGGTTCCCATACAGCTGTAAAAGCAGTTTGAATAGCTGCTCGAAATGATCCTCCAGCCGTATAAGGAAGGCTTGCCACTCGACAGGAGATCCTGCCGCGTAATCTGCGTGACGTTCTTCCAGGCGTGGCTTCAGCCTGGCGAAAGCCTGAGAGGATTGCCTCTCCAGCAGGGTTTCTACTGCCATTGGAAGCCTCCAGGAGAATGGTTTGATGCCACAGCTTAGGTCCGTCTAGAATTCGAGCCCATTTCGGGCGCAGACTGCCCGGTACCACTCAAAGCTGTCTTTCGGGATCCTTTTTTGACTGGCAAAGTCGATCCATACCAGGCCGAAGCGTTGTGAATAACCTTGCGCCCACTCGAAATTATCCATAAAGCTCCAATGGAAATATCCACCCAGGTTAGCGCCATCCTGGATGGCATCATGAGCGGCTGACAGGTGGGCGCGCACGTAATCCACCCGCTGCCAATCTCTTACCCTCCCATCTTCATCCAACAAATCAGGCGCGGCGCAGCCGTTCTCAGTGATGAATACCTTGGGATTTCCGTATCGGTCGCGAATCTGGCTAAGAACGGAACGCAGACCTTGCGGGTAGATTCCCCAGCCCATCTCGGTGTACCCGCACATCGGCGCACTCAGGTGCCTGGCTTTGCATTTTAGGATACCGCCCCCGGGGTCGAAGCGCAGCTCTACTCCGCGGTAGTAATTGACCCCCAGGAAGTCTACCGGCTGGTGGATTAGCTGCAGGTCTCCTTCTTTAACTTTTGGCGCTGTAGGTCCAAGCCATTCCATCAATTCCGAGGGATAAGCTCCGTTGAAAACGGGTTCGGTGCCGATCCATGGGTAATGGTCGGTATAACGTTTCCAGGCTTCCAGGTCGGCTTCTGTGTGGCTGGCAGGCTGGGTATGTTCGATATCAACCACGATGCCGATTTCCCCAGGATATCCCCCTGCCCGGTAGGCCTGCAGGGCTTTGCCATGAGATAGCAAAAGGTGGTGCATGACCTGGTAAGCCAGGCTGGTATCTGCCTGTCCCGGCGCCATAAGGCCGGTACCGTGCCCAAGGAAGGCCACCACCCATGGCTCGTTATGCGTCGCCCAATGGCTGACCCGGTCGCCCAGCCGCTTAAACATCACCTGGGCATATTCTACGAACCAATCGGTCGTATCTCGATTGGTCCAGCCGCCCTTTTCCTGCAGGGCCTGTGGTAAATCCCAATGATATAGGGTGCAGACCGGCTGGATCCCGAGTTCTACCAGGCTGTCGACCAGCCGGTCATAGAAATCCAATCCCTTCGGGTTGACCTGGCCGCGCCCCTCTGGAAGAACCCGGCTCCAGGCGGTCGAGAAGCGGTAGGCCTTGACTCCTAGATCGCGCATCAAGGCCAGGTCGTCGGGCATAAGGTGGTAATGGTCGCAAGCCACGTCACCGGTATCGCCGTTCAGGACCCTGTAGGGAAGGTGGCTGAAGCGATCCCAAATGCTCTCACCTTTGCCGTCCTCATTCCAGGCCCCTTCGATCTGGTAGGCTGCAGTAGCTACACCCCAGATAAAATTCTCAGGAAATATTTTTACAGGCATAGGTGGTCTCACTTTCTTTCAAGGAATAGGGAAACATTTTCAGTGGATGGTAAGGCCGGGATCGCCCCACGCTCAAAGGTGGTCAGGGCACCGACCGCGTTGGCGTAACGGCAGATCTCTACCAGCAGATCTTCATCCTGATATGCGTCTGGGTATTCAAACAGTCCTTTCAGCAAGCCGGCCATAAAAGCATCTCCCGCACCGGTAGTATCAACAGGCTGGACGTTAAAACCTGGCACATGGCGGCTGGAATGCGGAGTAAAGAACGTACAACCTTCCTTGCCGTGCGTCACAACCAGCAGGCGCAGACCCGGGTGCATCAGGCTACGTGCGGCTTGTTCCAGATCTTCCAGGCCGCTCAGGAAAACCAACTCTTCTTCGCT
The DNA here is from genome assembly GCA_964486825.1 of uncultured Anaerolineaceae bacterium. Lineage (GTDB taxonomy): Bacteria > Chloroflexota > Anaerolineae > Anaerolineales > UBA4823 > CAZAQS01. The sequence continues at coordinate 1,116 of CAZAQS010000344.1, read as the reverse complement.
CACCTTGATCACATGGGCAAATTGCCACCCCATAAACCCGCTTGACACCCCTAACTTAGCCAGGCCGGCGGCTACATTTGCCGGAGCGCCGCCGGCGCTCATTTGCACCTTTGTGCGAATGCTTATCCTTTTACTGACCCAGCCATCATCCCGCGCACGAAGAAACGCTGCAGGGCGAAGAAGACCGCCAGGGGCAACAACATAGTGATGAAGGCGCCCGAGGTGAGCAAATGCCAGTCTTGCCCGCGCTCGCCGACGATAGCTGCCAGGGCGCTGGTGAGTACCGGGAGTTTATTCCCCAGGAAAACCAGGGCTACCAGGTAGTCGTTCCACACCCACAGGAACTGGAAGATGGCGAAGGAAGCCAGCGCCGGTACCGAGAGCGGCAGGATCAGTTTAGTGAAGATGGTGAAGTTGGAGGCGCCGTCGATGAAGGCCGATTCAAGGATATCGCGCGGCAGCTGGCTGATATAGTTAAACAGCAGGTAGATCGCCAGCGGTAAGCCAAATCCGGTGTGCGCCAGCCAGATCGCCAGGAAAGTGCCGGTCAGGTTCAGCTTGGTGTAGTCCTGCAGGATGGGGACGAGGGCGATCTGCAAGGGGACCACCAGCAGAGCAACAACGATGGTGAAGAGAAATTTCCGTCCGGGGAAGTTCAGCCAGGCGAAACCATAGGCCGCGAAGGCTGCGATCAGTATCGGGATGATCGTAGCCGGCACCGCAACGGCGACGGAATTCATGAAAGCCCCGCTCAGGTCATTGCCCTGGCTGATCACTTCGTTACCGCTGCCATCTAAAAAGCGGATTTCTTTTCCCGAAAGCACATTGCGGTAGTTTTGCAGGGTTAAATTGGTAGAGAACCCTTTCCATCGCCGCTCGGAGATTTCTATCAGACGGGTGCGCTTGTTCCCAAACCAGACCAGCTTGCGCCCATCCTGGAGGGTCACCCCGTTGCGCAGCTCCTCAAAGGTGGTGGTGATGCCTTCGATCTGGAATGGCGCATCTACATTGACAGACTCGTCCAGTCTTATCTCATCGACTTTGACGTATTCGCGGTGGGGGAATACAGCCCACCATCCTGTGCGGAAGATATCCTGGCTTTCTCGGAAGGAGGTG
>CAZAQS010000343.1:0-4823 GCA_964486825.1 uncultured Anaerolineaceae bacterium | reverse complement strand
GGTTATCCCTATCCCTCCTGGAAGGGCGGTAAGACGTCCTAACATGGTAGGAAGGACGTATGCCAGGAAGAGAGAAGCATACGGGATTACCAGGCCGATTCCCCTCAGGCTCAGATCCAGGATGACAACATTTATAAATAACGCAAGGATCGTTATTCCCATTGTAGCGGCAGTGATCCTGGGAGTCATCACCTCTTTCACCGCCTCCCTGAGTTCTTGCCACTGCTCCAACAGTCTCCACCGCTCAGCGAAGCGTTGGGCGAGTCGGCCAAGATTACGGCGGGAGAAGGGTAGCAGGAAGATAAGTGCAAGAGCCAGTATGATCCCGACCAGAACCAATGTAGGCAGGCGAGCTTCCTCCACCCAAAAGGCTGCCAGGGTGACACCTACGCAGGAACCTTCTGGCTGCTATGAAGAGGCCGACCAGGATGGCGGCATGCAGGATGTACTTAAGGATTTGGGTGTTCCTTTTCTTGTCTCCTTTAAGAAAACGGTACCAATTCTTCAATCGTTGCCTGTTCCTCCCCCATTTTTAAGGTTTTCCCTCATTAATTTGATCCTCTGGCAAGCGTGGCAAGAACCACAGTCTTTCATCGATCAGGTCAGCCCGGCAGCGATCCTCGTATTCAAGGGAATCCTCCTTGGGTATGGGCAATCCCAAGCGCTTCCAAATCCATTCTGGCAAGCTACCGGCAGATCTGGGGCTGACCCAGGCGTAGACAGAGAGCGCAGCCGATAACAACGGGAGATCCTCACCCATGCGATTCATCAGGTATAGCCAGTCCAGTTTCTCACCTTGAGCGTAGATCAAGTTGAAGACATCCGGCCAATCACAGCGGTCGTGTTGTAGTACGAAGAGTTTCGCCCAAATCAACTCCTCTGGTGGTACGATCGGTACAAGCTCACCTCTGGATTGTATGGCTGTGTTGCGTTCGAACCAACCTGAATCTACCTCAACCCGCCGGTTTGCCATTGACCAGATGATATCTACGATAGTGGCGCCCTGGTAGGAGCGGAAGATCCAGCGCCGGTCGTATGGCAGTACGTCGTGATAATCTTTCATCCCCAGCCGGTTGAGGACGTCGATCATTTCGAACCTCAGCTCGGGGAGCACGTAGATATCCAGGTCTTTGGTATTCCTATATAGACCAGTATATGTAAAAACGGCAAAGGCGCCTCCTAAGGCAAAGCTAATTTTGCGCGCTCTGGCGCCTATGATTACCTCTCGATAAATGCGCCACTGTTCGTCTGGTATTCGTTCAGCCCACGATTCGTTCATTTCATCCTTTCTATGGGGCGAAGAGCGTAAAATTATCGAAATGCACCAGGCTGCCGGGTAGGTCCTGGTTTCCTACCAGTAAGCCGACGTATCCCGACCCGAAGGTGAAATCTTCCGTTTCCAAAAGCCTTTGCCCGTTGACTTCTAGAGCTAACAAGTTCCCCTGGCATATACCACTGATGCGGTTTACCCCACCTCCCAGCTCAATCGAGCCATTCCCCTGGCCTTCACCTAAGAAAATGACCTCCCGGTTTTGTATTTTTACGATGGCATGAAAACCATCGACCCCGAGGACAAAAGCATACAGGTTGTGTAGGTCTTGCCAGCGGCAGACGACCCCATAGTAGCTGCCAGTCGCCCAACGCACAAAGGTTGCGTCAACCTCTACACGTATATCCAGGTGATCGAAAGTGCGGATGCTGCTTACATTGGAGGACGGGTTGTGGTTGTGGATCCGATAACCATTGGCCTGGTAATACATTTCAAAGCCAGGTCGGATTTCTGTATGCCAGCCTCGTCGAATGGCGAAGTCATCCTCGAAGACCAGGCTGAGAACAGGAGTAGCGGTCGCAGGAGGTGGTGTGGGTGTACCCGCAGGGACGGTTACAAGAGGTGTGCTGGTTAGCTGGGGTAATTCGGTAGGGGATGGGATGGGTGATGTTATGGTTGGGCTGGGCAGTGCTGTACCAAGGGGAGTAGGTGTAGGCAGTTGAGTAGTTGTAGGAGGCGTTGGAGATGCTGTTGGCCCGGGTTCAGCCGTAAGGGTGGGCACGGGAGCCAGGTCCAGGACAGGCGTAAACGCTTTAAAGCTTTCGAAGCTCACCTCGGCCCCCGCTTCGCCACGCGTTCCGACTGCTATCCCTACCAATCCTACCGGGAAGGTCTCGTCTTGAGTTTCTGCCAGCACCTGCCCCTCCACTTCTAGAATTAATCTGTGCCCTAAACAGCCACCTGCAATCCGCCAGTACTGAGCGGAAGGTAGTAATTCCATTTCCAATCTGCCTTCCTCCAAGAAATTTGTTTCCCCATTCTGTATCCTGGCGATGGCGAAGTCGCCTGTCTGAGCTACCAGGAAAGCGTAGAAATTTTCATCATCCTGCCAACGACATACAACCCCAAACTGTGCGCCGTCGGGTCCGGCTGTAAGATCTGCGCTTACCTCTACCCGTACGTCCCCATAATCAAGCCATACCGTATTGCTGACGATCTTTTCCGTGGCATAATTTTCGATTCGAAAGCCTTCCGAAGAGTAGTAAGCCCGTATTTCTTCCTCATTGGCAGTCTCCCAATACCCCTGTTCTTGAAAATCATCCTCGAACTCCAAAACCAGGGTCGGGGTAGGGCCAGGTGTCTGGGGAGGGCTTGGAATTTCGTCAGGTGTAGGGCTGATGGCTTCCAGGCCAGGAGGAGAAGCTGCTGGGGTTTCAAACCGGTCCATAGGGTCCAGGACAGGAGTTAGATTTGCTATGATCGTCTCTGCTGCTGAAGTAAAGATCAGCTCTTGGGGCGTCAAAACCCCCTCTGGTGGCGGTTCAAAAGCCTGGCAAGAATGCAACATCAAGCCCATAAGAAGGGTAACCAATACAATCGGTGATGTAAAACGTAATTTTGAGCTCATCATTTGTGATGGGACCTGCGCTGGTTTATACCCAAAACTGTTCGACTTTCCCGGTTTACCCCTGATATTCTGGCAAGCGCTCGATTTCACGTTTGTGGACTGCCAACCTTACCTGATTTTGAGCGACGCTTTCGACCCAGTGAATGGGAAAGAGTTTTCGAGTGCGCTGGAGCATTCCCCATCCAACAACGAAGTGGGTCACCTTATCACTCTCCCCTGCCGCGATAACTTTTTCGATCTCGCCTACGTCTTCACCAGAGATATCCGTCACTTTAGCCCCATCTTGGAGAGCCACCAGCTCTTCAGGAAGATTTTGTTCCGTATGGGTAGGATATGGATATGCAAAATATCCCGGATATCCCATCGCAGTCATCCCGACTGGGGGATACCAGTACAAAGGTGGGACCTGGTTGGTCTCGTCTCCCTCCACTTGAGGTATGAAATGGGTCTCCTCAAAAAAGGGCAGATTTTCTAAACTTTCCTTATCTGATATCAGGTGGATACGGTCCGATTCAGCCGAGGAGATCATTTCCACGGGGACGATTCTTGAATCGTTGAAAAGAAGACTACTCCCCACGACCAGGTGGGTAATCTCCTTCGTGCGTGGATCGATCACGATCCTCTCTACTCTTCCCACCTCATTTTCGCCGATTGTTAAAACGCTCGCCCCTGGTCTTATCTGCATAATTTTATTCCTTCCGGTGCTTAGCTGGAAATTTAAAAAGCCCAGCTATTTATACTTCTCCTTGTATTCCACTATAAATGTTACCTCCAACCCCTTCAATAGGGGAATATCCTAAACCTCAGTAGGATTTTCCCTACCACCAGTTAGAAGGTAGGGATTACCCTTAACTTAATCAAGGTATTTCCCTACTTGCTATTCCCCAAGATAAGGCTTACAATATCTCTCAAATAAGATAAAAATATGATTATTTGAGAAGCAAGTGCTTCTTATTTTAGCTGATATTTATATCAGCTAAAAAGTAAGTACGGAGGTGTACGATGCCTTACAAGAAGAAAAGTGAGTTGCCTGATTCGGTCCGGGATAACCTTCCGAGCCGTGCACAGGATATATATAGGAAGGCGTTTAATAGCGCTTGGGAGACCTATGATGATCCCAAGCAACGGCGGGGTGACGCATCCCGAGAGGAAACAGCCCATCGAGTAGCATGGGCAGCAGTAAAGAATGAATTTGAAAAGGATGAAGACTCTGGGGACTGGAAGCCGAAGGCGGGGCGCAAATCATGACCCCGGAGATCCTTCTTATCGCTCCCGTGCTTTTTTTGATTACCCTCATATTGGCGCTACTTTTATATACTGAAGGTCCTGGGTCGAATATCACGGCGGCTGTGAGAGTACGCGTTGATAATACCAGGAGAAGAAACTTGCGAAATATTCAAAGAGAGGATGAAGAAGCGGCGAAAGCTCGAGAACAGGAACGAAACTACGTAGTCATCTTTTTGATTACGGTCTTCGCAATTTTGTTCTCTTATTTATTGAATTATTGAAACCTGTTTACAACCAAGCATCAGACCAAGAGCGACCCTGCGGCATAGAGGGTCGCTCTTTTTACAAGCTAGATAAATTCTTTGAGGGATTGAAAGTCCCTTTCCAACGTTTGCCTTAAAACACGGTTGTAAAAAGCTGCTGCGGGGTGATACAAAGGTAGGATAGCAATTTCTCCGTAGGTTGCCTGTCCCTCGAGGGGAAAGCCATGCAGGTCGCTGATTTTCCCTCCTTCCCTTACTTTGAAGTTTGCGAGGACGAATTCAAGCGCAAAACGCCCTAGTGGTACGATTACCCTGGGTTGTATGATCTCAATCTGGCGCAGTAAAATAGGGCCGTAGAGTCGGATGGCCTTTTGGGTAGGGTTTTGATTCTTAGGCGGCCGGTCTTTTACGATATTCGTAATATAGATATCCTGGC
>CAZAQS010000342.1:0-4836 GCA_964486825.1 uncultured Anaerolineaceae bacterium | reverse complement strand
TCGGCGATCTGGCGGTGGTTCTTGCCGCTGGCGATCTGGCGCAGTACGTCGAGCTCTCGTCCGGTCAGCTCTTTGAAGGGGTTGGCGCGCTCACCGGTCGAGCCGTGCATCTCCTGAACCAGGCGGGCCGCCACGCGCGGGTTGAGCACCGCCTCGCCCTGCCGCGCCCGGCGGACGGCCTCCGCCAGCTCATCCGGGTCGATATCCTTCAGAACGTAGGAGAGCGCCCCGGCCTGGATGGCTGGAAAGATATGCTCGTCCTCGTGGTAGGAGGTCAGCACGATCACCTGGCTGCGCGGGCTGGTCTTCTTCACGGCGCGGGTAGCTTCCACACCGTCCATGCCCGGCAGGATCAGGTCCATCAAGACCACGTCGGGCGCGTATTGGGCTGCCAGCTCGACGGCCTCGGCGCCGTTGCCGGCCTCCGCCACGATCTGGATGTCGGGCAGGGTGTCAAAATATGCTTTCAAGCCCATGCGAACGACCTGGTGGTCGTCGACGAGCAGTACACTGATCTTATCGGCCATGTTCTTGCGCTCGCTCCTCTCCGGCAACGGGTACGACCAGGCGGACGGTGGCGCCTTCTCCAGGGCGGCTCTCGATGAAGAGCTGGCCTGCCATGGCAGCGGCGCGCTCGTGCATGCTTTGTAGTCCCAGGCCTTGCTCCTGGCGTGGGTGAGGGACGAACCCGGCCCCGTTATCGCTGACTTCCAGGCAGACCGACTCGGGCGCATAATCCAGGCGCACGAGCACCTGGGAAGCCCGGCTGTGGCGGGCTGCGTTTGCCAGCGCTTCCTGGGCGACCCGGAAAATGGCTTGTTCCAGGGAGAGGGCCAGGCGGCGCTCGTTCTGGACCTGCAAACTTGATGGGATGAGGCTGTGCTGCGACCAGGATTTGAGATGCTCCCCCAGGGCATTCACCAGCCCCTGGCCTTCCAGCTCGGCCGGCCCCAGCTCGGAGATCACCCGCCCCAGCTCCTGCTGAGAGACCTTCACCAGCCCTTCGGCCTGCTCCAGATGCTGGCGGGCGCCCTGCGGATCTGAGTCCAGCAGGTTTTTGGCGGCCCGGACCTGCATCAACGTGGCGAAGGCCTGTTGCTTGACGGTGTCGTGCAGCTCGCGCGCCAGCCGGTTGCGCTCTTCCATCAACGCCAGTTCGCGCCGGGCTTGCAACAGCGCCTGAATGCGCTCGGCCATATGGCGCATACGCATCCCAAGGTGGCCGATCTCATCACCCGAGCGGTCCTGGGGCAGCAGGGCAAAGTCCCCTTCGCTCCAGGCGTCGGCTGCCCGGGTCAGCTCTCCCAGGCGGCGGGTCAGGCCGCGCGACATGATAAAGCCGAACAGGGCTGCAAAGGGCGTAACGCCCATCAGCAACAATAGGCCGGTTAGCACGACGGCGCCCAGCAGCACCGGCCAAACCGACAGGATCAAGGGCGGGGGCGGTTCTACCGTCAGGACGATCACCCCTACCGGCGGGGACTCCCGCCCGGCCTGCAAGACCGGCATGGCCATCAGGTAATCGCCGCCGGGCGTGAGGGCCGAAAGCATCAACGGGTCCAGGACGCCCTGGTAAGCGTTGGCAAGGATGACCTGGCTGTTGGGGATAGGCGGGGGCGTGTAAGCCTGCCCGACCAGGCCCTCCCCTTGCAGGGGAACCTGGGCCAGCACGGTCCCATCCAGGGAGAGCACGTAGAGCGGGTGGCTGCGCACGATGGCGGCAGCCGGGCTGTCGAGGAAGCCCTGCGGCTCCAGGCTGGCATAGCCGTGCGCATAGACCTGCTCCAGCCATTCCTGGAGCTGGGGCAGGTCCTCTTCACCCGGCTGGAGATAGTAGCGAGCCTGGGGGTAGAGGGTGAAGATGATGTCGGAGAGGTACTCTACCTTGTCGCTGTTGTTCAGGCTGAAGAGGGCCAGCAGCAACAAAAATACCAGCACCTCCAGCGCCAACAGCGCCAGGACGGTTACGGAGGTATACCCAAGGATCAGCTTACCCCTCAAGCTACGGAAAAAGCGCATCATGGCTCTCAAAGCCTGGTTCTCATCTCAAGCTCGCTCGTTCAGCAAAATTGCCGGCGGTACCCGCACGGGTCCCCAGGTCACCCAGGCCACGGTCCCCAGCACCAGGCCGGCGCCAGCCAGCAGGATCAGCCCGGCGGCTAGAGGGGAAAGCACCAGCAGTCCAGCCGCCAGATCGTTGAGGATGGATAGGACGATGAGCAAGATCTTGACCGCGGCAATCCCGGCCAGCACAGCGATGGCGGCCGCCAGGCTATATTCTACTGCCAGTGAGGCCAAAATGTGAACCTGGGAATAACCGACAGCTTTGAGGACGCCGATCTCGTAGCGCCGCTCGAGCATCGCCAGGCTGACCGAGTTGGCCACCAGCAGCACGCCTGCCAGCAGAGCCAGACCGGCCATGGCCAGCGCCAGCACGAACAGGTTGTTGTAGGTTTGCACATACCTGGTCAGGTAGGAGGCCATATTGATGACCGTTGCTCCAGGAAGGGCGGCGCCCAGGGCGCTGGTGATAGATTTAGCCTCGGCCGGGTTGGTTTTGATATAGTAGGTCACCGAATCGGGCTCGGCCAACCCGGCAACCAGGCCGGCCGGAGCGAGCAGGCCCAGCACAGGCGGCCGGTAGGTCATGCCCCAGATATAGTCGTAGACGCCGACCACTTCGAGCAGGCGGGTCGAACCGTCTTTGAAGGTCACTTCCACCTGGCTGCCGGGAGGGATCTGGGCGTGGGTATAGGAATAGACGCCCTGTGGGTGGCTGCCCCACGCTGCGCCGCTGACCTGGTAGTTCTCCGGCGCCTCCGAAAACCCCAGCAGGACCGGTGTATGGGTAGATTCACCGTCCAGGGCCCGGACCTGTCCCACCTGGGTCTGGTAACTGTAAGCAGAGGCCTGAACGGGCTGGGCGAGCACGGCCTGCCGCACGAGGGGTTCTTCCTCATAAGGCGCCACGACGTTCAGGTTATATCCCTGTACTTCGATCGTATGCTGGCGCATTTCCCCGGTGGCATTTTCGATGACGACCACCCCCATTGCGATGGAGACGACGCCACAGAACAAGGCGATCATGGCGAAGACCAGGCTCTTGCCGCGCCTGCGCAGGCTGATGCGGGCCATGTTAGCCAGGGGCAGCCATTTCAAGGGCAGCAGGCGGGTGGTGAGCCAGGCCAGGCCTCCCAGGCCGCCCCCTAAAACGGCGAAGCCCAGCAGGGCAAACAGCAGAACGCCCAGGCCCTTCAGCAGGGAACCCATCACCAGGCCGGTGATGGCGGTGAACGGGATCCCCAGGAGGAGCGCCAGGCCGAGCTGCCTGGCGAGCGAAAGACGCGCAACCGGCACGGGCTCGTCCCGCAGCAGCGCCAGGGGTTGGGCCTGGCTGGCGCCAGCAATGGCCCATAAGGCGAAGAGCACCGTCGTGAACAGGCCTGCAACGCCGCTCAAGAGCAGCGGGTAGGGTGAGAAGGTCCAGGAGACCAGCAGGTTGCCAGTGCGGGTAAACAAGTCGACCAGGCCGGTAGAGATGGCGACCCCCAGGAGGATGCCCAGCCCAACCCCAACGAGGCCGAGAAGGAAGGCCTCGATGGCGAACAGGGCGCTCAGGTCGAGCTCCCGGTAACCGAGCGCCTTCCAGATGGCGATTTCGCGCTGCCGGCGGCGCAGCAGGACCTGCATGGTGTTGGCGATGCCGATGCCCCCGACCAGCATGCCCAGGACGCCAGCCCCTTTCAGTAGTGTGTCGAACAGGTCTCGGGCGGAGGAGTTGTTCTGGGCCGCGATTGCGGCTGTGAATGTGGACCAACCGGCTTGCTCCAGCCCGGCGCTCAGGGAAGCGGGGTCGGGAGCGTTTACCAGGATGGTATTCACGGCCGGACCCCCGTTGGCCAGGAGCGTAGCCGTCTCCAGGGTATAGTAGATCTTGCTGCCCTGGTGGTTGGGCGTGTCGCTGGCAATCCCGCGCACGTAGCCCTGGACGGGGAGGCCGGCCTGCAGGTCTGCCAGGACGATGGCGTCCCCGACCTGGAGGCCCGTTTCAGCGGCGACGTCGCGAGTGATGACGGCGTCGCCGGGCTGCACGAGCAAAGTGGAAAGGCCTACGTTGCCCGGCTCGCTCAAGACCAGCGAACCCGCCAGCGGGTATTGGTCTGTTTCGATGCCCAGGGCATTGGGGATGAAATACAGCTCACCGGAGCCGCTGCGCCGGATGGCCAGGCTGGAGATAAATGCGACCCGGGTATAGCGCTCGATCTGCCCGGCCTGGCGCAGGGATTCCAGCTCCTGGACCTGTTCGGGAGAGATGAAGCCCTGCTCCCGCCGGCCCAGGCTGATATCCGCCCCGATCTGGTGGCCTGGCTCCAAGACCAGGGCCTGCTGGTAGGCCAGCGAGACGAGCGTCATCGAGACCAGCGACATGACTCCAAAGGCGATGCAGAGCAGGGCGACCAGGGCGCGTTGCCCGCCGCGCCGGATATTCCGCCAGGCTGTACGGGTGAAGAAGGCCAGTGTGCTCATTGTCCCGCCTCCGCCAGCGAAGGCTGTACGGCCGGCATGGGTAAGCTCGAGGCTGGGCCGGGTAGCTGGAGCTGCCCATCCACCAGGTGCAGGCGACGGTCGGCGTACCCGGCTACCTGCGGGTCGTGGGTCACGACGATGACCGTCAAACCGAGCTGCAAGCGCAGCAGGCGGATCAGGCCCAGCACCTGTTTGCTGGTGGCGCTGTCCAGGTTGCCGGTCGGCTCGTCTGCCAGGAGCAGGCAGGGGCCGTTTACCAGGGCGCGGGCGATGGCAACGCGCTGCTGCTGGCCGCCGGAAAGTTCCGAA
>CAZAQS010000341.1:0-4840 GCA_964486825.1 uncultured Anaerolineaceae bacterium | reverse complement strand
GGTATTTCTGTCCATATCGAATTACCAGATGATTTGCCTCAAGTGCTAGCCGATCCTCCTCGTATCGAGCAGGTTTTGGTCAACCTTCTTCATAATGCCATTAAATTTACACCTGCAGGAGGGGAAATCTCACTTTCCGCCGATGTCGTAGGCTCGGGGTCAGAGGTAAAGGTAATCTTTGAGGTAAGTGACACTGGTGTTGGCATACCTCAGGAAGACCTATCGCGTATCTTCGAACGGTTCTACAAGGCTGACCGGGCGCGCTCAGGAGGCGGCACCGGATTAGGCCTAGCCATTGCGCGGCATATTATCGAATCGCACGGCGGCCAAATCTGGGTGGAGAGCCGCGAAGGTCGTGGTAGCAACTTCTTTTTCTCTTTACCGGTTTTTTCTTAAGCTGCAAATCAAGACCGGGCTGTAACCATCGCTTTGTACACGAATCGACCTGGACTTTCAATATCGGACGATTTCGGGGGAATATAGTGGCATCCCACCTCTCTCATTTATTTAATATGTGGTTTAATAGGAACAATCTCAGTTCAATCCTACACGACAGCAACTTCGCAAAAATTACCAGTTGAAATAAAACTTCTTCGCAAATACAAGGGTAGTTGTTTCGATAAGGCCAGAAAGGGGTAAAAGAAGCCATGTTAGAAAAAATAGATTTAAGCAAAACCCTGGACAAAGCCGAATTCAAACGTATCATGCCTGGTCGCCGTGAGCGTTTGTATTTCCTGCAGAAGGCATCTTGGGATGCAGGCCTGCCGGTGATCATCGTATTCGAAGGTTGGGATGCGGCTGGTAAAGGAACCTCCATTCGGGCGTTGACCGAACACCTGGACCCGCGAGGGTTCAAATTATATCCGATCCGTGCTGCCAGAACATATGAAAAAAAGCGACCCTGGCTGTGGCGTTTCTGGACCAAGCTACCGGCCCGCGGCGAGATCGCCATCTTTGACCGTTCCTGGTATGGACGGGTATTGGTCGAGCGCGTGGAAAACTTGATCCCCGAGAGCGAATGGCGTAGAGGCTACAGGGATATCATGGATTTCGAACGCACCTTAGCCGACGACGGGCACCTGATTTTGAAATTTTTCCTGCATATCAGCAAACAAGAACAAAAAAGACGCTTTGATCGGCTGCTCAAAGACCCCATGACCGCCTGGAAGGTAGCTTCAGAAGACTGGGAGCATCACCGCAGGTACAATGAATGGGAGCTGGCTTATGAAGAGATGTTCGAGCGCACTGATTCGGAGTGGGGTCCATGGACCATCGTTGAGGCCACCGACCGCCGTTTTACCCAGGCCAAGATTTTCCAAACAGTAATCACCGCGCTGGAGGAGCGTTTGAACCTAAGCCCAGAGCCTGAACAGGTCGTATTGCCTGAAATCCCGATGAATAGTGAAGATATTGAAGATGCCTGGGAATCCGTTTTAGAAGGTGAAACATCCCAAGAAACCAGCGAGGCTGAAATCGCACCAACTGAGGCTTAAGTGATGAGGCAGAGGTTAGCGCCTAAGCTCGGGATCGTTCAAAAGCAAGAGAAAGGGGCCAGGGATGTTAGACACGATTGATATGACCGTAAGTTTGGAAGGGGAAGAGTACTCGAATTCCCTGGTTAAATACCAGGTGGCGCTGTACCAACTGGCCTACCAGATATATTTGCAGCAACGCCCGGTTATATTGATTTTCGAAGGCTGGGATGCATCTGGAAAGGGCGGCGCTATTCGCCGGGTAACCGAAAAGATCGACCCGCGCGGCTACGTCGTCTACCCCATTGCTGCCCCCAAAGGCGATGATGCCACCCACCATTACCTGTGGCGCTTCTGGAACCGGCTTCCTGAGACAGGGCAGATTGCTATCTTCGACCGCAGTTGGTACGGGCGCGTAATGGTCGAGCGTATCGAAGGATTCTGCTCGGATGAAGAATGGAAACGCGCCTACCGGGAGATCAACCAGTTCGAGCGGCAATTGGTAGATTTCGGCACCATATTGTTCAAGTTCTGGATCCATATTACCCAGCAGGAACAGCTGGCACGCTTTGAAGCACGCTCCAACGACAGGCTCAAAAGCTGGAAATTGACCGATGAAGACTGGCGTAACCGTGACAAATGGGCGCTTTATGAAGAAGCAGTCAACGAAATGCTGCTGAAAACCAGCACCGTCAGCGCTCCCTGGACAGTCATCGAGGGCAACTCCAAAGGGTATGCTCGGGTAAAAGTCCTCCAGACCCTGGTAGAAAAGTTGTCGGTTGAGCTAAAACACGACCCTTATTCACCCTTCTCTATCGCTTCAGGGAGTAAAGACGGTAAAGACTCAGGCGCAAAGAAGAAAAAGAAGAAAAAAGGTAAAAAGAAGTAACTATGCCTACCTTCGTTGAGCGCAAGACCGATGCAATTCCAAAAGTGAATACTGAGCTGGACCTCGACGACTCGCGCTTTTATATCAACCGTGAATTGAGTATGTTGGAGTTTCAAAGGCGCGTCCTGGAAGAAGCCCAGGATGATAAAAACCCGTTGTTGGAACGGGTTAAATTTCTTTCCATCGTAGGCTCCAACCTGGACGAATTTTTTATGGTGCGCGTGGCTGGCCTAAAAAAACAAATTGACCTGGGTATCCTCGATCTACCGCCTGATGGAATAACGCCCGCTGAGCAACTGGCTTCCATTCGTAAGATTGCCATGCAGATCATGACCGATGCCCGTGATTGTATGAGGGATGAGCTCTTGCCCGCTCTTAATAAAACCGGCATCCATATTCTGGACTATAAAGAGCTCACCGAGCGGCAAAAATCAAGCTCTGTCGCGTATTTCGAGGAGGTCATCTTCCCTGTCCTCACACCACTGGCTTTCGATCCTGGACACCCCTTCCCACATATATCAAACCTGAGCTTAAATCTGGCCGTCTTGATCCGGGACCAGGCCAAAAAGAACCACTTCGCCAGGATCAAAGTTCCTTCTACCCTGCCCCGGTTAGTGCCGATCAAGCGCTCCTCCGGAAGCGTTCGCAAAGACGGCACGGTGCCTTACCATCACTACTTTGTCTGGCTCGAGCAGGTCATTGCTAACAACCTCGATTCGCTCTTTCCAGGCATGCAGGTCATCGAGGCCCACCCCTTCCGGGTTACACGTGACGCTGACATGGAGATCCAGGAACTTGAAGCCTCAGACCTGCTCGAATCCATGGAAGAGAGCGTCCGCCAACGCCGCTTCGGCTCGGTCGTGCGCGTCACGGTCAACGATGCCATGCCCACGCATATCCGGGAGATCTTGATCGAAAACCTGGAGCTGGATCGCAACGATATCTATACCTTCGATGGGCCCCTGGGATTGAGCAGCCTTATGCAGCTCTACCATATCGACCGGTTCGATCTGAAAGACCCACCCTTTAAACCGGTCGTGCTTCCGGTTTTCAGGAAAATGACGCCCGATGGGAACATCTTCAACCTGATGCGGAGCGAAAATATCCTGATCCACCACCCTTACGATTCTTTCCTCCCGGTTGTGGATTTCTTGCTAACTGCTGCCCGCGATCCGGATGTGCTTGCCATCAAGCAAACCCTCTACAGGGTTGGGCGCAACCCACCCGTGGTAGCGGCCTTACTGGAGGCCGTGGAAAACGGGAAGCAGGTAGCGGTGCTGGTCGAACTCAAGGCCCGCTTTGATGAAGAGAGCAATATCGGTTGGGCTAAGAAACTGGAAAGCGCCGGGGTTCACGTGATTTATGGCTTGCTAGGACTGAAGACCCATTCAAAGATCGCTTTGGTGATCCGCAGGGAAGGCGAGGGCATCCGCCGGTATATGCACCTTGGAACCGGCAACTATAACGCCGTTACCGCACAGCTTTACGAAGATTTGGGGATGTTTACCTGTGACAACGCCATCGGCTCCGACGCGACCGATCTCTTCAACTACCTGACCGGTTATTCTAACAAGACAAATTATCAAAAACTGCTGGTCGCCCCTATCAACCTACGCTCGCGCTTGAAGGAGCTGATCCAGAGGGAGATCACCTTGGCTGAAAGCGGCGAAAGGGCACATATCATTTTCAAGGTCAATTCGCTGGTCGATAAGGGCATGATCAAGCTGCTCTTTCGCGCCTCTCAAGCTGGAGTAAAGGTAGACCTGTTGATACGCGGAATTTGTTGCCTTCGACCCGGTATGGAGGGCGTTTCGGACAATATCCAGGTTACCAGCATCGTAGGACGTTTTCTTGAGCACAGCCGCATCTACTACTTCCTGAATGGGGGGCAGGAGCAGGTATTCCTGGGCAGCGCTGACCTGATGCCGCGTAATATTGACCGGCGGGTGGAAGTGCTCTTCCCAGTCGAAGACCCTCGCCTGATCCGCCACCTGCGTGACGAGGTGTTGGAAACCTACCTGTGCGATAATGTCAAAGCCAGGCGTATGAAACCGGATGGTTCTTATTTCCGGGTTCCGCCAGATTCATCCGCTCACTTGCTAAGCAGCCAGGATTGGCTGCTTAAACGCCACCTTGAAATGGCGAGAGAATAACGGTGCTTCGATCATATATGGCAAGCCAGTGACGCACACCAGCCTGGCCTGGATTGCATCATTAATCCCTAGGATCGTAGATGGATAAGCCTGATTTACTCCTCGATGCAGAGCAAAAACGGGATTCCGAGCGAATCGCCTTGACCGGTTTATCACCCTCCTTGCGGAGGCGAGCCTTGATCTTGTTATCATATGATGAGGGGAAACCCACCAGGCAAATAGCACAGGAGGTTGATCTCTCCAGGGGACAGGTCTGTTTCTGGCGCCGCCAGTTTCGGACCCGTGGTATGGATATTTTTAAAACCCGAAACTGAACGCCTGCATTA
>CAZAQS010000340.1:0-4844 GCA_964486825.1 uncultured Anaerolineaceae bacterium | reverse complement strand
CGAGAACTTTGTTCCTATTGTAGAAAAAGATTTTTGTTCTGATTTCCTGGACGATTTCAGTCGTCCGTCAACAGGATGGGAAATAATTGACGATGAATACATCAAATCAGATTATTTAACTGGCGAATTCAGAGTACTTACCAAAAGCGATGAATATTACTACATGTTCCGAGCTCCAGATTGCCAGCGACGTTATAATTTGGTTGAAATAGATGCTCGTTGGCAAGGCGAACCTGGAGGGAGCTACGGAATCGTCTACGGGCTAAACCAGGATTGGACAGAATATTCCCTTTTTTTAGTCTATTCTGAATTTCAAGAATTTGGCTTATATGATATCAGCGGTTCAACAAGTCATGAGAGAACTTTTCAGTATTCTACCTCCATCCATCCTGGTTCAGCAACAAATCACTTGAAAGTCACACGGAACTACGACGATCTCAAACTGGAGATTAACGGAACGCTTGTTTTTCATTCGAACGATCCGAGTAACAATGAATCTACTTATGTAGGTTTGGTCGTTAACCCTTATATTGGTTTCCCAAATGCCGATGCACGTTTTGACAACTTTGCCGTCAAGTCCATTGAAAAAATCGTTCCGGGTACAGCAAAAGAGTCCATCTTAGATCAAGGATATACCTTAACCAGTCTCCAACTGCCCGCTCTGGATTTGAAAATGCCAAGGCTATTTAATCCATAATATTGAAAAAAGGTATATTTAATGGTGTGATGATCACAAAAGGAATGCCTGCTAAAACGTAAAAATGTTTCAACAATTGCATGCATGCTATAATCAAAATTGTATCCGTAATAAGCCGATCCAGGGGTTCAAGGATATGATTTGGATAGCTTTCTGACAGCTCAGGATAAACAGGAGGAGAACTTATGAGCGCTACGGAACTGTTCCCATTCACCCAGGAACACGAGATGATCCGCCAGGCCGCGCGGGATTTCGCACAGAACGAGATCGCGCCGATTGCCGCCGAGTTCGACGAGAGCGGGGAGTTCCCCTCTGCCACGATCAAGAAAATGGGGGAAATGGGCTTCATGGGCATCGAAGTGCCCGAAGAGTACGGCGGCGCGGGCATGGACACGCTGGCATACGTGCTGGCGCTGGAAGAGATCTGCAAGGCAGACGCCTCTCACGGCACGATCATGTCGGTGAACAATTCATTGTTCTGTTATGGTATTTTGAAGTTCGGGACGGAGGAACAGAAACGAAAGTTTATGGCGCCAGTAGCCTCTGGTGAAGCTATTGGAGCTTATTCGCTGACCGAGCCAATGTCCGGATCGGATGCCGGGACCATGCGTAGCCGGGCTGTCAAGGACCGGGATGACTATGTCTTGAACGGGCGAAAATCCTGGGTGACAAGCGGTCCGGTAGCGGATTTCGTGCTGCTCTTCATCATGACCGATCCAGAGAAAAAGCACCGCGGCGTAACGGCCTTCATTACCGAGGCTGACCACCCCGGGTTCGTGCGCGGCAAGAAGGAACCCAAGTTGGGCATCCGCGCCTCAGCTACCAGCGAGATTGTTTACGAAGATTACCGCATTTCCGCCGAGAGCCGGCTGGGAGAAGAAGGGGAAGGCTTTAAGATCGCCATGGCGGTGCTGGACGCTGGCAGGATCGGGATCGCTGCCCAGGCTCTGGGGATCAGCGAGGCGGCCTACCAGGCCAGCCTGGCTTATTCAAAAGAGCGAGAAGCCTTCGGCCAGAAGATCGGCCAGTTCCAGGGGATTGCCTTCAAGCTGGCAGACATGAAGACGCGCATCGAAGCCGCCCGGCTGTTGACCTACAATGCAGCCATGGCAAAAGAGCGCTCGAAGGCTAACGGAGGGCGGTTCACCCTGGAGGCCTCCATGGCGAAACTATTCGCCTCCGAAACCGCCACTTTCGTCGCGGATGAGGCCGTACAGATCCATGGAGGAATGGGTTACAGCAAGGAGTTGCCTGTTGAGCGCTACTACCGGGATGCCAAGATCACACAGATCTATGAAGGCACAAGTGAGATCCAGCGCATGGTGATTGCCAGGATGGAAACAGAGCTTAAATAGACTGCCCGGAGCATGGAGAATTTCATGAAGGCTGTCCTGTTCCACCAACATGGGGGACCTGATGTCCTGCAATACGCTGAAATTGAAACCCCCGAGCCGGGACGTGGTCAGGTGCTGGTCAGGCTGAAGGCCGCAGCTCTCAACCGGTTGGATTTATGGGTGCGGGAAGGTTGGCCTGGAATCAAGCTGGAATACCCGCATATCCCCGGAGCAGATGGAGCGGGGGAGATCACCGCGATCGGTGAGGGAGTCGCCAACCGCCAGGTTGGTGAGCGGGTAGTTATCAATTCAAACCTGGGCTGCGGCGAGTGCGAATACTGCCTGGCTGGGCAGGATAACCGCTGCCGGAATTGGGAGCTATTGGGAGAGACGCGCCGGGGCACCTACGCGGAGTATGTCGCCGTACCCACCAGTCATGCTTACCCGATTCCACCCGCTTATCCGGAAGAGCAAGCCGCGGCGGCTGCCCTGGTCTTTCATACCGCCTGGCATTCATTGATCGAAAGAGGCCGCTTGCGTCCTGGAGAAAGCGTATTGGTTGTGGGCGCAGCAGGAGGGGTCAATACAGCCTGCATCCAGATCGCAAAGAAAAGCGGGGCAATTGTTTACGTGGTTGGATCCAGTACCAAGAAGCTGGGGGTAGCCGAATCGCTTGGGGCAGATCACCTGATCGACCGCTCTCAAGAAGAGGATTGGTCGAAAGCGGTCTTCCGAATGAGCGGTAAGCGCGGCGTCGACGTGGTGGTTGACAACGTAGGCACCACCTACCCGCTCAGCTTCCGGGCTGCGAGGAAGGGTGGGCGCATCCTGACGGTGGGCAATACCGGCGGCCCAAAGTTCGAGATCGACAATCGCTATATCTTCGGAAAACACCTGTCCTTGCTGGGTTCTACAATGGGCACGATAGCCGACTTCCGCAGAGTGATGGAGATGGTCTTTGCAGGTCATTTCAAACCCGTCATGGATCGCTCCTTTCCGCTCGAGGAGGCAGCCGCCGCTCATAATCGCATGCAAGTGGGAGAAAATACAGGTAAGATCACACTGATAATCGGATAAGCATCATTGAAGCAACACCAGGGACAGTCTTTACAAGAGGTGCGCCCTCGCCGGCCTTTCAGCGTAACCATGCTGGCAGTTGGGGTTTTAACCATAGCAGGCATTCACCTCATCCGCCTGCTTCAGGCAATCCAAAATTGGGGATTCCTGGCAGAACTGCCGGGTGTATCCCCGCTCTACCTGGCCCTGACGGGATTTTTTTGGGCCGCAGCCGGAATTCCACTCGGACTGGCACTACTGCTTGGTTTACCGGCCGCCCCGGCTGTTGCTCGCCTCATGGCTGCAGTTTACACAATCTATTACTGGTCCAACCGTTTATTTGCCGCCTATACGGCCGGGAGTTTCCAGGCGTCAGGTTTTGCATGGGGTTTTGCAGCCTTATTAACGGTACTGTTCTTGGGGTGGGTCTTATGGATATTATCTCGCCCAAGGATCAAGGCCTATTTTAGGAGAAATTAATGACAGAGAACCCAAAGATCCAACGCTTACGTCAACTCAAGGCCGAATCCCGCCAGGGAGGCGGGGTGGAAAGGATCGAGGCGCAACATAAGCGCGGCCGGATGACGGCCCGTGAGCGCATCGACCTGCTACTTGACCGCGGCTCCTTCCGGGAGATCGATGCTTTTGTGGTCCACAGGACAAGCGACTTCGGACTGGAGAAGCAAAAATACCTGGGGGATAGCGTTGTTACAGGCTGGGGCACGATCGATGGGCGCCTGGTATACGTCTTCTCTCAGGATTTCACCGTTTTTGGTGGCAGCTTGGGGGAAGTGCATGCTGAAAAGATCTGCAAGATCATGGATATGGCCATGAAAAATGGCGCTCCTTTGATTGGACTGAATGACTCGGGTGGAGCGCGCATCCAGGAAGGGGTGGTGTCTCTCGGGGGTTATGCCGATATCTTCCTTCGCAATACCCTTGCTTCCGGAGTCATCCCACAAATCAGCGTCATCATGGGGCCGTGTGCAGGCGGGGCGGTTTATTCACCTGCGCTAACTGATTTCATCATTATGGTACGTAACTCCTCTTATATGTTTGTGACCGGGCCTGAAGTCGTTAAAACGGTTACGCACGAAGAAGTCTCTTTCGAGGAGTTGGGAGGCGCCAGTGTGCATTCTGAAGTGTCTGGCGTCTGCCATATGGCAGCCGACAGCGAAGCGGACGCGCTCTACCTGGTGCGCAAGCTGCTCTCCTATATGCCCCAGAACAATATGGAAGACCCACCCTTCGTTAATAACGGAGACGATCCCTTGCGCATGGAGGAAAAACTCGACACACTCGTCCCGGATGAGGCCAGCAAGCCATATGATATTAAAGATGCCATTCACCTGATCATGGATGATGGACAGTTCCTGGAAGTTCATGAAGCATACGCTCAAAACATTGTGGTTGGGTTCGCGCGGCTGGGCGGGCATAGCGTAGGTATTGTCGCAAACCAACCGGCGGTGCTGGCAGGTGTGTTGGATATCCATTCATCTGAGAAGGCAGCCCGTTTCGTGCGTTTCTGTGATGCCTTCAACCTGCCAGTGATCACGTTCGTGGATGTACCCGGTTTCTTGCCCGGTACGGGTCAGGAGCATGGTGGGATCATCCGGTCCGGTTCGAAACTGTTGTACGCTTTCTGCGAGGCGACCGTGCCCAAGGTGACAGTCGTGACCCGCAAAGCCTACGGGGGCGCCTACGACGTGATGAGCAGTAAGCATATTCGTACCGACGTCAACCTGGCCTGGCCCAGC
>CAZAQS010000339.1:0-4874 GCA_964486825.1 uncultured Anaerolineaceae bacterium | reverse complement strand
AGACCGGGAGCTGGTGAAGCGCGCCTATCGCGTGGCGGAGCAGGCTCACAAAGAGCAGAAGCGCATGTCTGGCGAGCCTTATATCAACCACTGCATCATCGTGGCGGGTATCCTGGCCGAAATGCGTGTTCCACCCTCCGTAGTGGCAGCCGGATTGCTGCACGATACCGTGGAAGACACGGATGTCACCCTGGCCGACCTGCAACGCGATTTCGGGGATGAGATCGCCCGCCTGGTGGACGGGGTCACCAAGCTCACCCACCTGCCGCGCGTCTCCCGGGCCGACCTACTTATGGAAGACCCGGTTATGGAGCAAGAAAGACGGCAGGTTGCAGAGCGGCGCGGGGTCCCGGATCCCGAGCTGGAAGCTGCCCAGATGGTGCGCAGCCGCCGCTATGACATCGTCTCCGAGACCCTGCGTAAGACCTTCATGGCAATGGGCGACGATATCCGGGTAGTGTTGATCAAGCTGGCCGACCGGCTGCATAATATGCGTACACTGGGGCATATGCCGGAGGCCAAGCGCCGCCGCATCGCCCAGGAAACCCTGGACATCTTCGCGCCCCTGGCGAACCGGTTGGGTATCTGGCAGATCAAGTGGGAGCTGGAAGACCTTGGCTTCCGCTACACCAACCCAGATAAATACCGCGAGATCGCCGCCAACCTGGCCGAGCGTCGCAAAGACCGTGAAGAGCAGATGATCCGCATCATCCAACGCCTCAACAGCGTCCTCAACCAGGTGGGCATCGAGGCCGACATCACCGGGCGGCCCAAGCATATCTTCTCCATCTACCGCAAGATCGAACGCAAGGGCGTGCCCTTCGAGATGGTTCACGATATCCGGGGTGTTCGTATCCTGGTCAAGGACATACCCGCCTGTTACGCTACACTGGGCGTCATCCATACCCACTGGCGCCCCATGCCGGGTGAGTTCGACGATTATATCGCCGCCCCCAAGGACAATTTCTACCAGTCTCTGCATACCTCGGTGGTCTACGATGACGGCAAGACCCTGGAGGTGCAGATCCGCACTCATGAGATGAACCAAAGCGCGGAGCTGGGTATCGCCGCCCACTGGCGCTACAAAGAAGGCGCTACCCGGGACGAGGCCTATGAGCGCCATATCCTGTGGCTGCGCTCGTTGATGGAATGGCGCCAGGACGTGGAAGACGCCGGCGAGTTCGTCGACTCAATGAAGACGGACGTATTCCAGGACCGCGTCTACGTCTTTACCCCGCGCGGCGACATCATCGACCTGCCCTCAGGCTCGACCCCCATCGACTTTGCATACCACGTCCACACCGATATCGGTCACCGCTGCCGGGGCGCCAAGATCAACGGCAAGCTGGTCTCCTTGGATTACGTTCTCAAAACCGGCGACAAGGTTGAGATCCTGACTGCCAAGCGCGGCGGGCCCAGCCGGGACTGGCTAAACCCCAATCTTGGCCTGGTGCATACCCAGCGTACCCGCTCCAAGATCCGCCAATGGTTCAAGCGCCAGGCGCGCGAGCAAAATATCGGCCAGGGCAAGGTCCTCCTGGAGCGTGAACTGCACCGCCTCGGCCTGGATGATACCAACCTGGAGCAGCTTGCCCGCCAGCACGAGTACAAGGCGGTGGAGGACCTGTACATCGCCATCGGTTGCGGGGATATCCCCCTCGGGCGGGTCGTCAACCAGCTCATGCTGGATGAAAAGGATGACGAAGGTTACCAGTTCACAACTCGTCCGAAAGTCGAGCCGGGCGTGCAGAGCCACGACACCGTCTCTGTGGTTGGGCTCAAGGGCCTGCTGACGACCATGGCGCGTTGCTGCAATCCTGCTCCTGGCGATGATATCATCGGCTATATCACCCGCGGGCGTGGCGCTACCATTCACCGCCTGGACTGCCCGAATATGCTGCGTATCAAGGAGCGCGAGCGCCTGGTGCGGGTTTCGTGGGGTGAACCGAAGAAGACCTACCCGGTCTCGGTCCAAATCAAGGCCTATGACCGGGATGGGCTGCTGCGGGATGTCTCGACCTTGATTGCCGAAGAAGGCATCAACCTGGGCCAGGTGCGGGCGGTCGTCAACCAGAACATCGCTGCCTTCGACCTGATCCTGGAAGTGCGCGAGGTCGACCAGTTGACGCGCGTCCTTACCCGCCTGGAGGCCCTTCCCAACGTCCTGCAAGCCCACCGCGTCCGCCCTGGGTGATGTTCATTAACCTCCCGAAGGCTTACGGCTTGAGGGAGGTTGTCATCAAGCCTCCCCAGGTATACTGGAAGGCTGCCGAATACTTATTTATGCGGGAAAAACCAGTTCTACAAGACGAACGCATAACTGCTCTTGTGTTGGAATCATATGGATTACAAATCGACCAGGTGGAGTTTCTCCCCCAGGGAGCCGATTTCAACGCAGTGGTATACCGCGTCGTAACCAGTGAATCAGTTCCCTATTTCTTGAAGTTAACGAAAGGCATTATCGATACAACCTCACTGCTGGTTCCACGGTTTGTCCATGATCATGGCATCCGGCAGGTTATTCCACCCCTCAAGACAAATAGCGACCAGCTTTGGACCAGCCTGGATGTCTTCACCTGTATCCTTTACCCTTTTATTGATGGCTGCAATGGTTTTGAGAGGGCACTATCTGATGACCAATGGGTAGACTTTGGTGCAGCCGTGAAAGGCATTCACACCATTGTCTTGCCTCCAGAGCTGCAGAGACGGATTCCGTCCGAAACCTATTCCTCGTACTGGCGAGAAATGGTTAAAGCATTCCAGGCACAGGTGGAGCATAACATCTTTGCTGACCCTTTAGCAGCCAAAATGGCTGCGTTGATGCAGAACCATCGTCATGAAATCCGCCTTATGATCGAGCGGGCCCAACAATTGGGAAGCCTGCTGCAATCCCAACCCATGACCAAGGTCTTGTGTCATTCAGATCTTCACGCAGGTAATCTACTGCTAACACCAGACGATTCCCTGTACATTGTCGATTGGGATAATCTCATTCTGTCCCCCAAAGAACGTGACTTGATGTTTATTGGTGGGGGTGTAGGCGGTATTTGGTACAGCGGTAGAGAAGTAGCGTTGTTTGATCGAGGCTATGGCTTTGAGGATACCAACCTGACCGCCCTGGCCTATTATCGATACGAACGAATTATTCAAGATATTGCCGCATTTTGTGAGCAAATCCTGTTGAGCACCGAAGGCGGTGATGATCGTGAACAAGGCTTTCGGTACTTTGCCAGCCAGTTTTCGCCCAACGAGGTAATTGAAATCGCCCATCAGACTTACCAGAAGTTGATAGAGCAGTAAGAGAAATCCGCTCTAAGCAGCAATCGTTGCCAACAATTTCAAGGCAGGCTTTTTCCACATTGATGGTATAATCCCCCCCCAGCATAAACAAGCAGCATTTCTTTAACCTTAGCTGCCGGAGTGATTCAGATTGGAAGGTTTACTAGACGTTTCTGAAGCGCAGCACCGCCTTCTCGAAGCGTTTTCCAGGGTGGAGAAGACCCAGGTTCCGTTAACTGAAGCTGTGGGGAGAGTCCTGGCGGAGGAGATCCGTTCCGGCCTGGACCTGCCCCCCTTTGCCAATTCCAGCATGGACGGCTTTGCCGTGCGAGTGGACGATACAGAAGGCGCAAGCCGTGAAAGGCCGGCCTTCTTGCAAGTGGCTGCCGATATCCCGGCAGGCGTCTACCTGAACACCCCCCTTCAGGCAGGCCAGGCCTACCGCATCATGACCGGCGCGCCCTTGCCGCCCGGCGCCGAGGCCGTCATCCCGGTCGAGGATACCAGTTTCACGGAGCGCCAGGCGGGTGTGAAAGCCCCGGACAGGGTCGAGATCTACAAGCCGGCCCAGCCGGGTGAGAACATCCGTCCCAGCGGGCAGGACGTCAGCAAAGACGAGCCGGTCCTTCCCGAGGGTATAAGACTGCGAGCGCAGGATATTGGGCTGCTGGCCATGCTGGGCCAATCCCTTGTTCCGGTATACCGCCGGCCGCGGGTGGGCTTTTTCTCCACCGGTGATGAGCTGCTGCCGGTCGAGGCTCCGCTTACCCCCGGCACGATCCACGATTCAAACGCCTATATCTTATCCGGGCTGGTGGCCAGGTACGGTGGAGAGCCCCTCAACCTGGGCATTGCCAAAGACCAGGCCGAGGACGTTATCGGTGTACTGGAACAGGCAGTCAATGCCAGGGTGGACTTGATCCTGTCATCGGCAGGCGTCAGTGTTGGGGCTTACGACTATGTGCGCACGGTGATCGAGCAGCGCGGCGGCCTGAGCTTCTGGCGGGTGAATATGCGTCCCGGTAAGCCGCTGGCATTCGGTGATTACCGTGGCCTTCCCTTTATCGGCCTGCCAGGCAACCCCGTTTCGGCCTTCGTTGGCTTCGAGGTCTTCGTCCGCCCGGCGCTCTTGAAAATGGCCGGGCTCGCCGACCTTAGCCGCCCCTTCCACAGGGTGGTCCTGCAGGAAGAGGTCCACTCAGACGGCCGGGAGAGCTATCTACGGGCAGTCGTCGAGCACCGCGACGGCGCCCTCACCGCCCGCTTGACAGGGCACCAGGGCTCGGGCAACCTGCGCTCATTGGTCCAGGCAAATGCTTTGCTAATCGTGCCTTCTGGTGTAAAATCACTCCCGATTGGGTCCGAGAGCCTGGCCTGGATATTAGATGATTCTATCCCTGGCCTGAGGCCGGGTTGAAGACCAATAACCTTTTTTGGAGGTAACCATGCCCCGTATCCGTTGCCATTACATCGATTGTGTATTTTTAGATGATGGGTATTGTGGAGCAGCTGCAATTGAGGTTGATCCGGATGTCGGATGTATGACCTATTCTCGTGCGCACGACCTCGAGGTCGATCAGGAATGGGAAGACGAA
>CAZAQS010000338.1:0-4875 GCA_964486825.1 uncultured Anaerolineaceae bacterium | reverse complement strand
TCTATTATAACACATTATGCGGGTTTTCGTAAGTGGTCAAATGAAATTGATTGGGTAGGAAGGTAATGAGCAATCAGCATTCAGCAAACAGCGGTCAGGTATTAGACAATCAGGGATTGGGTAACCAGGCAATCAGGCAATTAGATTGCCTGGGGATGGGGAAGTCGAGGAAGAATTGGCAGCGAGGGATGAAAGGTGAGTAAGGGGATCGGTTTCCGTTTTCGAACTCAAAGTGCAAAGCACCGAGCAGGGGGGATGGCGCGAGGTTTCGGTAAGGTGCGTCGCACTATCCGGGGCAGGCGCGTCGCACTATGCACCTGATGCGACGTACTTGGCTTGCACTACACTTGGGAGAGGTTTTGGGGTATGATTTACACATCGCAGACAAGGAGGCAGTCATGGAACCTTTAGGGATTAGCCTGGGCAATGTGATCGTGCTAATCTTCAACTTCGGCATCATCCTGGGGTGGCCCATCGCGAGCATCCTGGCCTTGTTCGCTCTGCGCCGCCGCCGGCTGCCGGAGATCGCCCGCGTGCTGTGGGCGATCTTGATCATCGCGACGCCATACCTGGGCGTGAACGCTTTTTTGATCTTGAATCCGGATGAACAACGTAAGGAATATTCAGAAGGATAAGGCCAGATGGCTGGCTCTTTGGTGTGAAGAAATCGATCTTCTTTTTCACAAGGCCACACAATGACGCACGCAAGTACAATTGGTGTATTGCCTGGCTATCCGGTGTTCGAGGGGAATACGATCTCGGAGTATCTTCACACGGTGCTGCAAGGAGTGATCGCTGGAGCCAAGGCGCGCGGTTGTAATCTGTTGATCGGATGCGGCCTGGATACACCAACCACTCGCGGCCGATACACTCCGGCCTGGCCGGTCAGTTCGCCAGACACCATGTTCGTGCCGGTTGGGCCCTGGAACACAGACGGGTTGATCATCATTCCTCCTCTCGTTTCTGCGGAACGTTCCCAATTCGTGCAAGCACTCTGGGCTGAAGGGTGCCCGGTGGTCTTTGCCGGCCCAGGCGAACCCGGTCCGGCAGTGGTGACCGACAATCAAGGGGCTGTCTTTCAAGCCGTGGAACATCTGTGGCAACACGGCCATCGGCAGATCGCATTTATCGCCGGTCTGGAGAACGTGTCTGGCGATAGCCTGGCGCGGTTGAATGCTTACGATGAAGCGATGCGTTCGTTAGGTGTTGAGGCACAACCGCACTGGGTGGCCTATGGCTTACATACCATCGAAGGGGGCAAAGCGGCTATGCGAAAGCTTCTCCATTCCCCCGAGCCAATCACCGGCGTGGTGACCAGCAACCTGCGTTCAGCGCTCGGCGTGATACAGGCACTCCAGGATGCCAGGCGTGCGATTCCTGAAGAGGTTGCTGTAATCGGCATCGACGATCATCTGGCTGCCGAAGCCCAAGATCCACCGCTGACAGTGGTGCACCTTAACACGTTTGACTTGGGCTACCGTGCGGTGGAATTGCTTTTGGATTTCCTCCGGGGAAGACGATACACCCCATTGGAAATCTCCGTCCCAGCTCACCTGGTGCGCCGGCGGTCGTGTGGATGCAAATTAGATGAATCAGCCTTGACCGAGGTGGTTGTTGAGCGATCTCGCAGGCAAATGGCGAGCCGAATATTACGGCAACGGGAACTGGACGACGCATTGGGATCCATGACAGCCCGGCTACTGCGCACTTTGCAAGAAATCGAAATCCTACAAGCTTTGCAGGCGTACCTGCCCGATCTGAATATCCGCCAGGCCTGCATCATAACGCTGGAACCCGAGGAAGATGATCCAATTGCGTGGAGCACCTTTTGGGCCATCGATAATGCCGCAGGTAACATCCTCTACCACAGATTTCCGACGCGGCAGTTTCCTCCCCTGGCGCTTCATCAGAAGAGCGATTCCTTCTGTTTGGCGCTGGTACCATTATTCACTCAGCAGGCCCAGATCGGATATATCGCTTTCGATACCCACGCCCTGGAGCAATGCGGCGCCATTGCCCGCCAGGTAGCAGCTGCCATCCAGGCTTGCCGGTTGTACCAGGAGGCGGCCGAAGGCCGGAGGTTGGCAGAAGAGGCTGGACGCTTGAAGACACGCTTCCTCTCGACGGTAAGCCACGAGCTGCGCACTCCCTTGAGCCTGATCGTGGGTCTCAGCGAGCTGATCTTGCGCGAGTACGCTGAGGGACGTATCCCAACTCAGCAGGACCTGGAGCGCATTTACACCAGCTCTAAGCACCTGGGTTTTCTGATACGGGACGTGTTGGACCTGGCCAGCAGCGACGCTGGGCAGCTGCGCCTATTTGTAGAGCCGCTCAACCTGACCGAAGTCTTTCAGCCAGTGATCGAGACCGGCCAGCAGCTGGCTCTGGAAAAAGGCCTGGATTGGCAAGCGATCATGCCGGCCAATCTACCGCGAGTCTTAGGAGACCGCGTCCGCCTGCGACAGGTGGCGCTCAACCTGATCAGCAACGCGACCAAATTCACCTCCCGAGGCTTGATAACTTTGCGCCTGGAGCACAACCGGGAGCACGTGATGGTTTCGGTCAACGATACCGGCCTCGGCATCCCCTCGGAAGAACAGGCCATGATTTTCGATGAATTTCGCCAGTCGGAGCGGACGGTGAGCCGTGGCTATGGGGGTATGGGTCTCGGGCTTGCAATCAGCAAACATCTGATCCACCTGCACGGTGGTGAGATTGGCGTCCGCTCGACAGGCGTTGAAGGTAAAGGAGCAACGTTTTATTTTACCTTGCCGGTTTATAAGGTACTGCCGGCCGCCGATCTATCTGCCCTGCCGCCTGGGCTGCCAATTTTGTTGCTCACTCAACAGCCAGAGCAGGCCGAACGAGTGCGTGAATATTTGCTTGCACAGGGATATGAGGTGTGGGTGCAGGGGCTGACCACGGGTTTCGAGTGGAAGAAACAAGATCACGCCATCGAGCCGGCTGCCATTCTGTTCGATAGGCAGGTGGCCACCGATGCTGGCTGGCAAATCGTGCAAGTGCTACAGGAAGATCCGGCGAAACGAGATATCCCAGTCCTGTTCTACACCCTATCGGCTGACCGGGATAGCGGGTCATTACTCGACCTGGTATATCTCACCAAACCCGTGAGACCTGAGCAGCTCTCACAAGTCCTGGATCGAACTGGTGCAGGGGGGCAACCACGGGCCTTTCTGGTGGTTGACGATGATCCTTACATTCTAGACCTGCATACACGCCTGATACAATCGCTGCTGCCAAGCTCAGTAATTCACAAAGCCTCTAATGGCCGTAAAGCCCTGGAAGTACTCAACTCTATCCAACCGGATCTGGTACTACTCGACCTGATGATGCCTGAGCTGGATGGCTTTGGTGTATTGGAACATATGCGCGCCAGTGCAACAATGCGCGACATCCCGGTTGTGGTTTTGACAGCAAAAGCCCTGAATGAAGCCGATCTGACCCGGTTGAATCAAGGGGTGGTTGCGGTACTGGATAAAGGGGTGTTTACCATTGAGGAAACACTGGTCCACCTGACCGCCGCGCTTAACCGGACCGTCAAGTCATCGAATTCAGCTCAGCGGTTGGTGCGCCGAGCGATCGTCTATATCCAGGCACACTATACCGAAACGCTATCTCGAGAGCAGATCGCCAAATACCTGGCGGTTAGCGAAAATTATCTGACCAATTGTTTCCAAAAAGAGCTGGGGATCAGCCCATTGACGTTTATAAACCGCTACCGTGTCAAACAGGCCCGCAACCTGCTGGAAGTTGGTGACCAGACCATCACAGAAGTAGCCATGGCAGTTGGATTTTCCGATCTGACGTATTTCTCGCGTGTCTTCCAACGTGAAGTAGGGGTCTCACCTAGCGCCTTCCGGCGCGGGTTTCGGAGGAAGGGGGTTCACTGATCTTTGTTTTCTGACTCTGTTGGATAACCGGCCTCTTTCCAGGCTTGCATGCCGCCGAGTAAGGGGGTGACGTGGCGAAATCCTTTTTCCACGAGGTGTAACGCCGTACCGGCGCTGCTTTCCTCAAAGTGTCAGGTGCAGTAGGTAATGATCCAGGTATCAGGATCCAGCGCGTCCAGAAGCTGGGCAGTACGCTCGTCCTGATAGCACAGCGCTCCCGGGATGCGCTCTTGCTCACAATTGAGGGTGCTGCGCACGTCGACAAAGACAGCCTGTCGCCGATCGTAGGCAGCTTTAGCGCCTTCGAGGGTGACACGCGCGACGTTTTGGATTGGACCATAGGAGACGTTCACCAGCACCTCTGGGGGTAGGGAATCCAACACCACCGGCTGCCAATCTTGGGCGGGACGAACGATGGGTTGCAACTCAGCCCACAGGGCGATCATGCCGACCAACAACAACGAGCAGCCCAACAGAAATAGGAATAAAACCAACCGATTTACCTGCTTTATCATAGGAAGGAAATTCTCATCGTTTGATCCATCGTCCAGAGGCTATTTAGGGCCAAGCGGGCTTCGCTCACAATCTTACCACTCATCCGGTCTTCTCCAATCTCCATTTTTCGACGCTTCTACCTTTCCTCTTTGATTTGTCCGAATTTTGCGTAGGTTTGTACGAGACTAAGCGGGGGATTTTTGCTATGATCATATTGCCATGAAGGAAGCAAAGATCCTGCTCATTGAAGACGATCCTGGGTTGGTATACCTCATTCAACGCTACGCTGAGCGGGCAAATTGCCATTTGATCCACAGCGAATCCTGGGAGCAGCTCCCAGACCTGGCGCAAAGCGAGCAGCCTGGGTTGATTCTGTTGGACGTATCGCTACCAGACAATGCCGATCAAACCATCCTGCGCCGACTGGCCGAGCAGCCAGATATCCGGCGCATCCCGATCTTTGCTTGTT
>CAZAQS010000337.1:0-4881 GCA_964486825.1 uncultured Anaerolineaceae bacterium | reverse complement strand
GGCATGTCTGCGGTCAGTGTTCCTCCACAAAAATAGCTCGAGTTGATACACCCTAAAGCCAAATTTGCATCTGTCGTGGTGGCTTCCGTACCCCCCTTGCCATAAGATACTGGACCGGGAATGGCGCCCGCGCTATGAGGCCCTACATGGAGCCTTTTAAAATCATCTACCCACGCTATCGAGCCCCCGCCATTGCCGATTTCCACCAGGTCTACAACAGGGACCATAACCGGATAACCAGCGGATACAGCTGAGCGCTCGACCAGGTAGTTCGTGTTAAGTTTAACTTCACCATTGGTGATTAATGCACACTTGGCGGTCGTACCACCGATATCAATGGCGATTGCATTCCTCTCACCGGTCAAGCGCCCCATCGCTGCAGCTCCCCAAATGCCGCTGGCCGGGCCTGACTCGATCATCGTGATCGGTACCTGGCGGGCGCTCTCCACCGTATCCACACCGCAGTTGGATTGCATGATATAAGGTACGCAACGCATACCTGCATCAGACAAACTCCTGGTCAGGCAGTCAAGGTAATAATGTGCAATTGGCTGGACATAGGCCGAAAGGACTGCCGTATTTGTGCGCTCGTACTCTCGCCACTCACGGGTAATTTGAAATGAAGCGACAGCTGAAACCTCCGGCCAAAGCTCCTTTACCTTGGAAAGCAAGGCTTCTTCATGTTCAGAATTTGCATACGAATTGATCAAGCTGATTGCGATCGCCTGCACCCCTTCAGCGCGAAAATCATCTAATATGGCCGGTAGACCAGAGAGATCTAGAGGTTTAGCCTCTTCTCCTTTATACGACATACGCTCTGGAATTTCACGTCGCAAGAAGCGCTCTACAAAAGGCTTAGGTTTGGGGTATTCCAGATTAAAGAAATCCGGCCGGTTGCCCCGACCAATTTCTAGAATATCCCTAAAGCCCTGTGTGGTAAGTAGTCCAACCTTTGCGCCTTTTCGTTCAGTGATTGCATTGATAACGATCGTAGTGCCGTGAACAAAGGAGATGAACTCAGGGGGCGTGATGTTGCTATCCTGGATCACGTCCATCACACCTTTTTCAAATTGAGCAGGAGTAGTATGGCTTTTGGCTGTACCCACCTGTCCTTCTGGGGTAACGTACACTAAATCTGTAAACGTACCCCCAATATCGGTAGCGACTCTAAACATAGTGCCTCCTCATTACAATGTAAATCGATTGTTGAGATACATAGTTTTGTCGATCAAGCGATAGACTTACCAGGCGGTGGAAAAAGATGACAACGAACGTTATGCCCCGGCACCACTTCGACAATGGCAGGATCGACCTGTTTGCATATATCCATAACAAATGGGCAGCGAGTGTGGAAGCTGCAGCCAGTAGGAATGTTGACAGGACTCGGAATTTCTCCAGTGGATATGACTTTCTTTGGTTTTAACTGCTCCTCTTCAGGAGTGATAACAGGAATAGACGAAAGAAGCATCTGAGTGTAGGGATGCAGTGGACTTCTGAAAAAATCCCCAGTCTCTGCGACTTCGCAGATCTTACCAAGGTACATGATTGCGACCCGACTGGCAACGTTGCGCATCAGGCTGAGGTCGTGCGTGATAAACATATACGCGAGGTTATACTCTTTTTGAAGTTCCAATAGCAAATTGATTGTCTTGGCTTGAACGGATACATCCAAAGCAGAGGTGGGCTCATCGAGAATGATCAAGGAAGGGTCTGTAGCCAGCGCCCGGGCAATGGCTACGATTTGCTTTTCGCCTCCACTGAGCATGCGCGGGTACTTGTACATATATTCCGCTGGCAGACCAACGATATCCAATAAATATATGATATGCTCCAGGCGGTTTTGGCCCTGCTGGTGAATACGCAATGGCATCTCCAAGATTTGCTTCACATTCTGACGGGGGTTCAAAGAGGAGCCAGGATCCTGGTAAACCATCTGGATGGCTTTTTGCAGGGCCTTTGCACGCTGTTTCTTGTTTACAAACAACTCCTGATCTTGGAAGCGAAGACTGCCGGAGGTGGGTTGATACATTCCTATGGTGACATAAGCCACTGTACTTTTCCCAGAGCCTGATTCACCCACCAGGCCTAAGGTTTCGCCTTCGCGAATATCGAAAGATATACCATCGATGGCTTTCACGGTAACAGGTTTTCTCTCATTAAATCGACCAGTGTGACCGATGAGAAAATGCTTTTTTAAATCCGAGACCGTTAGTATATTTCTCATTGCAAGCGGGTCTCCGAATTGGCTGAAGAAGCTTCTGGCTGGTACAGGTAGCATGCTACCGAATGCTTTTTGTCTACCTGAAAGTGAGGCGGTTTTTCTTTCAAGCATATCTCCATGGCATGCGTGCAGCGGGGATGAAAGCGGCAGCCCGTGGGAGGGTTGCGGTAATCAGAAATACTTCCCGGAATGCCGCTAGATATACCGCCTCCGGTAAGGCGCGGGATGGTACTGATCAAACCTTGAGTATATGGATGCAATGGGTTTGCAAAAAGCTGCTCGGTAGGAGCCGTTTCAACCATTGTACCGGCATACATCACGTAAACGCGATTGGTAATCTGGCGCACGATACCTAGTGTATGGCTGATTAAGATCACCGAAGTGTTATGATCTTCCACCAGCCGGTGCAACAAACGTAAAACTTGATCCTGGATCGTGACATCCAAGGAGGTGCCAGGCTCGTCAGCAATAAGAAGCTTTGGGTTCGTCGCAAGGGCCATACCGATGCATACTCTCTGCCGCATCCCCCCACTTAGTTGGACCGGATAGCTCTTAAGCAGTCGCTCGGGATCCGCTAATGCGACTTCTTCTAACGCGTTCACAGCCCGTTGGTGAATTTCCTTCTTTGAAATGGATTTCCCCGGTAAAGCAGAATGCTTTATTACTAATTCCAGCTGTTCGCCAATAGAAAAAACCGGATTGAGGGCTGCGGTCGGATCCTGAAAAATCATAGAAATCCCCCCACCCCGTACCTGGACCATTTCATCCTCTTTGATTTTCATGATATCCTGGCCATCGAAATGGATTTGGCCACGTGAGATACGAGCGGTGGATCCTGGCAATACCCTGAGTATTGCCTTCATTGTAGTCGTCTTGCCGCAGCCACTTTCTCCAACCAAACCGACTTTTTCACCCGCTTGCATATAGAAATTGACTCCATCCAAGACCTTGAGCTGGCCACCATAAACTTCAAAATGCACGGATAGATCCTTTATCTCAAGGAGCGGCCTGGCTTCGCTCATTTTAGCTCTCCTCCCCAGCGAACATGTCGCGAACCCCATCTCCCATCAAGTTGAAACCCAGGACAACCAGCACAATCGTCAGGGCAGGGAAGACTGCAATCCACCATTGGTCTGGAAGATAGCGTGAACCATCCGCTATCATCGTACCCAGACTGGGCTCCGGAGGCTGAACCCCCAGGCCAACGAAACTGAGCATTGATCCGATGATGATAACCCAGGCGATATCTATGCTCATTTTGGTCAGTATGGGAGAAAGGGTGTTGGGTAGGATCTCCCGAAATAGGATATGAGGTGTGCTGGCACCGGTGACTTCTGCAGCACTGACGAAATACTCATTGCGTAGAGCGGTAGTCACTCCATATACCAATCGGGTATACCATGGCCACCACATCAATGAAACGGCCAACATGCCATTCCATAGATTTGGTTTGAGTACGGACGCTACAGCCAGCGCCAGGATTAGTGGCGGCACTGCTAGAAAGATATCGGTGATGCGCATGATAACAGTATCCGTCCAGGTGTCCTGGTAGTAGCCAGCCATTAAGCCCAGCAGCACCCCAGGTGGTACAACTATGGTAAGCACAACCACCCCCATTAGCAAGGAGGAGCGCAGCCCAAAGATGATCCTGCTCAGGATATCTCGACCGATTTGATCGGTGCCGAAGACATTCGTTAAAGTGGGGGGTGATTTTGCATTAGCGAAGTCGGTAAATGGCCCTGCGTGTTGAGGATAGGGAGCAATATAAGGGGCGAAAGTTGCTATCAGGATCAGCGATATAACGATAATCAGGCCCACTACAGATAATGGATTGCGAGAAAATTTGTACCAGGCCCGCCCGATATTCTCACGGCGAGAGGCTTCCTCAAGCCGTTTTATTTGTTCTGCAGAAATGACCGTTCTACGTGAAGGGGGTATTGCGATATTATCCACTATTTAATCACTCCTAGCAGAGCGTAGGCGTATACGAGGGTCGAGGTAAGCAACCACAAGATCGACGATGATATTAGCGATGATAAAAATAGCTCCGAAAATCAATATGACAGCCGATATGGCGTTCAGATCTTTATGAAGCATCGCAGTCATCCCATAACGTCCCAAACCGGGCCAGTTAAAGATCAGCTCCACCAGGAAAGCCACGCTTATAGTAGCTGCGATATCCAGACCTAAAATGGATATGGTGGGGATAAGGGATGGCTTAAGCAGTAGTCTTCCGCTAACGGTACGCTCAGGTATGCCGAGAGCACGCGCCGCAGCAATATAATCTTTGGTGATATTATCGGCCATGCTAGAGCGAGTAATACGTGCGGATTGGGCGATGGACCCCATCGCTAAAGCCAGAGCAGGCAGGGCCATATGCCAAAGTGCGTTAATAAAGACGTTTGGCTGCCCCGCAATCAGGGAGTCTATTGTAATCATACCGGTACGGACCGGAGGCACGGTTATACTCTCGCTTACCCGCCCGATAATTGGAAACCAATTTAAGGTAAACCCAAACAGAAGAACGAACAGGATAGCAAAAACGAAGGAAGGGGTAACAATTCCCATATAAGAAAATACACGCACCGAGTTGTCAATCCATGTATCCTTATATCTGGCTGATAAAATGCCGAGTCCAATGCCGACTGTGGCAGAGATAG
>CAZAQS010000336.1:0-4883 GCA_964486825.1 uncultured Anaerolineaceae bacterium | reverse complement strand
GGACGGTAGGGGATAGATGACGGGAATGAATGAATGGAGCCCATCAAATCCGGAGTATGCAGTTTCAAGAGCGCCTGCGACTGCGTTCCTGAATGAGTTGCTGGATCACCATAAAAACAAATTTCGGATATTCAGCATAGCGCGGCGCGAGACGTTTTGGCTCAGAAAGGAGGCGAAATAGCCATTCAAAACCAAGGCTTCTAATCCAGCGCGGCGCCTGTTTTTTTGTTCCGGAAAGAAAGTCGAAAGCCGCGCCAACGCCTACCATGACCGGGACTCCGATGCGCCCGATATGGTCTGCCATCCACACCTCTTGTTTTGGGGTACTGACCCCCACCCAGAGGATATCAGGTTGGGCTGTTCTGATTTGTTGGATCAGATTCTCATCTTCTTCTTCAGTCAGAGCTCGAAAAGGAGGGCAGTAGACCCCAACCACCTTTAAGCCAGGGAATTGGGCTTGCAACCGGGCACTTAACTTCTCGGCTACGCCAGGTGCGCCACCAAAGAAGAAGTGGCGGTAAGCCCCACCTTCCACTGATCGCTTACAAACGGCCTGCATGAGATCTGGACCGTACACTCGGGTGACATGCGGATACCCTTTGAGCTTCAGTAACCATACAATCGCCATGCCATCCGGAGTGGTCAGGCCACTCTGGTTGAATATGCCCTTTAGAGCAGGGTTACGCTGGCATTCCATAATGCCGTGCGCCGGCGTGACGCAGACATAATGGGGTGATTTTTCTGTGATCCAGGAGTCAATAGTATCGACTGCCTGTCGCATGCTGATCGCACTGATATGAACACCGAGGATATCGGCGCGATGCAATGTTATGGCTTTATGGGGAAAGGTTTTGGTTGTCATAAATTAAAGTGAATGTTTGATCGAATTTGTGAAGATTGTTTAAATCGAGGAAGGATTGTTGAGTAGAGTCTTTTTTGTTTAGGTATGTCTTTAATCTTCTACCGTTCTATGGATCTCGACGCGACTGATTACTCCATTGCGATCCCCTTCTGGTCCGGAAAAATCATTCGTAAATGCGATAGTGATTTCGTGGAAGCCGGCACTGGGGAAATCCAATTCTTTCTCGATTGTTTCCCAACCGCTATCGCCTCGTTCGAGTAACTCAGTGCTGACTACGATTCCGTCCTGGAGGATCTGGATTTCGATCGGAGGTGGAACGCCATGGAACACTTCGAACGCCAGGAGATATTTGCCAGGGTCTGAAAACCACAACCGAGCCGAGACGATTGGCCCACTTGTATAACGAATAACAGCCGGAACCCCCAAGAAAACGACCTGGTTTTCTTGGGGATAACTGAGCTGAACCGCCGAAGCACTGAATGACTGCCTGCCGCTCACCACTGGTGCGAAAGATACTCGCTGCGGGAAAATACCCGGCGCCAAGCCAGACAAGTGAAGGGTGTACAGTCCTTCACCTGGCAATTCTACGAGCGATCTCAATATCCCTTCTTCAGGGTGAGTTTCCACATCAAACGATTCCTTATCAACCGTCAGCGTGGCGGTTAGATAGCTACTCGGTGAAAACTCCATTTGTACTAGCATTTGCGTAGCTTGAGCAGCATAAAGCGCTAGCTCCATGCCGGAGTCTGTCAACTGAAAACCTGTGTCTGAGCTCAAACTTTCTAGCGAGAAGCTGCCGGCTTTGAAAGGCAAAGCGGGTAAAAAGGAGATTTCTACCCAATCAAGCAGTGCGTTTCGATCTCCATAGGAACCAGAGTAATCGTTCGAAAAAACGAATGCCAATTGGTGATAACCGGGATTATCGATTGAGACCGTTGTACCCTGGATGTACCAATCGGTCGTCGAAAACTCAAGCTCCCCCGCAGATATGTCATCCAGCATCACCTGTACTCTGGCGGCGGGTGGACCCCAAAGGGATCCCTGAGCGCGCACCTGATACAACCCGGGTGTATCCACCCAGATAGAAAGATTGGCCGAGTCACCCGACCTATACTGCCAGATTGTCGTCCGCAAATTAGCGTCGGTCATACTCTGAGCATCACCTGAGAGCTGCATATCCCACACTTCTGCCCGATAGGGGGAACTCATTTCAATGCCGACCCGGTGCATGGAGGTGATTTGTGCACTATTCAAGATGATTGGAGTAGTGGGGTCAGCGCTGAAAATCCGCAGCTCATAATCTGCAGTTTTCGGGGTTTCAAGAGGGTAGCGCCATGTCAAAGTAGATTCGGTTTCTGGCTCAGCTTGTACTTCTTTTCCACTCACTTGCACTTGAAGAGTCTCAGAAGAGTGAGGTTGGCTTGTCTCGATTGTGAGTATGTTGCGGTTTTGGCTGGCCAGGAAGACTTCGTAAACCAGGGGGTTATCCGTGATCGTAACGGGGGATGTGGGTTTAACCAGGTTATAGTTCCAGGTACTTAGGTTGGGGATATAGTAGATTGGCACATTTCCTTGTGTCGATACTTCAATCGCTTCACCAAAACCGGTTGCTGTTAGAAAATCCTCAATCTCAGGTCCAAACAGCCATGCACTCACTTTCTCGCCTTGGCTCAAACCTTGAATGTCTTGCAAGTTCAATACCCGCGATTCCCACCAAGGGAAGAGGGCTTCTGCTCTTGGTGTCAATCCATAACGATCCAGGTACCAATCGATCACAGTCCAGGAGATATTATCGTGGGTTGCCCAGATCAAGCGATCGTCAGGCCCTTTCAGTTCGCCGATGGTCTGGATGACTGTTCGCCAGTTGTTATCCTGCCAGTTGGCTGGATTCTTTTCATCTCTAAGTTGGGAGAAAGACGCGACAAAGAACACAACTGCCAATCCCCCGATCATTGAGTAGCTAAATCGGATGGAATGCGGCGAAGGGACAGGGATGCTCTGGATAAAGTTTACCAGCCCGCCGGCTGACAGGATGAGCAAAGCCGGCTGAATGAAAATCAATTGCTTGTCAATCAAGGGGTAGTTGCCCACACGGTTCAGGGAATAAACGAGAAATAGAGACGTCAGCATGGTCAGCCAGAGCGGCAGGGATGCGATCTGCCGGCGGGCTACTCCGGTTATCGCGGCGGCTAGGAGGCCAATCAGGACCAGCACGATGCCAATCTGCGAACCTGGGACAAAGGACTGGAAAGTTTGCTGTACGAAGAGCCAGCTTAGCTCGGGAGGCGCCCAGCCTGGCTCCTGCCCAACGAAATCCCACAGCACCCATGGTAGATAAAGAACTCCAACCAGGGCTGCAACAGTTAATACCTGAGGGAAGTGAGATTCGCGTCGCACATCGATGCGCCGCAGTCTCAGACCGATCAACCATTCCAATGATGTCGCGACGGCGCAGAAACCCAATGCAAAAGCCACGTAGGGGTGAGTGTAGAGCCCGACGAGGCTTATTAACCCAAAAGCGATCCAATTCAACCATCTACCTCGTTGGCGGGCTACCAGCCATGTATAGATGACCGCCAGGTAGAGTGCTACCAGAAGCACGTAAAACTTTACTTCAGCCGAGTAGTGTACATGATAATCGGATATCGCCAGAAGAAATCCGGCAAGCAACCCCGTCGAGGTTCCAAATAGTTTCCGGCCCACCAAGTAGGTGAAAAAAACACCAGCCAGTCCCCATATTGCTGAATATGCCCGGACCCAAAGGTCCCCTACGCCACCCACCTGTTGCCAGAAATGACGTAATAAGTAATCTATGGGAGGGGCACTCATATGAGAACGTGCGCCAAGGATAACATCCACAAGACGATCGGCCTGCGCTGCTTTAATAACTTCTATCTCATCATACCAAAGACACCGGTAATCCAGTTGGTAAATCCGCCAGAACGCGGCTATTCCCAGAATAAGGGACAGAAGCAAATATTCGGACTCAAAAGACATCCGTATTTTTGTTCTCATTTGTTCAGCTTTGATATGTAGTCAGTGCTTCTCTGTTGAATTCGTTTATGCAGCACCCACTCGAATAGAGGCCGATCGTTCGGAACGAGCTTCCTCGTAAATGCCGATTAAGTTCCTATAATTGAGCTCTGACGTATATTTTTCTTCATAGACTTCTCGCGCCTTATAGCCCATCGATTCAACTTCATCAGCATGTTCCCAGCACCACCTTACTCGTTCTGAAAGCTCAGAAGTATTGCCAGCTGTAAAACCGAGGCCGGTAAGGTTCTCCTGGAGGATCTCTGCGATGGAGCCTAGTTTTGAAGCGATAACGGGTACTCCACAAGCAAACGCCTCTACAATTCCCATAGGAAAATTTTCGTAGCATTCGGAAGGAAATACAACAAATCGAGCCTCCTTGATCCTGGCAAGGACATCCAAGTGAGATTGTCGCCCTAAAAACTCCACATTTTCCAACCGTAATTCCTGGCGCAAAGCTTGAAGAGCTGGCATCAAGGGACCATCCCCGAGAATCTTGAGTGGAATATCAGGAGTGGATGTCCAGGCGTGCAATAAGGTAAAAAGACCTTTTTCAAAGGAGAACCGACCTGCAAAAAGTGCGAAATCTCCCTTTCCTGTACGAACACCCGGATCTTGAGCCAAGAAGTTCGGTTTGACAACGATCTTCTCCTTCGGCAGCCCTCCCTGGATGAATTTCTGCCGGGCAAATTCGGAGAGAGCCACGAAACGGAAGACTTTGCTCTGCCAGGTCCGCAGCAGGCGGTGGATGGTGAGCATTCCTGTCACTACTCCGCTTGCGCTCCGGCTGTTACGATAACATGCGTGGATAAAACCAGGCCAGGGGATTAAGCGACTAAGGCAGTCTTCGCAGACTCTTCCCTGACGGAAGAATAGTGCATTTAGGCAAAGTAGGCGGTAATTATGGAGGGTCTGAATTACAGGGACTCCCTCACCCTGGGCAGCGTAGTAGGCAGCCGGAGAGATCAAAGGGAAGGTGTTATAAAAG
>CAZAQS010000335.1:0-4886 GCA_964486825.1 uncultured Anaerolineaceae bacterium | reverse complement strand
AGAGTGATGGATACCTTCTGGCAGACATCCTGCGCACCGACCGGGGTCGTCTGCAGCCCTGGCATCCTGACAGCCTGCTGACCCGTCGGATGCGAGCGAAAGTCAGCTGGATCCAGCACCTGACCAGGGCCAGCACCCGCCTGTCCAATCGTCTCCGTGCGGTGCTGCTGCGCTATTATCCAGCGGCCTTGCGATCCTTTCCTGACCTGAGCACTCAGATTGCCCTGGAATTCATCCGGGCCTATCCCACACCTGAAGCTGCTGCCAGGCTGACCTGGGCCGAGTTAGAGGATTTTGCCCACCAGCAAGCTTATTCTCATCCCAAGAAACTGCCCAGTTGCTTCACACGCCTGAAGGGGGACTACCCTCAAGCCAGTCCGGAGACCGTGCTGGTATACCAGGATGAAGCTGTCCAGTTGGCGAGCTTGCTATTGCAGATGACCCGCACCAGGCTGGATGCCCTGCGCAAGCTACAGGCTCTGTTTCGCCAACACCCCGATTACCCGATTTTTAGCTCGCTGCCTGGAGCAGGAGATCTGCTGGAACCTGCCTTGCTGGTCAAGTTCGGAGATGACCGCCAGCGTTTCCCAACCCCAGCCAGTGTGCAGGCGCTGGCAGGCACGTGCCCGGTCACCGACAAAAGCGGCAAGCGCAAGGTGATCAAGTTCCGCAAGGCTTGTGACCGGGAATGGCGTTCCCTTTCGCAAGCGTGGGCGATTGCCTTGGTCAACAGGGCAAAGTCTCCGCTAGCAATTGCCTATTTCGAACAAATCCGCCCGCGCTGTCACAACCGTCACCACGCTTATCGCTGCGTGGCGAACCGCTGGTTGGCAATCGCCGCAGATGCAAGGCATCTGAAGAGGCTCTGGCAGAGTCACCAACCCTATGATGAAGCTTATCATTTTCAACAGAGCACGGCACGCAGCAGGCCAAAGAATTGACAACTTTTGGTTTTATGTGAGCGCATGACTGGAGCAGGCAGGTTTGATGGGTCCACCCTTGTCATCTAATAGACGCAAACGGGCCGAAACTTTCGTTCCAGCACCGCTTGAATATCGCGTCTATTTTACAGATTGGGAGTTGACAAAGCGTTTCCGCAGGTTATAAGATCCCCCATAGGCAGCGGCGTCACTTGTGACGGCGTCCCTTTGGGACGTAGCTGCACTTACTGCCGGACTTAATCGTTCTGGTGGTACACCTGTCAAAGTGCAAGGGATCTGCGACCGAGATCGCTCAGTTCGCGCTGGGCAATCTCACTTTTTAATCGCTTACCCATCATTTTATATACTCCTCTGCAAATGTCAAGACGTTGTGGGACATAGGGAAGTCGATTTTGACAACGGTGCTCATATGCCCCGTATCTTCTTCTATGCCACAGTTATCCTCTTGCGCCTCCAAACGCTGTATCCAGAACCGCCTATCGGGATCCTGGCGCATCCCATCAAAGATAGAGAAGGGTGGCTCATCATCCGGACAAGGATGCCGGCAAATTAAATTTTGGGAACAAATCGGGATTGCCAAAAGTGGTCACATTAGAAAGCAGCTCGCCTTCGAAGCTCAGTACCTGGAGGGCAAAGGGATAATATTTGCTTGTATTCTCCTCCCGCAGGTAGAACGCAAAGCCAGGAAGCCCGTTGGCGCGAATGGGCAGCAGCCTCCAGCGACCGGCCGCCTCCCCCGCCAGACTGGTCACCAGGAGAAAGGCCCGGATCGCTGCTCGTCCCTGGTACCAGGAGGGCAGAGGCGGCATTGGGAAAGTAGCCTCCTCGGTTAGCATCGAGACGATACTGTCGATATCGGCTGTCTCCCAGGCGCGTAGATAGCGTTCGAGAAGCTCTGTCTGCTTTTCTTCAGGTAGATGGGGCCTCTGGGCTGGTTTTCGTATGTAGCGCTGCTTCAAGGTGGAGCGAGCGCGGTGGAGCAAGCTGTTAACTGCCGAGACCGAGATATCTAATATCTCGGCGATCTCGGCTGCCCTCCAGTCCAGCACATCTCCCAAAATCAACGCACAGCGCTGGCGTGCTGGAAGTTCCTGCAAGGCGATGATAAAAGCGAATGAAATGCTCTCGCGTGCCTCGTAGAGCGCTTCAGGGTTGGCGTCTACAGGACCCAACAGTTCATCGGGGTACGGCTGGATCCACGCCGGCTCGTTCACAGGTGACTGTGGAGGTATGGAGGAGTCAGCAAGGGGATAAATTTTGTTTGGAAGGCTCCGCTTTGGACGCCGGACTAGAACATCTAAGCAGGTGTTGGTGGCGATTTTATACAGCCAGGCTCGTAAGGTCCCCTTGCCTTGGTAGGTTTGAAGTCGTCGCCAGGCGCGCAAGAGGGTTTCCTGTACCTGGTCCTCAGCATCCTCAAGCGAACCGAGCATGCGGTAACAATGAGCCAGCAGTTCTTTGCGATAGGGCTCGGTTAGGGAAGCGAATGCAGCTGAGTCGCCTGCCAGAGCGGCTGCCATTATTTCCGAGTAATCTTCACCAATCTTCAGGTAAAAGGAGCGGTCACTAGATTTAGGCGTCATCTTTGGTCTGGCCTTTCTTGAGGTATATAGAGCAAATATATCCGAATTTTTGAGATTTGCGCGAATTTTGACCTTCATTTCCCGTCATAATAGATGAAAATACTGCTCATCACATGGAGAGCAGGAGTGGCAATACTCAAAATCCAATGGAGGTGTATCATGGAATATATCGTTGTTGTTCGTGGAAAGCTGAAAGGCAGCGCCGCCGAAGCCGGCAAAGCGCACGATGAAATTGTTTCGAAAGTCTCACAGTTGGGGAAATCGATGGGTAATACCAGCCATAAGGCTTATTTGAATGCTCAAGATGGAAGCGAATTCCTGGCCATCGATTTCTGGGATAATATGGATGGTATCCAGAAGCTGTACAGCGATCCTAACCTGGCATCCGAGTTTGCAAAGATGTTCGATGGACAACCAGAAGTCACCATCTGGTCTGATTCCGGTTGGCTGCAGTTTTAAATCAATCGAGCAGGTCTCAGTACAAACGATCATGTCGTTTTAGCCAGCGAAGCTGCATGGCTCATCCCAGTGTTTTCGGATGAGCCATGCTGGTTCTCTACAGCTTATCCTGACAAGGTGATAGCTCCAAAACGGTTCATTCAGTTGATGCCACCAAGTTGTATTCAGTAAACAGGACCTCTCCATTATTCAAAGGATATATCACCTCAGTGAAACGTTTGACCCATTCAGTCGACTGGTGAAACTGGCGGGCTGCTTCATCTTCAAAAACGAAGCCAGTCATAAATCTGGTGGGGTCGTTAACGGCCTGGAGAGCCGTGTAAACGCGCGTGCCGGTTTCATTCTTGCCAACTGAGGAGACAAACTCTTTAAGGGCTGCTGCTACCGTCCCCTCTGCCCCACTGCGGCACTTCCATTGAGCTGTCATGTAAATAGGCATCTTTCAGATTCCTTCCAAAACGCTTTTTAATCGCTCGTAGTCCCCCTGAACGGAGCGCTTCACCATACTTCTCAGGATCGGCTCTGCCAGTCGATAGACTCCACTGGCATCGCCCTCCACCACTGCGCTTACCCGGCTGCCGCCATCCTCATCCGGTTCTACAAAGCGGGTGACGGTGATGGGAAAGGTGCCAGAGGTGCTGGTAATCTTTACTCTGCGGCCGGGCTCGTACTCGACCACCTCAAATTCGGAGATCACTGGCCGGCCAAGAAAGCGCGCCTCCTGGGAATAGGTGGAGCCTACCTGCAAAGGCCCTGGTGAAGTAAACTTCGCGGAAACCATCCCGGACTGCCATTTCGGGTTGTTCTCAAAGTTGGACAGGTAAGCAAATACCTCTTCTGGGGAGCGACGAATGTAAACGGAAGCTTTTACCTGGATCACCTGAACCTCCTTTTCACAATGGAAATTATTCTTGACCTGTTTTTCGCACAATAATCCTCACGATCCTTGCTCAAAGACCTGCAAAGTAAGCTTGTCCAGAATGCTGTTCCAACCCATTGAATGCATCTCCTGGGCTTTCTTATCGGGCAAGCCTGCGTGACTCAGCACCAATTCGGTCTGCTGCCCGTATTGAATCAGCTCAATCGTTACGAGTGTTTCTTTGTGTTGGGTGTTTATCGAGGACCAGGAAAAGACTAACTTCTCAGGAGGTATTATTTCGCGGTATACACCGGTATGTGAGTTTGTGCCATGTTCTGACCGCATATCGATCCGAAAAACACCCCCCACACGCAGGTCCACCTCGATCCATGGGATTGTCGCGCCGGCTGGGCATAACCATTCCCGCATTCGCGCCGGTTCGGTCCAGGCTGCAAAGATTTCCTCTCGGCTGGCGTTATAAATTCGGCGAATTTGTAATGCTATTTTACCCATTTATCCTCCCCGCTAAGCATAAAGTCGTTTTACTTGCCCTTTTCTAAATAGTCACCCAGGGCATCCAGACGTTGGTTCCAGAACCATCGGTAATGCTCCATCCAGCCATCGGCGTGTTGTAAGGGAGTAAGGTTGAGCCTGCAGTAGTGCATACGACCGTGAATCTCACGCTGTATCAG
Source organism: uncultured Anaerolineaceae bacterium (assembly GCA_964486825.1). Lineage (GTDB taxonomy): Bacteria > Chloroflexota > Anaerolineae > Anaerolineales > UBA4823 > CAZAQS01. Next base: position 352 of record CAZAQS010000335.1, on the reverse strand, counting down.
CCCTGCTCTTTCCAATACCTTGATGTGCTTGGAGACGCCATTTAATGAAATGTCAAAGTGACCGGCCAGCTCCAGCACGGTCTGCTGGTTTCCTGCCAGCTGGCTTACGATCTCCCGCCGTATGGGGTGAGCAAGGGCGTGGAAAGTATCATCTAATCCATCTATACTATATTCAACCATATGGTTGAATATAGTATAAGAACTTGAATTTGTCAAGCGTATTGAACGTTGATCACTTTAGTTATCATAACAAATCAAACTCTTCATAGTTGGTACACCGCTGTCTCTGGCCCGGCGGAAGAGAGACCCATGGACAGTCAGTAAGTTGCGGGCATTCCAAGTGCCAGGGGGT
>CAZAQS010000334.1:0-4925 GCA_964486825.1 uncultured Anaerolineaceae bacterium | reverse complement strand
CTGGCTGGTAGAGAGGGCTTGATCACGCCGTCGCTGCCGGTCTTCATCCGTAACTCCCAGGAGATAACGCAACATGGAGGTGTAGCCCTGGGCGTCGGGAAGCTGGTAGGCGTCCATCTCTCCGATAGCGCCGATCATGGCCTTGGTGAGCTCATCCTCGCTGATCTCGATCCGGCTGAGGTATTGCCCGGCCTGATCATACGTCTGCAGGGTCTCTACCAGGTTGGGGTCACGGTAGGAGAGGAAGCTAAAAATTCCCGAGAAGCGATCGAAGAGGCAGAAACCCCCGTACGCGCCACCCTGAACACGCAACTTTTCGTAGAGATACGTCGAACGCAGGTAGGGGGTGATGACCAGGATGGACCCGTCCATCTGGTAGCCGTGCTCGTATAGATCAAGGCCTTTGCCGACATAATTAACCTGGGCAGGGATAACCAGGCCTTCATGAGGGGGCAGGTTTGGCTGTTCCCAATCTGCCTTTTGGGCCGCCAAATCGGGGAGGGTCTCCAGGAAGCCGTCCAGCTGGGGGCGTACCTGGCTCCAGGAATCCCCATCGATGGTAACGTTCAGGAGCAAGTTGCGCCGGTTTACCAACCGGCTACGCAGGTCTTCGAGGGAGGCCAGCACCGAGGGCCAGTCGCTCTCCACCTGCCCAGCCAGGCGGCGCAGGAAGAAGAGCTGGCTGAGACCCGTCATCTGCTCGGAGGCATAATCGGCCGGGTTGAAAGCGGCCCGCAAGCGGCGGTTGACGTAAGCGTGACCGGCAGGCGCCAGCCCGCTCTCGTGCTCGGCCTTGGCTTCCAGGACCATCTGGCGGAAGCGCTCACGGTTGTCCAGGCGCACGCCGGTCAGAATATCGCTCAAAATCTCCAGCAGTCCGGTCACCTGGGGCTGTGTGGATTTGCCAGTCAGGAACATCCAACCGAGCGAACGCTCGCCGCCATCTTGGGCGGAAGTGAATAAGGAAGGGCGGATGCCACCTGTTGTCCGGCCGATGCGCTGGGATAGCCTGACGTAGTCCTCTTTATCCGTGCCCATTTCGAGCAAAGCCCGGCTGAAGAGCGGCACGTAAGGCAGTAGCTGGTAGGGCAGGCTTTGGAGGTTGAAGCCGGAGTTCAAATAAAAAATGCCGTTGGTGAACAGGTCGTGGTACAGGACCTGGCTCCCGTCCAGCGGGATGACCTCCAGCGGGATACGCTTGATTTCGGGGTCCAGGTCTTCCCTTTTGAGGGTGGGCAGGAGGGCCTTGGCTTCTGGCGGGTCTGGCTGCTCTTGCAGGCGACGCAGCGCCTGTGTATCTTCGATGATCTCCTCGAGCTGCGCCTGGCTCATTGACTCGCGCGCTGCCTCCAGGCGCTCCTGCTCGCGGGCTGCAAGGCGCGCTCCCAGCTCGGGGTCCGGCTCCAGGATCACCGTGGTGCGGTGCGGGTTGCGGATGAAATATTCGTCGATCAGGCCTTCAAAATATCGCTCGCCCGACTCGAGCCTATTTTTCAGGGAGGACAGGGGCGCTTCGAAAGCCAGCGGGGCCAGCGGGTCTTGACTGTATAACCAAAAGCCCAGGGAGCGCAGCATCAAGATCAGGCCACGCGGCAGGGAGCCGGTATTGTTCTCGCGCAGGCGGAACTCCACCGTGTTCATCGAAGCCGCCAACGTGTCCGGATCGATGCCATGCCTGGCAAGGCCCTGGAGGGTCGACAGGATCAGCTCTTCGACCTTGTGGGTGTCTTCCAGGCCGACGCCTTTCAAACCGGTGGAGAAGTACATTTGAGCCAGGTCGCTGTCCAGCCCCCGCCCGGTCAGATCTTCACCCAGGCCTGATTCGATCAGGGCCTTGCGCAGCGGGGAAGCCGGCGTACCGGTCAGGATATGCGCCAGGATGTTCAGGCCCAGGTTCAACTCGGGGTCACCCGGACCTGCCAGCAGCCAGTTCACTGTCAGGAAGGCTTTGGCCTGGTCTTGTTCTCCCCCGGTGTCGTAGGGAAAGGTCAGGCGGCGAGGTTCGGAGAAACGTGGCTGATCTGGTATATGAGTGTCTACCGGTTGGCTCTCGAATTGGGAAAGGTAAGCGTCCAGGATGCGCAGGCGCTGATTGGGATCGTCGTCGCCGTAGAAAAAGATGCGGGCGTTGGAGGGGTGGTAATAAAGGGCATGGTAGGCCTTGAACTGCTCGTAGGTCAGGTCCGGGATGCTTTCCGGGTTACCGCCCGGATCGTTGGAGTACAGGTTGTCGGGAAAGAGGGAATGCTGGCTCAGCTCGCCCAGGCGCGTGTCCGGCGAGGAATAGTAGCCTTTCATCTCGTTGAAGACAACACCTTTATAGTTCAGGGGGGCACCCGGCTTATCCAGCTCGTAATGCCAGCCCTCCTGCTGGAATGTAGAGCGATTTAGGAGCGGGAAAAAGACCGCATCCAGGTACACCTCCACCAGGTTGTAAAAGTCCTGCAAGTTCTGGCTGGCGACCGGGTAGGTGGTCTTGTCGGAGAAGGTCATGGCGTTCAAGAAGGTCTTCAGGGAGCCCTTGACCAGCTCCATGAAGGGGTCCTTGAGGGGGTACTTGCGAGATCCGCCCAGGACGCTGTGCTCGAGGATATGCGGCAGGCCAGTGGAGTCGAGGGGTGGCGTGCGGAAGGCCATCCCGAAGACCTTGTTGGTATCGTCGTTCTCGAGGGAAAGCAGCTCGGCCCCGCTACGCTTGTGGCGGAGCAGGCGAGCCAGGGTCTTGTACTCCTGGATCTCGGTTTCTTTTACCAGCTCGAATGCGTTGCTCGGATCTGACATTCAAATAATCTCCAATAATTTGCCGCTCCATTTGAAGCGGATCAAGGCACAGGATCTCGAAGGCGGCCCAAAGCGCGCCCGGCCAACAGTGAGGCCATTTCACTCCGGTACTCGGCGCTGGCCCAATCGTCGCCTGCCTGGATGTAAGCATCGGCGGCAGCCAGCTCTACTCCATCAGGTAGGGGGCCGTCCATCGCCAATCCGGGAGCCTGGCCGAAGCCGCCCAGGGCAACACGCGTGCGGCCGGAAGGCCAGCGGGCTACGGCAGCGCAGACCAGGGGCCAATCGGCAGGCGTGCGGGCAATATACTCGTAGGCCAGGCGTACATTAAGGGGTAGATCTACCCGGGTAACGAGGGCGCTGCGCAGGTTTTGGCGCATGGGTAAGAAATCGCCCAGGCCGAGCTGCTGCGGGTCACCCGAGCCGGGCTGGTACAGGCTGAGCTGCGCATCCAGGGCCAGCAAGGCCACCGTCCAGGGTGAGCGACCGTCCGCAGCCACCAGCGTTCCGGCAACGGTCGCCACCTGGCGCAGGTTATAACTCGCTTCCAGGAGCAAGGCCCGGCGCAGATCCGGCTGGAGGGGCAGCTCCCCGGGCTGGCTGTGTTCCGCCGGCGCGGCGGAGGCCTCCGCCAGGGCAGCCAGAGTGAGGGTGGCCCCCAACTCAAGGGTATGCCCCTGCAGACGAGCGCCGCCCAGTCCGAGGGCTTGCAGGTCGACCACGGCGATGCGTTCGGGTGAGGGCTTGTTCAGGGCCGATCCGCCAGCCAAGGGCAGGGTGAGCGGGTCGCGGCGAGCCAGCAGGGAAAGGGCTTCTTCAAGGGTTTGGGGCCGGTGATATTCGATAATCATATTTCCTCGTCGGGATAAACCTTCCATCCCAGTCTTTCAAGGTCCACGCCCCCAACCACATCCTCGGGGACGTCCACCAGGAGGGCTTCAGCTTCAGCCAGCAGGACCCCCTCCTGGTCATAGATCATGCCGGTCGCCGTGGCTGTACGGCCTTTGCTCTTGCCGGCCTGCCCGACCAGGCGCAGGGGTTGTCCCACAGGCACATTGCGGCGGTAGCGCATCTCCAAGCGAGCCGTGTACATGAAACGGGGCGGGTACCCACCCATATGGGCGCGCCCGGTGACCTCGTCGAGCATGGCTGCCACAATCCCGCCATGGACGACGCCCGGGTAGCCCTGGTAACATTCGGGGACGGTGTAGTCGGCGGTGACCTCACCGGGAGCGGTGGTATAGAATTTCAGGTGCAGACCGCATGGGTTTTCGATGCCGCATACGAAGCAGTTGAGCGAGTTGGGTTGTTTTTCCAAAGAACAGCGTCTCCTCGATGTGTTGCAGCCTGCAGCCACTCTCCCCTACCCACAGGCTGCCGGGCATTCGCTGTTATTATACTCAGTATCCATGGGAATGTTCAGGGAGAGTCAGGCAGGAGGTATCAGCGGCAATATGGAGAACATTTATGCCAGAGCCGGATCATGATCATGGCTCAAAATTACCCGCAATCTTTATAAATCACCCTTGAAACGGCATATTAAGAGGCACTTTCGGTGACCGGTGTGTTGTAGAATAAATTGCTTCCATTGGTAATTCTTGCATAGCTCTTATAGGGTATTTAGATCGGTAATTGGCTCGGGCATGAATGATTCTCATCCTTGTAGCCTGGTACTTTAAAAACCAAATACAGTGGAACTAATTGTTCAGAGATTGAGCAGCAGGTCATCCATGCTCCCCACGGCATCACCAGCGGCGATTTCTCTTGCACCAGTCCCTTTTACGTTCTTCGAGAAACCAATGAGGTTAACCGCTGGCTTGGGGACGTGGATGAGTTTGCCATTTACCGGGGAGTGTTGAGCGAAGCCGAGATCCTGGAGCATTACAACAATGGGGACGGAAAATACTACGCCGGCTCCTCCGGCGGCGGTGACGCGCACTTACTACTACGCTGGCGGGCAGCGGGTGGCCATGCGGGAGAACGGGACGCTCTTCTACCTGCTCGGAGACCACCTTGGATCGACGGCCTACACCGCCAACAGCAGCGGGACGAGAGTAGCTGAGCTGCGCTACAAAGCCTGGGGGGAGACGCGCTACGCGGAAGGGGTAGCGCCGACCGAGGTCCACTTCACCGGTCAGAACGAG
>CAZAQS010000333.1:3231-4931 GCA_964486825.1 uncultured Anaerolineaceae bacterium | reverse complement strand
GAAGAGGATGTTCTGCTGAAAGTACTGAACACAAATATCTGCGGAACGGATCTGCGCATTTTGCTCGGCGGGCATCGCAAATACCCAACCGGTGTGGTTCGAATACCCGGGCATGAGACAGTCGGTGAGGTCGCAGAAATAGGAGAGCGGGTGAGCGGTTTTTCTCAGGGGCAGCGTGTATTTGTAGCCCCCAATATCGGCCTGGGGAGCAGTCGGGAGACCATCTCTGGGAATAACAATTTGGACCCCAAATACGAGGCAATCGGGATCACCCTGGATGGGGCATTTGCAGAGTTTGTACGAATTCCAGGCGAATTTCTAAGGCAGGGGAATTTAATGCCGGTAAGCGAACAACAAGACCCGGCTGTGGCTGCTTTGATAGAGCCCTTGGCTTGCGTGCTGCGCGGACAGAATGCTGTCCACCTCAGTAGTGGGGATATGGTGGTCGTGATGGGAGCAGGACCGATCGGGGTACTACATCTCCTGCTGGCACGTTTGCGTGGAGCAGCTCGACTGATCATCAGCGAGCCCTATGAAGCCCGCCGTCTCCAAACTTTACAAATGGGGGCCGACCGGGTAGTTGATCCACTTAATGAAGACCTGGCTGCGGTGGTAAAGGAAGAGTCAGGTGGACGTGGTGCAGATGTGGTCATTGTTGCAGCGCCATCAAAAATCGCCCAACAAGTCGCGCTGGAAATTGCCGGTATTGGCGGTCGCATCAACCTTTTTGGTGGGCTTTCTAAAGAGGATCCTTATATCCAGTTCGATTCAAATGCCGTTCACTATAAAGAATTGGTCGTAACCGGCACGACCGCCTGCAGCACTTACGATTGCTTGCGCTCGGCTGACCTGGTTAACTCCGGCCGGCTGGACCTGAGCCCGCTAATCACCAGCCGCTATCCCCTGGAGCAGGCTGTAGAAGCCTTTAAAGCCGCTGCCGACGGGATCAACCTGCGCGTGTCGGTGGAGCCATAAGATATGCCGTCCCATGTCATAACTGTGCTCGGCCCGGTCCAGCCAGAGTCGCTGGGCATAACCGATGCACACAATCACCTTTGGATCAACCCGGTTCTCGGGGCAGACCCGGGCGCACCTGTGCTGCAGTATGAAGACCTTATCCTGGCCGAGCTGAAAGATTTTCAGGAAGCTGGGGGGGTTACCCAAGTGGACTGCCAGCCTCCCGGATGCGGGCGTGATGCAAACCGGCTGCGCCGCCTGTCAGAACGGAGTGGTGTGAAGGTAGTAGCTTGTACAGGCTTCCACCGGCGGCGGTACTATCCTGCCCCTGCCCCTTTGTTTGATCTGGATGCGAAAACAGCCGCGGATTTCTTCCTGGATGAAATTGATAATGGTTTGCTGGAAACTCGCGGCACCCGTGTTGCACCGGTTTACCCGGGCTTTATCAAGATTGCCGCAGAAGCAAGTTTCGCTGATTCACCGATAGCACTTTTCGAAGCGGCAGCTGAAGCCTGCTTGAAGCGCGGAGTATGTATCGAAATGCACACTGAGAAAGGCGCGGCAGTGGAGCATTTCCTGGAGTTTTTCACAGCCCGCGCTGTTCCAGCCGAACGTCTGATCTTTTGTCATATGGACAAGCGCCCGGACCTTGGGCTGCACATAGAGCTATCCCAGGCAGGTGTGGGTCTGGAATACGACACCTTCTTCCGTCCCAAATATGAGCCCGAGAATAATGTATGGCC
>CAZAQS010000333.1:0-3131 GCA_964486825.1 uncultured Anaerolineaceae bacterium | reverse complement strand
TGGAATACGACACCTTCTTCCGTCCCAAATATGAGCCCGAGAATAATGTATGGCCGCTCCTTCAGCATATGCTGGTTAAAGGATGGATGGAAAGCTTGATCCTGGCCACAGATCTGGCCGAGGCCGTCCTGTGGCGGCGAATGGGTGACGGGCCCGGTCTAATCGCCTTTATAACCCAGGTGCAGGACCGTTTGCAGTCTCTGGGTATCCCCAATGAGCAAATCACACTGCTGATGGGCGGAAATATCGCCCGTAAACTGGCAGTCGATCACAAGGAGTAAGCGTATGAGTTCGATACCTTTTGGATTTGATATCCAATCCCCAGATTGGATCCCCTCCCACTATGACAACCATATCCAGCGCAAGTTAAGCAGCATGCAGGGCCAATATCTGGACCCGTCCATATATTCCCAGATGTTGAAAGAAGAGGACAGCTTACTGTATGAAGTATATGAGTTAAAAAGACCAGAGCTGCAAGGAGAGTTGCTGAACGGCATTTCCATTGTCCATCCGGGTAAGGTGGGCGAAGAATTTTTTATGACAAAAGGCCACTACCATACTATTTTGGAGAGTGCTGAAATTTACTATACCCTTAAGGGGCGCGGTTTCATGGTGATGGAGAACCCGGAAGGCGAGTGGGCAGTTGAAGAGTTGTATCCTGGCCGGGTGATTTACGTGCCCCCGCGTTGGGCGCACCGTTCGGTCAATGCTTCCGGTGAAGGGGAGCTGGTGACGTTCTTCGTATACCCGGGCAATGCCGGGCACAACTACGGCACAATTGAACAGCAGGGGTTCCGCAAGTTGGTTGTAGAGCGAGAAGGAAAACCCCTCATTATCGATAACCCGCGCTGGAAACCCGCGGAGACTCGATGAAGCCTTTGACAAAATGCCATATCCTGGTAACACCCACCTCATTTCAGCAAAATAAGCCTTTGTGTAATGAGCTGGAAGCCCGGGTGGGCAGGGTGACCTATAATTCGACCGGCAAGCCCCTGACATCGGCAGGTCTTTGCAGCATGCTGAAGGATGCAGATGGACTGTTGGCTGGTTTGGACATCATCGATGCGGCTGCCCTTCAGTGCTCCCCCAACTTGAGAGTAGTAGCCCGGTATGGGGTTGGCGTGAGCAATGTAGACCTGGAAGCCGCCCGCCAAATGGGTATCACGATTACAAACACGCCAGGCGCTAACACTAGGGCAGTCGCAGAGCTCGCTTTCGCCCTGATGCTCAACCTGCTGCGCCCGATCTTGCCGGCGGCTACCGAAACCCGCCAGGGGAGTTGGCCTCGCTTGAAAGGCTTGTCTTTAGAGGGTAAAACGGTTGGCCTACTGGGATTGGGAGCAATTGGCAAAGAAGTTGCCCGGCGCTTACAGGGATGGGATTGCAGTGTGATCGCTTTCGATATCCTCCCCGACCGAGAATTTGCAGTTGCAACCGGCGTGGAGCTGGTTTCGCTGGACGAGCTGCTGGCCCGGGCCGAGTTGGTGTCGCTGCATGCCCCACTGACCCCTGAAACCCACGGGATAGTGAACCGGCAGTTTTTGAATAAGCTGAAACCCGGCGTCCTACTGGTGAACACGGCCAGGGGTGAGCTTGTAGATGAGCCGGCACTATTGCAGGCCCTGGAATCGGGACATTTGAAGGGCGCTGCTCTGGACACCTTCTGCGAAGAGCCGCCTTCACCGGGGAGCCCCTTGTTAACTCATCCAAACGTCATCGCTACCCCACATATGGGCGCGCATACCGACCAGGCTGTCAACTCCATGGGAAGGATGGCCGTGGACGACTGCCTGGCAGTATTAGAAGGGAGAGCGCCTCGCTACCCCGTAGCATAATCGAATGCGAACTTTTCGGTCCAGGCCGATAAATAAGGATGGATTTATGATCAATCGAACCCTAGAAAAAATCAAATCAATCGGGCTCTTAGCGGTAATTCGCGGCCCAACAGTGGAGCTGACTTTAAAAATGGTGTCTGCCTTGGTTGAAGGAGGGGTCTACGGAATAGAGATTACCTATTCAACTCCTGATGCAGCTGGGGTTGTCCGCTCCTTAAGAGAAAAATACGGTCAGGAAATCCTGCTCGGCATGGGAACCCTAACCCGCCCGGAACAGGTCGAGGAAGCTCGGCAGGCGGGTGCACAGTTCCTCGTAAGCCCTCACATGGACGCAGAGCTAGCTGAGGCCATGAAAGCCAGCCAGCTTCCCATGATGATGGGCGCCATGACTCCCTCTGAAGTAATACGTTCCTATACCCTGGGAAGCGACGTAGTAAAACTTTTCCCAGGGTCTATGCTGGGGCCTGATTACATGAAAGCCATCAAAGGACCATTCCCGAATATCCCGATGATGCCTACCGGGGGCGTTAGCGTGGATAACGTACACGAATGGTTCCAAGCAGGCGCGTTTGCAGTCGGAGCCGGGAGCGAATTGTGCCCACCCATTCTGGCTAAGGAAGGCCGCTTTGACGAGATCGTCTTGAAGGCCCAGGAATTTCGACGGGCTGTCGAAGCTGCCAAGAACAGTTAAACCGAAAAGGATTGGAGAGAATGCAGAACTATAAAATCGTTCCCAAAGACCGGCCCACCTTTTATTTTATCGGCGTCACTACCGGGAAATCATCCATCAACAAAGTTTTTCCGTTATGGATGCAGGTAATGGGCCATCCAGAGATTGTGCTGGAAGGGATCGACCATAAAATTCATGACGAGCCGGAAGCGTATCGCAGATCAGTAGCCCAGCTTAAGTATGACCCCAACTCCGTAGGCGCGCTTGTCACCACTCATAAAATCGATCTTTACAACGCCGCAAAAGATATGTTCGATTACATCGATCCATATGCGATCGCAACCTCGGAGCTCTCATGTATTTCCAAGAAGGATGGTCGGCTGGAAGGTTATGCTAAAGATCCTATTACCGCTGGAAAAAGTATGGACGCAATCGTGGAGAAGGATTACTTTGCGCAAACAGGCGGGCACGTCCTGAGCCTGGGCGCAGGGGGTTCCGCTGTTGCTACCCTCCTGCACCTGATCCACAAGCAGGACAAGGGCGACCGGCCTGAAAAATTTATCGCCGTTAACCGTTCACAGGGACGTTTGGACCATAAACGGAAGAGCGTCGTGTAGGGAAATGTA
>CAZAQS010000332.1:0-4945 GCA_964486825.1 uncultured Anaerolineaceae bacterium | reverse complement strand
CTCGTAATCGGCGATTTGCCCCCCGGCCAGGCCGACCCAGTCCTGCTCAAACAGGTGTTTGCCAACCTGATCTCGAACGCTCTCAAGTTCACACGGGTACGGGAAAGCGCCTGCATCGAGATCGGCGCTATCGACGAACCGCAGGAGACTGTATATTTTGTGAAGGACAATGGGGTTGGCTTTTCGATGGATTATGCCCATAAGCTGTTTGGGGTTTTCCAGAGACTGCATAAAGCGGAAGACTACGAAGGCACCGGCGTGGGTCTTGCCAATGTCCAGCGTATCATCCACCGCCACGGCGGTAGGGTCTGGGCTGAGGGGGTGGAGAACGAGGGGGCGACATTTTATTTTTCGATTCCAAATTAAGATCTACAATAACTGTCGAATTGCGCGATTTCCCTCGGGATGTACTCAAAGCGGAGTCATCTCGTTACCTGGATACCGAGACAGTGAGGTTGGAGAACCGGTCGTTGGGTAGGGATATCGCATTCGCTTATATAAGACCTCCATTCTATTTGTTGCGCAGCATCTTTACCCCGCTTATCCCAATCTCTTACCAGAGCAGTTGGGTGATTACTTTATCCGGTTTTTTCGCCACAACCATTATCACATCTGTCGTAAAACCTGTGCTCATCGATATGGCAAAGGGCAAATTTAAGATCTACCTTGAAAAACCTCCCTCAAAAGAAGATGAAAAAATGGATAATCCTGTTAGATCGAACGAAGGGGATGAGGAAGGGGGAAGCAATGATCATCACACAGAAGACAGCTAGGCGATCGAATCCTTTCTTTAGCGCCCGAAGGCTAGTGGAACCCTGGGCAATTGCAATGTAGGGAATTTCTGGTTTGGTTGGGGTGTGTAAGGGGGGAAGTTCTTAAAAGGTCGAGAAATCCAGATCTCGCAAATTACTATCATAGTCGGGCTCGATAAGGCAGTGCAGGATTTGCCACAAGACCTGGGCGTTGGTAGAAGCCTTGGACAAGAAGAAGGAGGCCCCATCTGCATATGCTCTAAGGAATAATGTGCGATCGTCGCTTCCGGTGTAAAGGATCAAAGGGAGGCTGTGATCCCCGGAACGCACCTCTTGAATGAAATCTAGGCCATTTTTTTTACCCCCGAGATTAAAATCCACCAGGACCGCGTCGTAGCGATGCCCTTGTACTTCTTTGAGTCCAAGCAAGCTGGAATTCACCCACTTGAGGTGGACCGTTCTTTCCTGGATGCTCTCAACCATATCGTTAAGCAAGATGAACTCATCTTGGTCATCATCGATAAGCAGAATGTTCCATGATTTCTTGATTTTCATCGATATACGCCCCTCTCTTTTTGTCCGCGACATAACTCTTCTATTTTCCATTAAAATAAGTTAAAATGCAAGCGGCTGATGTCATATCAATCGCATAGTTTTCGTCATATTGCTTGATTGTAACCTATCATTATACGAATCAGCCTTTCGGAAGTAATAGGATACTTTTTATTTCATAAGTCCGATTATTTCAGTATAATACATCTAGAACCCTTCCTACAGCTCAGACCAGGCGGGCCGACTTAATACCTGTTATAGACCTTAACTGCGTTTTGAGGCATCCCTGCCAGCTTCACGACATCCTCTTGCGCGTAGCATCAGCCATCGCAATCCGGGCAAGCAATTGTGCTCCTCGCACGAACAGGTTATAGAGCATCAGGTATACATCTATCCTCCCCTGATAGACGTTGTGGTCTGATTGCTTTCGTTGGCCCGCCTTTTCTGAGCTTTAGAACCAGGATAAATAGAGCCGGTCATAGGGCTGGCTCTACCTGCGCCTTATAATTCCTTCTTCCCCCTCATTGACACATTTTCAAAAAGCGAACCAATATGCGGACATTGATGGGTTTTACGACATAACCCGAAATATTCAAATTATATGGCTTGAAGTACTCTTTTTCGTATTTCGAGCCTATCATTAAGACAATGGGTACTGCCTGGAAATCAGGGACGCTTTTGAGGATCGAAATCGCATTTCCTATCGGCTCCTCTTTCATGAAGCCGTCTAAGAGAATGATACCCGGTGGATGACGATCTCCTAAGGTATTGTAGTATTGGATGAGGTTGTCTACGCCTGGAAAGAAACGTAAGCAATTATCGATGCCATAATTTTCACAGTCATACTCCAGTAGGAGACGATCGTCGTCATTCACGTCGACCACGTAGATGAGTTTGGGATTACTAGGTTCGCCCAATGCATTTAACTCCTTTCCTGGTGACCAGTTGGATAACAGGAGTTACGAACGGGGCCTGGCAGGAACGACCCGGTATTCATCATTAATCTGTATAAACGGGTTGAAGCAAGTCTATACCGAGTATAACAAATATTCTTGATAAACCAATTATTGTAGTACTTTTGTCAGGTAGAAAAATGATTTTGTACACGCTCAGGTAGTTTACCTGGCAAATAAAAGCCCGGTGAGCCAATTAGCTTGCCGGGCGTTTTCGGATTCGCCCGGTCGCAGACCGGACTCACAACCGACGAATTGTCCTGTTAATATCGACCATACTCACGTAAAGTCTGTAACATGGCGGTATAGTTTTCCGGTTTGACAGCCGAGTGAATTGAATTGCTTGATGAAAGGATAAAACCACCGCCGGGCATCCCTTTGCTCAACGCATCTTTGGTGGCCTGAACGACCTCAGCGGGCGTGCCAAACGTCATGAGTTGGGCGCAATCCACATTTCCCTTAATCGCCACTCGATGCCCATAGCTGGCCTTAACTTCGCCCAGATCCATCCCCGCCTGGGGGTCGATGGGATCGAGACAATCGATACCCGAATCAATAATCATGTCAAGAATCGGCCATAGATTGCCGTCGGTATGCTTGATGACATGCAGGCCGAGTTCTTTGTAGCCTTGCATAACGCGACAGAGAGCGGGGTAAAAGAACTCACGAAAGTGCTTGGGCGACATGAGCGGCCCCTTGTTGTAGGCGTAGTCGTCGCCAGTGTAGACAATCTTCGCTCCGCGGGCAGCAACTTCTTTAGCCAGCTCGAGGTTGAACGTCACTGACATCTCTACCAAGGCCTTCACTAATTCTGGCTCGGTTACCATCGCTATGAGCAATTCTTGCATACCCATCAGGTAACGCGGGAGCGAAAAGACATCGTTCAGGTGAACGATGACGGCCTTATACCCCTTATAATTTTGCACGGCAGCCTCAACCGCGGCAAACCGGCCTGGTGCGTGTGGGTCGGGAGGCGTGAAACATTCAAAATCGGACATGGTTTTGATGGGGGATTCGACCTCGATGCCGTGTTCTTCATCCGTGTCCTGGGTAATGTAACCCCACTCATTGCGCCAGCGATTCTTACCCGCCCTTTCTTTCTTGAAAATCGGGTCAACAATGATCGCATCATGTCCCATCTGCAAAGCAAAATCTTCGTAACTCTCGCAAGCCGGGCAGAGGGCCTCTCGCACCCGACGATCCACCAGCCACTCGAAATGCGGCACACGGTCCGGTTCCTGCCTCTGCAATACCCGATACACTCGCTCTTCCGAAGTCATCTCAACCATGTACCATTCTCCTTTAGGAAACCTGGAATGCTCTTACCCCGTTTATGGGTCAGGGGCGATGGCAGGTGCATCATAATTTTAGTTCTGGCAACTTCTATTCCAGATTGGCGTGGCGTGCTGACATCTGCTCGGAGTTGATGCCTGTTCTCTGCATCAACCCCAGGATGAGACTGTCGCAAATAATTAACATGGACTGTTCAAACAAGGCACCCAAGGGCTGAACCGTCATTTGGCTGCGTATGGCCTGGTCTACTTTGAAGGATGGCGCTGGAATAACCACTCGATGGTGGGCCAGCTCGGCCAGGGGCGAGGTCGCATCCGTAGTGAACAGTAGGATTTTGGCGCCCTGCCGCCGGGCTTGACCGGCCATCGCCAGCAAGGAGGCCGTTCGTCCCGAACCCGAACCGATTATTAACAAATTCTCCACTACGATGCTGGGAGAGATGGTCTCTCCGACTACATAAACGGTTTTTCCCAGGTGCATAAGTCGCATGCCCAAGGCGCGCATACACAGGCCGCTCCGCCCGGCGCCGGCCACGAAGATTCGGGAAGCAATCTCCATGAGCTCCCCAGCCTGGGACAGGCTTTCGGCTGAGATTTGGCGTACACAGGCCGCCACTTCTGTCAGGACCTGCTCTATTATTGATTCCGTATCATCCGTTTTTGTCTTCAAGCTATTTCCACAGTCGTGTTCCTGGCGGCTAATCGATGCTCAATACAATTTTTCCAAACTGTTCTTGGTGCTCCATATACTGGTGGGCCAGGCCAGCATCAGATAAAGGAAAAACACGGCCTATGACAGGACGAATTTGTCCAGCGTCAACTGCTCGCAGCATGTGTGCGAACTCCTGATGGCTGCCCATGGTTGTACCAAAAATCGACAACTGTTTGTGGTAGAGTTTTCGAATATCGAGTTCAGTGAGCGCCCCGCTTGTCGTTCCAAAAGTTACAAGCCGGCCGCCGGGATTCAATGCATCAAGACTCCTGGAAAAGGTGGCTTTGCCAACACTGTCAATGACAACATCCATGCCGCTGTCATTCATCAAGCGTTTAATCTCCACATCCCATTCAAACCGAGAGTAGTTGATGCCAATATTTGCGCCGAGCGCACGGGCGCGGCTCAATTTCTCGTCACTATGTGAGGTAACTGCCACTCGAGCACCCGCTTGCTTCGCGACCTGGATAGCAAAAACTCCGGTTCCACTTCCAGCCCCATGAATCAAGACCCACTCACCGGGCTGAACGCGTGCCTTGGTGATAAGGGCGCGCCAGACTGTCAGGCATGCTAGAGGAAAAGCTGCCGCGTGCTCGAATGACAGCGCCGAGGGTTTGGGGAAAACATTCTCTGCTGAGATACAAATATACTCGGCATAAGTCCCATTATCCGGGCCGCCCAGGA
>CAZAQS010000331.1:0-4998 GCA_964486825.1 uncultured Anaerolineaceae bacterium | reverse complement strand
TGCGGCCTCTATTTTCTGTAAGGTTGGAGGAGGGGCATCCGTTTTAATGATTTCGCCGCGCTGGGTAGCCAGCTTCATGATCTTTTCCTGGGTAGCCTCGCGGATATCCAAAACGCCGGTAACACGCCCTTCACACATGACAACTACCCTGTGGCTCATGCGCAGAATTTCAGGCAGCTCTGAGGAGATCATGATAATGGCTTTACCTTGTTGGGCCAGGTCATTGAGCAGCTTATAGATCTCGCTCTTCGCACCGACGTCAATTCCGCGCGTCGGTTCGTCGAAGATCAGCACTTTTGTATCAGCCGTCAGCCACTTCCCGATGACCACCTTCTGCTGGTTCCCACCGGAGAGATATTTCACTTTTTGTTGTAATGTAGGGGTTTTGATCGAGAGAGCCTGGACATACTGCCTGGCGGTAGCATAGATCTTGGAGCTGTTCACCAGCCCGAGGAAATTCATAAATTTATTGAAAGAAGCCAGTACGATATTTGTGCCCACATCCTGGTCCAGGGTTAAACCGAAATGTTTCCGGTCCTCAGAAAGGTACCCAATCCCGTGTCCTACCGCATCCCGGGGGCTCTTGATGTTCACTTTTTTTCCGTTGATGTAGACATCTCCAGAATCGACTGGGTCAGCTCCAAAAATCGCCCGGGCAACTTCTGTACGCCCAGAGCCCATTAACCCCGCAAACCCGAGGATCTCTCCCAGGCGAAGATCGAAGCTCACATTTCGGATGGCTTTGCCCCGCTTGAGGTTCTTTACATCGAGAACGATTTCCTCGCTGGGGACCTCTGGCAGCTCAGGTGCAATATCGTAAATCGAGCGCCCCACCATCATGCTTATGATATCGTGGATCGCAGCTTCTTGTGTGTCCACCGTATCGATATACCGGCCATCCCGCATCACCGTTACCCGGTCGGAGATTTGTTTAAGCTCTTCCAGCCGGTGGGAGATATGAACGATGCCAACCCCTTGATCTCGCAACTGGCGGATAATCCTGAAAAGCTCTTCAATTTCTGTATCTGTTAATGCGGCCGTGGGTTCATCCATGATCAGCACATCAGATTCGAAGGAAAGAGCTTTTGCGATCTCTACCATCTGCTGTTTGGCGACAGAAAGATCGCTGACCTTGACCCGCGGGTCCAGCTTGAGATGCATCCTTTCGAGCAGTTGCTTGGTCTTCTCGTTGATCCCTTTTTCATCCAGGACAAATTTCAGGTTGCTGCGGGGTTCACGACCGATGAAAATATTCTGCGCAACCGTCAGGTGGGGCATCAGGTTTAATTCCTGGTGGATCATGCTTAGACCCAGCCTTTGGGCTGCCCGGGGGTTCGGGATGTCTGCTTCCTGGCCCTTATAGAATATTTGCCCCGAGTCTTTCCGGTAGATACCGGTAAGCACTTTCATCAATGTGGATTTCCCAGCCCCGTTTTCCCCCACCAGGGCATGCACTTCTCCAGCACGCAACTCGAAGCGAGCCTGGTCCAGCGCATGCACCCCCGGGAAGGATTTTTCGATGGCTTCCATCAAAACTAATACGTCACCCATGCATTACCCTTCTTTTACAAAGATATGGAGGATTTGACGAATGCACTCACAAAATAATTCAGGGTCAGTCTAGAAGAGCCAGGTCGATGAAATGTTTAATGAAAAATGTAGTAAATGACTTTAGCTGCTGTAATCGATTACATGTTAGCATAATGTAAATTTCCTGTCAATACTGATAAATCTGCCCTTACCCGCTTATTAATAAATATAGCGGCGCAAGCGATGGACCGGGCTTGGATACAGGACAGGGAACGAACGGGTAAAAGTTAACGCACACGTGAGCGATAATAATGAATACGGCTTCATCCTCCATCTTCACCTATTATACGATTTTGATCTCGTTTGATCGACCTCTCTTCCCTTGTAAACGATTACAACCAGTTACAGGAAAGATCACCCATCATCCGCGTCCAAGCCCCATATGAATCTAATGCCATAATTGCTTCAAACCCAGGCGCTATAAACAAAAACATTACCATAAGATTGGAATCGTGATATATTTCTGTTGATTGCAGTCTGGGAGTGAAAGGAATCCTGCGATGGAAGAGTTGATTCGATATATCCCTTTGCTCATCCCCCTATTCATCCTCCAGCTCATTTTAATGGCTGCCGCATTGCTCGATATCTACCGCAATAAGAGCACGCGTGGCCCGGAGTGGGTCTGGGTTCTGGTTGTCATTTTCGTAGCTACTATCGGCCCGATTATCTACTTCATCGCCGGTAAAGAAGAAGCCTAAAGATGGCCCAACTCCATCCTGATCTGACGGCGCCCCGCTTCGAATCTTTAAAAGGTGCTTCTCCAGCAGGTCCATCGACGAGCGCCATTTTCTGCCAGGGTTTATCCAAGCATTACGGGAAGGTTAAAGCCCTGGTAGATCTGGATCTTTCGGTCCCCTATGGCTCGATCTTCGGGTTCCTGGGTCGCAACGGGGCAGGCAAAACGACCTTGATGCGCCTGCTGGCCGGTTTAGCCATTCCCACCGCCGGTCGGGGTTGGGTCGCCGGGCTAGAAACCACCAGCGCCAGCCGGCTGGCCCGGGCTCGTTTCGGTTACCTGCCTCAAGATCCGGCCTTCTACAATTGGATGACAGCACAGGAGTACCTGGGCTACGTTGCTCGCATCCAGGGCTTACCGGCCTCCCTCCGAAAGGTACAGGTCGAAGAAACGCTCACCCTTTCGGACTTGAAAGAGGTCGCCCATCGCCGTATACAGGGATTTTCTGGAGGGATGCTCCAGCGCCTGGGAATTGCACAGGCCTTGATCGGCAACCCACCTGTATTGCTCCTGGATGAGCCTACCAGTTCCCTGGACCCTGCCGGGCGCTACGAAGTCCTGGATATGATCGCTGGCCTCCGAGGCAAGGTGACCGTATTTCTTTCCAGCCATATCCTATCGGATATCGAACGTGTCTGTGATACCGTTGCCGTTCTGCACCGGGGATGCCTGGTCCTGGTGTCAGGCAAGCATGAGCTGCTCGAACAGTATGCAGTGAATGCAGCCGAGTTGGACATCGACTTGAGCCAGGTGGATGGCGGCGATCGTCTCATTTATTTCGAGGCCGCTCTCCGGGGCTGTGAATGGGTTGCGGATGTCAAGGTAGAAGGTTCTGTCGTGCGGGTCATGGTTCACGATATCTCCCTGGCCAAAAGGTCCCTGGTCCCCCTGATCGCAGAACATGGCCTGTCCTTAAATCGCTTACAATGGGTGCGCCCATCACTGGAAGAGATCTTTTTGCAGTTAAGTGCATGAGGTAAGAGACCGTAGATGACCGTTCCTTTCTACACGCTTTCAATCCTGTTGATGATCCTCGTGCCGTTGGCATTGGCAGCCTGGCTCCGGAGGCGCACTCCCACACCCTGGTTGCTTTTCAGCCTGGGCGCGCTGACATTCATCCTCTCCCAGGCAGTCCACCTGCCCCTGAACAATTGGCTGGCGAATATTGGCTTTCTGCCTGGAAAAACCGCGCCGGACCTACCCGTGATCCGTATGGCATTGACCCTCGGGTTGACAGCCGGTTTAAGCGAGGAGCTTGCCCGCACCGGCGCTTTTGCATTAATAAAAAGGTTTAAGCCAAATTGGCTCAGGCTCCAGGATGCATTGATGCTTGGCCTCGGACACGGTGGAATTGAGGCCATGATGATTGGCGTAATCGTGGCTGCAACCTTGAGCGCTCTCCTACCCTTACGTGGCGTCGATCTTTCTACCCTCGGCCTGGAGATGCAACAGCTTGAAGCCCTGAACATGCAGCTAGAAGCGCTGGCGGGTAGCCCTTTCAATGCTTTCTTACCATTCCTGGAAAGGCTGGTTGCCATATCAGCCCACGTCACTTTCTCGCTCATGGTATGGCAGGCATTTCTGCCGGGAGCAGGCAAAGGCAGGTGGCTCTTTATTCCCCTGGCTATCCTGTACCACGCACTGGTTGATTTTCTGGCGGTCTTAGGCGCTGAAACCTATCGAGGGAACCAGCTCTTGATCATCCTGGCTTTCTCCGCCGCCCTCGTCCCAGGCTGGGCCTGGGCTGCATGGTTGATCCGCAAATCCAGGCTTCCAAAACCAGTCGTTCTGGAGGGAGAGAAGGGCTTCCAGGATGGGGTTCTGGGCAGCGAGCTGGGTATATTTTGGACATCCACGGTGAAGGAGTTGCTACATCTCTGGCGTACCAGGCGCCTGCTGGTGATGGGGACGGTCTTTTTAATCTTTGGGATGGGGTCTCCACTCATAGCAAAGTTCACCCCTCAAATGCTCAGTTCAATCGAGGGAGCTGAGCTCTTCGCGAATCTCATCCCCGAACCGACAGCTGGGGATGCGATGGGACAATACATCAAGAACCTCTCTCAGTTCGGTTTTATCCTGGCGGTCCTGCTGGCCATGGGCCTGGTGGTTGGCGAAAAAGAGCGCAAAACAGCCCCCATGGTTTTGAGCAAGCCTATGCCGCGCTGGGCATTTATCAGCAGCAAGTACTTCGCACAGGTTTTGATGTATATCGTCATGTTTGTGCTATCTACCCTGGGAGCATACTACTACACCATCATCCTGTTCGGATCTCTAGAGTTCGGCTCCTTCCTATTCTTGAACGGGCTGATGCTGCTTTGGGTGATGACCTTTGTGGCGTTGAGCCTCTTAGGCAGCACGGTAGGAAAATCCACGATCGCCGCTGGAGGCATCGGTCTGGGGTTATCGGTTGCCCTGATGCTTGCAGGCAACCTGCCGCTTTACGGCTCGCTCTTGCCTGGAGGGTTATTGAGCTGGGCAATTACGCTCGGCGAGAGCGCAGCAGGGGTAGCTGCATCCATGCCTGGCAGCGGTTCGACAATGGGGGGAATGGCGACCAACGCAGGCGCGGCTGTCTCAGCCCTTGTTATCATCGTCATGGCGTTGGTCCTCTCGATTGGTATTTTTGAACAGCAGGAATTGTAGCCGAAGATCATTCTGGGAAAACCAACCGG
>CAZAQS010000330.1:0-5010 GCA_964486825.1 uncultured Anaerolineaceae bacterium | reverse complement strand
GAAGCCATCGAGCAAATGACCCTTTTAGGCCACGAAAACTTCTTCGTGTTTTATAATGTGAATACAAACGCATTCAACGTGCTTTACCGCCGCCGGGATGGCCATTACGGCTTGATCGAACCCGAAATCGGCTGATTGAGAATTGGGTTACGCTCCCTGAGTGGCGAGGGTTACCCTTCGCCACTTTTTGTTTGCCTGTCCGTTTGGATAATTGATTAGGAAAGTAGGAATATCAGAAATTAGATGAAAACGCAGAAACTGACCTTAGATGAGCTGGCCGAGCGGTTCACGAAAAAACCGGATATCGACCAGGATGGCGTTCGAGACGCCGTGCAGCAGATGCTGGAGGCCTTTGGGGAGAACCCCAACCGCGAGGGCCTCAAGCGTACGCCCGACCGGGTGGCGCGCATGTACGAGGAGCTGCTGGCCGGCTACCGGGTGGACCCGATCGCCATGATCAACGACGCCTGTTTCGAAGTCACCTACGATGAGATGGTCGTCGTTCGCGATATCGAGTTCTACAGCCTGTGCGAGCACCACCTGCTGCCCTTCATGGGGCGCGCCCACGTGGCCTATCTCCCCAAGGGGCGCGTGATCGGGCTGTCCAAAATCCCCCGCATCGTGGATATGTACACCCGCCGGTTGCAGGTCCAGGAGCGGCTCACCCGCCAGATCGCCGACTTTATCAACGGGTTGCTCGAGCCGCATGGGGTAGCCGTCGTGGTGGAGGCCCTGCACCTGTGCTCCATGATGCGCGGTGTTAAAAAACACGGCGCCCGCATGACCACCTCCGCCATGCAAGGCGCGTTCCGCAGCAGCCTGGCCACCCGCCAGGAGTTCCTTGACAATATCTCGCGCGGCTCAGAACCGCTCCAGTTCTAAGGCTTTGTCCAGGCTGGACGATTCATTCGAACCCCGGGCGTATCCTGGGCCTTCAGCAGCGCCACGCTGGCGGGCCGCTGTCCTTTAGACCCTGCCGGCTGGGATATCCGGCCGGGATTTCAGAGGCGTCACACCCGCCAGGCGTTCAGCGGCCTGTTCGAGCGTTTCGCCGGTCTCCTGGTTGCGCAGCTCCGGCAGCAGCTCGGCCAGCGGAACCGCCAAAAAAGCGTAGCTCCAGACCTTTGGGTCGAGCACCTGCCCCTCGTAGACCAGGATATCCAGGTCGATGGTACGGGGGGCGTTTTTGTTGGTAGTGCGCACACGCCCCAGCTCGCGCTCGATGCGCCGCAAGACCAGGCTTTTCAGCAGGCTGGGCGGGAGTTGTGTTCGCACCGCCGCGGCCGTGTTCAGGAAATTGGGGCCTCGCGATCCCACTGCCGGCGTCTCCCAGGTATGCGCGATCTCATCGATGATCACGTGCCTGGCAAGCATCTCGAGCGCCCGGGAGAGGTTGTTGGCCGGGTCGATATTGGAGCCCAGGCCGATATACGCCTTTCGATAGGCCCGTTCAGACGGCCTTCCCAGGCCTCTGCCCGCCCTCAGGCCGGCTTTCTCACGCTCATCCTTCACGGGACCGTTCAATTTCCACCCCCACGGATCTTGCGAAACGTACCGCCCCCGGTTTTTCGACCCGCACGCGCACCTTGATTACAGGTGGCTCCTCCAGGCACAGCCGGGCGATATCGGCTGCCAGCGCCTCGACCGTGAAGCGTTGGGCCGCCTCGGCGTGCGCCATGGCCTTCTTGGCGATCGTGCGGTAGCTGACGGTGTCGTTGATGCTGTCGCTCTCCCCGGCCTTGTGCAGGTCGGCGAACAAGATGATATTGATCAGGATTTCTTGGGGTTTTTCCCGTTCTGAATCATTTACCCCGATGATGCCCCGCGCTACCAGGTCCTTGATGATAATTTGGTCCACAATCTCTCCTCCGATGTATTAAGTTTTCTCCTGAAATCAAACCAGGTGACGGCCCCCGTCGATATGGATGATCTCGCCGGTCATGTAGGCCGGCCCGCTCAACAGGAAGAGCAGCGCCTGGGTCACCTCTTCGAGCTTCGCCCAGCGCCCGGCGGGCACCGCATCGATGATCCGGCTGGTATCTGCGCCCGTGCTGGGAGGCAGGATGGCCCCTAAGGCCAGCCCGTTGACGGTGATGTCGGGGGCCAGGGCGACTGCCAGCGAGCGGGTCAGGGCCGCCAGGCCGGCCTTGCTGATGGTGTAGGGGAAATGGTCGGCGCCGGGACGTAAGGCGCGCCAGTCCAGCAGGTTCACGATCCGCCCCCCCTCGCCCTTGGGGTGAGAGGCGGCAAACGCCTGGCTCAACAGGAATGGCGCGGTCAGGTTGATGGCCATATGCCGCTCCCAGTCCTCTAGCGAGGTTTCTTTCAATGAAAGTGGCTCGAAGATGGAAGCGTTGTTGACCAGGGCGTAGAGCGGCCCGAACGATAGCGCCTGCTCGATAAGACCGGGAAGGCGGGCCGGCTCGCCGAAGTCAGCCTGAAGTAGGTGGGCCGCGCCTCCCGCCGCCTGGATATCTGCCCGCGTGCTCTCGGCTTCGAGCGCCGAGCTGCCGTAATGCAGGATCACCCTTCCGCCTGCGCCCGCAACTGCCAGCGCCAGCGCTCGCCCAATGCGCCGGGCCGCACCGGTGATGAGGATGTTTTTCCCTTCCAGGCTCATGCGCTATCTCCTGTCATTGACCGGGCGAGAAAGTCTTGCTGGGGGTAAGTTCAGCCTGCTTCTGGCAGATCGGCCTGCAACTTATCCTTAGCAGGAGCAGATGCGGCCCGGGCGCGGCGGGGGATCAGCCATAGGCTGGCTGCCAGGACCAGCCAGGCGATCACCTGCGAGGCCCGAAATCCGTTTGCCAGGAGCTGGCTGTCCCCTCGGAACGCATCCAGGAACAGGCGCGAGCCGGCGCTGAGGGCGATAAAGACCAGGAAATCGTAGCCCGGGGTCCTGGCCCGCTTTGAGCGCTGGACGATCAGCAGGTAGCCCAGGATCGACCCGGCCGCCAGGCTTTCGTAGACCTGGGAGGGGTGGCGGTGAGCGCCCCACAGCTCGATGGCCCAGGGCGCCTGGGTTGGCGCGCCAAATCCGTTGCCGGAGGCCAGGTTTGCCAGGGCCACTGCGATGGCAAAGACTGCCAACCCCGGGGTCAGCGCGTCCAGGGTCTGCCAGAAAGGTAGCTTCTTGCGCCCACCATAGACCAGGGCCGCCAACAGGCCGCTGAGCACGGCGCCCGGCAGGTCGAACAGGCTCAGGTTGATGGAGAGCATGCTGGCGGGGTTGGCGATGAAGGCCTCCGGGTACCTGATGATGAAAAACAGGCGACCGCCGATCACGCCGAACAGGATCCCCACCAGTACCAGGTTATATAAATTGGAAGCCTCCAGGTTATGGCGATGTGCATGGCGCTCAGAAAGCCAAAGACCTGTCCAGACCCCGAGCAGCAGGATCAGGCCAGGAGTTTGCAACGCTAAAGGTCCGATTTGCAGTATGGGCAGCATCAGGGCGCCTCTTCCAGTAATTGCTCCACCCTCACCTGTAAGAGGGCCGGGGACATTGGCCCACCCACCACCACTTCCTGGATGACGCCATCCCGGCCGACGAAGAAGGAGGTCGGTAGTGCTCGCATCTGGTACTGGCGGGATACATCACCAGTGGTATCCATCAAGATCGGAAAGGTGAGACCGTATTCTTCGACGAAGGAGGCGGCGGCAGCCGCGCTGTCCTGGAAAGTGGCGTTGATCGCCAGGATCAGGAAGCCCTGCTCCCGGTAGCTCTCGTAGGCAGCCTGCATATCGGGCATCTCGGCCTTACACGGGGGGCACCAGGTAGCCCACATGTTGATGAGGACCGGCCGGCCGCGCAGCTCGGATAAGGTGATCCTATCACCCTGCAGATCCAGCAGGCTGAAATCCGGGGCCAGGAAACCCTGGCGGGGCGCCGGAATTTTCCCGGCCGTCGTGTCACCGGGTGCGGCCGCGCTCACCCAGATCCAGGCTGCTCCGCTAATCAAAACCAATATAGAGAATATGCTCCATCGCCAGGCACTCAATTTCATAAGATAAGTGTAAGGGGTACAAGATGCAGTGTCAAGATCGTGTCCTGTTTTCCCCGTGACCTTGCCTGTTCCCCGGGCGTATGCAGCAGGTCGATGGTCAGGCGTTCGGTTACTTTGTCTGCGTCGACCATTTGCTTTCTATTCGTGATCATTCGTGTAGCCGGTTCTGACCGGCTATTCGTGGCAAAAACTCTTCCGCCATTGGTGCCCATTCGGCTAAGCTGGTTCTGACCGGCCATTCGTTAAGCCGGTTCTGACCGGCTATTCGTGGCAAAAACTCTTCGTGCTCAAGCGGGAGCTGCTGGGGGAAAATTTGGAGGCGGATTAACGCGCAGAGCGCGCTCGACCAGGAGAGCCCGCTCGCGGGCATTTGGCGTCAGCCCGGCGGCTCGTTCGAACTCGGCCTGGGCTTCGGGAAAGCGCCCCAGCCGGGCCAGCAGGTCGCCCCGCACGCTGGGCAGAAGATGGTAGCTCTGCAAGGCCGGCTCCCCAGCCAGCCGGTCGACGATCTCCAGCCCGGCCGCCGGGCCATAAGCCATGGCGACCGCCACCGCCCGGTTCAGCTCGACCACGGGCGAAGGCGCCAGCTCCGCCAGGGCGTCATATAAGGCGGCGATGCGGGTCCAGTCGGTCTCCTCCGGCGTGCGCGCCCGGGCATGGCAGGCGGCGATGGCGGCTTGCAGCGCATACGGCCCCAGCGACCCGCCCAGTTGTTCGGCGCGAGCCAGGGCCGCCAGGCCACGCCGGATTAGAAGCTGGTCCCAAAGGGCCCGGTTTTGGTCCAGGAGCAGCACCGGTTCTCCGCCTGGCCCGGTGCGAACCCTCAGGCGGGAGGACTGGATCTCCATCAAGGCCACCAGCCCGTGGATTTCCGGCTCGTCTGGCGCCAGCTCGGCCAGGATCCGCCCCAGCCGCAAGGCGTCTTCGCACAGCGCCGGGCGCACCCAATCTTCCCCGGCCGTGGCCGAGTAGCCTTCGTTGAAGATCAGGTAGATCACTTCCA
>CAZAQS010000329.1:0-5030 GCA_964486825.1 uncultured Anaerolineaceae bacterium | reverse complement strand
CCCGGTGTTCACTTTAAGGCTGCGCTGCCTCGCGCATCCAGCCGCAGGTGGTCCTGCTCGACGCGGAGACATTTTTGCGCACCCAGGTCTGTACCCGGTGAGCATACAGCTTCTGCCCACCTTCGGCAGACGGCCAAACCACTTCTTGCCAATCTTCTGGCCTGAGGCGAGTGGCATAGACAGAGAGAGGCAGCCATTCTCGGCTGCCGTCCTCAGCGATGAAACGCATGACCCGATTGCTTTTCAATCCACCGCTGACCTCAAACCCCCGTTGCTGAGCGGCTCTGTGTACCCGCTTGCAATGAAACCAGCTGTCGATCAGAACATGGGTTTGTGTCCCTGGCACTGGCTCAAACTGGTGGATCTCCTCCACAGTCAAATCGACTTTGCTCTGAAAGGGTTCGCCTTCTGCTTGGCAAACGGAGCCCTGGCGGTACAGGTGAGGCTGAAGGGGACAGCGCCTCCCCAGCAGCACATAGAGACCGGGCATCAGGCAATGCCCGCTGACCACTTTCTGATCGGTGTTGGAGAAATGCAACCCCAGACCACCCATCTTTTTGCCTTTGGGCTTGGTGTGCACCGAGATTGGGCTTCGGCCAACTCTCGTCGTCGAAAATCAGGTAACCTGTCACCACGGTTGCTCTGGGCCGTCCTGCTCGAAGGCGAGCATGTTCTGCCTGTAACAGAACATTATTTATAAACTGTAGGGTGCAAGGTTTAATCCCGCCCAGTATCATTATCAGCTGACACCCATGCTTCTATAAGAGCCGCGCCCTCCATAATAATGGGCCGCTTCTTTCTGATCATTCACCTTTGTTTGGCTCTTCGATTGCTCCCAACATACGTAAATCCTCCTTCTTCACCTCGGTCAAACCGCCGATTCCACTTATGTTAAGTCGCTCGTATGGCCGATCTTGCCGTAGGGTTTGCAGACGCTCCCCCGAGCCCAGGTCCCAGAGATGGACAGCTCCATCATCCCCACAGCTGGCCAGCTGAGTCCCTTCAGGGTTGCGCCGCAGGGACAGAACCCTACCCTGGTGTGCGTCACACTCCTGAGAGCACTCCCCGGAGCCAAGACCCCACCAGCGCAGCTTCCCATCGCCACTCCCGCTCACCAAAATATCCCCGTTCTTCCCCCAGGCTACTGCATGAACAATCCTCGCCTGCCCATCCAATCTAAGAACGCACACCCCGCGCCGGATATCCCAGATCAAGACCTCCCCGCCCTTGCTTCCACTCCCCGCCGAGGCCAGTTGTGCTCCATCCTGGCTCCAGGCAACACTTTTAATCCATCCGTGATGTCCCGCGAGCTGCTGCATCAGCCTTCCGGTTGCGGTATCCCACACGTAAACGTAGCCGTCATCACCACCGCCAGCCAAGAGTACACCATCCGGGCTCCAGGCCACCGTCAAGAAGCGAGTTGGGTATCCATCCCCCATCCATTTGCGGGTTCCCGTATTCACTTCCCATACGAGGATGCCATGCAAATAGGTGCCACTGGCCAGGCATTTCCCATCCGGGCTCCAGGCTAGCCCAAAAAAAAGGGTCTTTGGCTCTTGAATCTCATCCTTAGTCTCGGTGGTCGGGTCCCAGAGTTGGATTACCCGGCCTCCTCCATTGGTAGCAAGTAGTTTTCCGTCCGGGCTCCATCCCACCCCGTATACGGCCCCATTCGGATTGCGCCATATTTTCGATGGCGTCTTCCCTGCCACCTCCCAAACTGTGACCTGCGCATTCGCGCCTCCTGTGATCATCTGGTCGCCATCCGGGTTCCAGTCAAGGTCATAGAGTGCGGATATATAGCCCTGGATTAATCGAACCAGCTGCCCATGCGAGACACCCCATACCCGCAGCGACCCATCATCACTGCCGCTCAGTAAGCTACTACTATCGGGCGTAAAGGCCAAACTGTTTATCGGGGCTGTATGTCCCTGAAGAACTGCCCGAGGATTATCCTGTCCAACCTCCCAAAGCCGGATTACCTGGTCTAGGCCACTGCTGGCAATCAGTTGTCCATCGGGGCTCCAGGCTATGCTTTGAATCCGATCCGTGTGGCCTGCCAACATTTGATGTACGGCTCCATTGACGATATCCCAGAGGATCACTTTGCCATCGTAACTCCCGCTGGCCAGTAACTGGCTGTCTGGGGAAAAGCTAAGTGACCGGACCCAGTTTGTATGTCCTAAGAACCTTTGGACGCAGGCAGCCGGGTTTGGCCCCTGTACCTCCCACAAGCGGACAGCACCCCCGGATTCCCCGCTCGCCAGCCAACGCCCATCGGGGCTCCAGGTAACCGCAAACACCGGGTCAGGATGCGAAAGCGCCTGCAGCAGCGTTCCACGATGCGTGTCCCACAATCGAACGGTTGAATCATTACCCGCACTGGCGAGGACTTTGCCGTCTGGAGAAAAGGTCAGCCTGTTGACATTGTTGGCGTGCCAGTCTGACCACAGCAGGGCGCCGCTGGGCACGTCCCGCAATTGGATCATGCCGTCTAAGCTACCGATTGCCAGCCTGCAGCAATCCGGGCTGAACGCCAGTGCCTGGAACATCTCTGCATAGGTTTGCCACATCAAATGGAGGTGCTCATCGACCACTTCCCACACTCGTATTTCCCCTCGGCCGATACTTGCCGCCCAGTACTGCCCGTTACTACTAATCGTCACAGCCCGGATAAGGTCGAAGTTCTCGGTAAAAATATTGTCCTGGAGGAAGGCATTGGATAAAATCGCATCTTGCATCTCAACACCTTGTAGATAGGCCCCACGCAGCGCGAGGTCCGACATGTCCAGGCCGCGCAGGTGCCCTTGATAAATGCGCAGTAATGCGACCAGATTCGCCGGTCCATACCCTTGCTTATCAATCCCCCAGGAGGCCAGTCCGCGTAGCAGCCTTAGCAGATGCTCCTCTAGCGAGGTTGACTGGGGGAGGGCGCTTCGCAGGCGAGTCAAAATCGGGACAACGATCAAATGCTCCTGGGTCTGCCGGACATCTTCCCGCACTTGGGCCAGCTCGAGGCTCTGCTCGATCAGGTGATCGAGATCTCCTTCCTGGATTTCTGCAGTTACCCGCATAATGAGCCATGCCGTCAGATACTCCAGGACCACCGATTGAAGGGTAAAGCTTCCTTGTCTCTGGCCCTGCTCAATTAGCGAGTGACGATAGAGGCCATCCAGCGCTTCCAATAATCGGGCGCGCGTGACGGGCGCGACCAGCACCTCCAGCAGTTCGTCGAGGGTGGCGGGCTCGCGCAGGATCGCCAACCACAACAGTATACTTTGCTCCAGACTGGAGAGCCGGACGAACTGCTCTTCCAGCAGGTCGCGGACACCGCCAAAGATCACCTCGCCCTGCTCCAGGAACAAGGCTATCTCACCTCCAAGGAGATCAACAATCGTCTGTGCCACGATTTTCAAGGCCAGGGGATTACCGGTATAGATCTCGATCAGCCGCGCCCGATCGGGTGGGCTGCCTTTTACACCCTTTTCTGCTAACAACTCCTCGCAGCTAGCGGCATCCAGGGGGGCAAGGCGCAACACCCGAACCGGAGCCTGGCTTCCTTCCATTGGGACAAGAACAGCCGGCTTCTCCCTGCTGGTGAGCAACACACAGCCCTGGTGTTCTGTCTCAGCGGCGAGCCGCAGGAAGCGTCCAAAGTCTTCATATCCGGGATGCATCCTCCCCGCGCCTTCTCCTTCCTCCAGCACCGCTTCTAAGTTATCCAGCACCAGCAGGATACGGGTTTTGCGCATTTGTTCCAGTAAGGTGTCCTGGCGTCGTTCCAGGGTGGTTGGCTCTCCACTGAGCGACCGGGGGAGAAGCACCTGGAGAAGATCTTTCAGCAGGTCCTCACACGTGGGAAGATCGCGCAAGGACCGCCAGATCACCACCTCGAAGTGGTCCGCTAACCGGTGCATTAAGCTGATGGCCAACGCCGATTTGCCAATGCCCCCTAATCCCTGCACACAGACCACACGGCACCGCTCTGCGACCAACCAACCAGTCAACAAGCCCATTTCCCACTCCCGGCCGTAGAAGGCGGGAACTGCCGGCGCGTCGTTCCAATACACCCGATGAGCAGGGGCAACCTCAGCGGTGGTCTCAAGGATCGGTTGCAAGGACGGGGATGCTTCCGATTGGGATAAGAGTGTGGCAAGCCAGATTTCATCGAAAAGCACCTTTTGGTGAGCACTCTGCCAGATGGCGTGCACCTCCTCTACCGTGCACCCGGCCGGAAAGGCTCGATGCTGGATGGCGAGAGCAATAAACTGTTTGAGGTGTTC
The DNA here is from genome assembly GCA_964486825.1 of uncultured Anaerolineaceae bacterium. Classification (GTDB taxonomy): domain Bacteria; phylum Chloroflexota; class Anaerolineae; order Anaerolineales; family UBA4823; genus CAZAQS01. The sequence continues at coordinate 747 of CAZAQS010000329.1, read as the reverse complement.
AGCATTGGGATAACATATGCCACTTTCCCAATTGCCAACCGCTTTCCGGGAGACGGCCAGGGCTTTGGCCAATTCGGCTTGCGTCAGCCCAATCTGGGTCCGCAGGGTCAGCATGGTCTGCCCAAAAGCGTAGTCACGTTTATGATAGGAGGATCCTCTCATTATCGCCGCCTTTCCAAATGACCAAATAGAAGGCAGAAATGTAAAGTGATGGGAAGTAAAGTGCTACCCGATGTCCAGTGACATAAGGAAATTTGACAATTATACTCCTATTTAGACGATATGGATGGCGATTTCAATCGGTTATAGCAACTGTTCATTATCAGAAGGAGTAAGGTATGAAACGCATCCTGTCGAACATTCAGACACCCTGGCGGGATATTCTACGATTACTTGGGCTATCTCTCGCTGGGATACCGGCTGCCGCTCAAGCCTGGAGTAATCCCCGATCATCGTTCTGGTTCACGGTGCCTGGGCAGACGGCTCTAGACAGTATTTTTAAAAAAAAGGAATCCACAATGACCCAACAAACATCCCAAGTAGACACCGCAGCCCGCTCCTTTCGCGTCAACGTTCCGGAAGAGGCACTCGTCGACCTCCGCCGGCGCATCGCGGCGACGCGCTGGCCCACCAAGGAGCTGGTCGCCGATCGATCACAGGGCGTGCAGCTGGCGACGCTGCAGGAGCTCGCTCGCTACTGGACGAGCGAGTACGACTGGCGCAAGTGCGAGGCGAGACTGAACGCGC
>CAZAQS010000328.1:0-5123 GCA_964486825.1 uncultured Anaerolineaceae bacterium | reverse complement strand
TATTACCTTTCTACCTCACCCAATTGCGGGAGGCGACACTAGCGAGACAGTACGCGAGTTTGCTCGTACTGTCAAGCCGATGGTTCAAGAAATGGTGGGATAGTCTAGCGCCAAGAATGCAAACCAATCAAATTTATCATCCAAGCAGGAGCTAACCCTTATGAGGCGTGATCAAAAAATTGTAGACAGCATGTTGGATTTAATCGGGGATATTCCGCTGGTTCGATTGAACCGCATAGGTAAGGGAAACGGCGCCGAGATCCTTGTCAAACCTGAATTCCTCAACCCGTCTGGCAGTATTAAAGATCGCATCGCCAAGTTGATGATCGAGAATGCCGAGCAGGAAGGTTTTTTGAAAGAAGGAAAAAAGATCATCGAAGCAACCACCGGCAATACCGGAACCGCGCTTGCCTTTGTGGCAGCAATCAAAGGCTATGAGTTTGTTGCCTATGCTCCCACGAAAGTTGCCAATCGTTCTCGAATGGCCATCATGCAAGCCTATGGGGCAGGCCTGGAAACGGTGGATGCGGAAGCGCTGAGCCAAAAACAAGCCAGCACACAGGCGGATCCTGCGGCTCGCTCCTCTGAGGCGAGCGTTCACGGAGGACGGATAGAACTGGCAGGACGCCAGATTTGCCTTGATTTGGAAAAATCTCAAGATGATCTCTGGTGGGCGCGCCAGTTCTCTAACCCATTCAACACAGCTGCCCATCGAGATTGGACAGCCCAGGAGATTTTGGAGCAAACTGGCGGAAACCTGGATGCTTTTGTTACCTCTGTTGGAACCGGAGGTACAATTTTGGGCGTTGCACAGGCTTTGAAAGCTCACAATCCCAATGTATTAATCGTAGGTGTCGAACCTGCAGGTTCACCCATGATGGGTTCTCGTGAAGATTACCCGGTTATCCCTGGAATTTCTGACGGGATCATCGTAGACATTTGGGAAAGCGGCCTGGTTGAGCGGGTAATGTCCATCACAAATGAAGAAGCAATCCAACAGGCGCATGAGCTGGCTGAAAGAGAAGGAATATTCTGCGGTATGTCGTCTGGGGCGAATGTCCTGGCAAGCCTGCGGATTGCTGAAGAATTAGGGCCGGGCAAACGGGTTGTGACGATTTTACCCGACAGCCGGGACAGGTATTTGGAAGTGGAGAAATATACCACCTGAGCTGGAATTGTTTCATTACAGCCTTACTCAATAGATTAGGAGAAGAATTGTCAAACCTGACCACACCTTCTACAGCAAAATCCCAGCGCTGTCTTTACTGCGAGAAGACCTATCCCCTTTACCCCCCTATTGTCGAGGGCTGCCCAGAATGTGCTGGACCGGATTTCAAATCTCCACTTGAGCTGGTATATAACTACCCTCCCGCATTGGATTGGCTTTCTATCACACCGCTGCCGGGGCTCATTCGATATGCTCCCTTATTGCCGCCTTTGGTAGAAAACTTGAGCATGGCTGAGGGCGGCACTCCACTAATCTCCTTCCCTTTCAAGCAGGCTGGTCGTGATGTTGAGTTCTATATCAAGGATGAAAGCCGCAACCCCACCTGGAGTCATAAAGATCGCCTGAACCTCGCAGTAGTAAGCGCGGCGGTAAATTCTGGCGCTCCCGGAGTGGTGGCAGCTTCTTCCGGCAACCATGGGGCCTCGTCTGCTGCCTATTCGGCCCGGGCCGGGCTCCCGGCGGTCATCTTATCCACTCCCCGTCCTGCGACGGTTGCCAGTTTTATGCAAGCCTACGGGCAGCTGGTTGTGGCGGTCCCGGATGTAGAGACGCGTTGGGAGCTGATGCGGCGCCTGGTTGATGAGTTCAACTACCATCCAGCCAGCAACCAGACCATACCGCCCACTAACCACCCCTTCGGTGCTGAAAACTATAAAACCATCTCTTACGAGCTTTATCTGCAGTTAGATCGACGAGCTCCTGCAGCAGTTTTTATACCGGTGGGGTTCGCCGAGCTCCTTTTCGGTGTCTATAAAGGTTTTACCGAACTAAAACAATATGGCTTGATCGACACCCTTCCCCGGCTAATCGCCTGCGAACCAGCCGCTGGCGCTCCTCTCAAACGCGCCCTGGAATTAGACCAACCGGTTGCCTACGTGCAGGTGGAACCATCCGATGCTTATTCTATAGCGGTCCCGGTCAACAGCTACCGCGGGGTGGTGGCGGTCAAAGGCTCAAACGGCGCCGCTCTCGCCATTACCGAGGCTGAGATGTACGCCGCTCAAGACCAGATGCGGCGAGCCGGGATGTGGTCTGAACTCTCCGCAGCCATTGCTGTTGCTGGAGCCAACCATCTTGCAGAATTAGACCTGGATGAAGGTGCGGTAGTTTGTATCAACACTTCCAGCGGTTTTAAAGACCAGAGCGTTGGAAGCAACCCAATTCCTCAGATCGACGGAACCTGGGAATCACTCCAGGTAGAAATGCGCCGTTCGGGCCTGGTTTAACAGGAGTACACATATGGATCAATCGCCTGGAGTAGCGATAATTGGTGTTGGGACCAGGTGGAGCAGGCAGCTCGCAGCGGTAGTTCAGCGCTCCAACATACTTAATCTAATATCCTGCTATGCCCGCACCCCTGACCACCGCGATACATTCGCGGCAGAATTTGGCTGCCGTAGCACTTCTACGCTTGAAGAAGCATTAGAGACAAAAGGGGTCGAAGGGGTACTCATCACCGCTCCGGCCCATGTACATCCCGAGATCACCTATGCCTGCGCGGCGCGGGGTCTGCATGTCTTTGTTGAAAAACCCATGGCGCTTACCCTCCAAGAAGCCCTTCAAATGAAGGCAGAGTGTGTAAAAGCCGGTGTGGTTTTAATGGTAAACCTCGAGATGCGCCGGTTGGGATCGAGTAAGGCCATGAAAAGTGTGATTGAGTCGGGGCGGCTCGGGAAGGTCGTTGCCGGCAGCGCTGCTTTTACATTACCGGGTGTCATTTCTCCGGATAACTGGCGCGGTAATCGCCAAACCAACCGTGGCGGCGCCCTGATGCAGCTGGGTATCCATCATATTGATACCTTGCGATATTTATTGGGCGAAATTAGCAGTGTGCGGGGGTTTTTCGCTCACACCTCTGCCCCGGTTGATATCGACGATGTCGCCTTTGCACAGCTCACTTTTTCCAATGGCGCCCAGGTGGTCGTGCTGTCTACTTACGTTTCCCCCAAAGTTTACGAGCTGCGCTTTTATGGAGATGTTGCTAACCTGGAATGCACCGTTGATATGCAGGTTTGGCCGGACGCACGCCAGGTAGATGAGCGTACCCAACTCTCCGTTCAAAGCGCTTCAGGCCGTGAAGCTGTGCGTGTCGAGCCGCAGGACTGCCTGGCTGACCAAATCGATGAGTTTGCCCGCTGTATGCGCGGCGAAACGAAACCCGAAACAGGAGCGGATGAAGGAATTGCGGCTCTTACGGTTGTAGAGGCAGCTCTGCGGTCATTTACGCAAGGAGCGCCGGTTGACCCCCGTTCGATTTTTTGAGGCAGGATTCAATTGTTAATTTCAGAAGTACAAGGAGGTTCGAGGATGATTGTCAGTGTTGGATTACCTACCTGTATGGAGGGGATGATGTACCCTGTGCCCTTTGCTGGCACAGAAGACATTGTAAAAATCGCCAAACTGGCCGAATCCCTTGGCTATCATTCAGTATGGGGCAACGACCATATGACGACCCAGCGCTATGTACGAGAAGAGTTCCCCCAACCGCCCAACTTTTGGGAGCCCTTGATTACCTATGCCTACCTGGCTGCAGAAACGACCACTTTGCGATTTGGTACGGGCATGCTGATCACTCCCATGCGGCGTGATATTGTCGTGGTGGCGAAGCAGGTGGCTACCCTGGACCATTTTAGTAATGGGCGCTTTCTGCTAGGTTTTGGGGTAGGGGCATATCGTGAGGAATTCGAAGCGCTCAACCCGGATTGGGAAGCTCACCGGGGCGAACTCGTGGAGGAGAGCATCCAGGCCCTTAAACTGCTGTTCGAGGAGCGATCAGCCAGCTTCCAAGGAAAATACTACCATTATGAAGACGTGGAAATGTTCCCCAAGCCCAAACAGGATCCACTACCTCTGTACGTGGGTGGCAACAATCCCAATGCTTACCGGCGGGCTGCCAGGTACGGTCATGGTTGGCTGCCGGCTGGAATGCCCGTGGAGCATGCCCGAGAGGGGATAGCCGATTTCAAAGAGCTATTGGATCAACAAGGTCGTAGTTTTGACGAGGTGGATGTTGCAATGCAGCTGATCACCTATATTGGTCCGACCCACGAACAGGCGGTAGAGCGCTTCCACCGCAGCCAGATGTACAAACATATCCTTTCGCTTACCGCCTCCACTTTGAAAGGCCAGGTTGGCACGAAGCACGAGGAAACCAACTTGATTGGGACAGCGGATGAAGTGGTCGAAAAGGCGAAAAAGTTCGCCGAAGCAGGCGTCAAGCACTTGTGCGGCACGTACTTCTGTGCCGATACGGTGGACGAATTAACAGATCAGATGCAGATCTTTGCAGAACAGGTGGCGCCACAGTTAAAATAGGGATCGGTCAAAACGTGAAGCATACCTGGTGTTTCTTATCATACCGCCCTTAGCCTAATTCGAAATATGGCTGGTGATGTGGCGGCAGCTGGATGGTCGTTTCCGGCCCCTGCAATACCGCTGCCATGTGCATGACGGAGTGGCTGATAAGGCTTCCAAAAGGATTACCACTCACAAGATAGGCCAGGGTAATGAGGCTGTTTCCAACCAAGACCATAAGGACGCGCTTGTTGCGGAATTCCGGATACCCCAGGTGATAGGTGAGGGTAACCAGGAGGGATGCTAACAGAGCTAAGATTGCAACGATAACCTTTCCTAGGAGGCTCCCCGTCCATGGAAGTTGGGCGGTTGCAAGGAAAACTGCCACGACCGGCATCACATTAAGAAACAGGGCATCCGCCAGGCCGTAAATAAAACCTGGCCAGGTAATATCGAAAGCAAGCTTTGCGCCCTCGGATTGGCGGGAGGCAGGTTGGGATTTGACGTTGATAACGAGAAAGATACTGACCAGCATCCCAGTTAGAAACCCCCAAACCAGGTTTTCTGTCAGAATGGCTCTTAGATCCAGGTGATTAGCCAG
>CAZAQS010000327.1:0-5150 GCA_964486825.1 uncultured Anaerolineaceae bacterium | reverse complement strand
GGGAGATTGTAAACCAGCTATCGGCTGGATCACAACTTATTTATACAAGGAGAAAGGACCATGTTCAAACGAAATGTAGGCATAATCGACCGCATCGTACGCGTGGCGCTAGGGCTTGTGCTCGTGCCGGTTGGCCTCATCTTGCTCGGTGTGTTGCAGGGTAATATACCTGGTCTGGCGATTGCCGGCCTCGGAGGACTGGCATTGATCACTGGCATCACAGGATTTTGCCCTTTGTACATCCCCTTTGGGATAAACACGCGTGAGAAAGAAAAAGAACTTATCGAAAGGTTCAAGGCAATGGCGGCAGGGAAGATGGACAGGTGCATGTCTACGATGGCTGGCTTCCGTCAGGTATCTGCTGATAGCGCGTCTCAAGGCGCTAAACATATATGCGGGTCATGTCCACCATCGATCGGGAGAACTCCTAATCAGCAAGTGTAAACCGCTAAGAGTCAGGCACGATTGCAAGCATACCAAAATATTCGCCGCATAAATAAGGGCCGCCTACTGGCGGCCCTCCTCCTCTAAGACCGGAGACAGAAAAAGGTTCTGGATGATCCTGCTGAATGGAAGCCGCACTTGACGCGACCGGCGCAACTACCCAGGTGAGGTTTGCTAGGGTCTCGCGAACCGTGTTTTAAGAAACTGCGGAGCGCATTTCAACTTACTCTGTATAAGTGTTACGTTTATAAACATTCTCAAAAAAGGTATATACAAAGGCCTGGACACAATCGGGAACGATTGCGCAGAAGCCGCCATGTCAAACCGGTTCCCAGGGAGCTCATACCTGCCCAAAAAGCGGGCAGGAGCGGGTCCGGCGTCTTTCGATAGGATGCAAAATAGGTAGTGCCGTCATGCATGATTACATACGCTTCTGCAGCCAACTCCCACACAGCCTCGTGGGCCAGGAAAAGTGCGGCCAGCCAGTGAGCCAACCAAAGTGCGAACGCCGGCTCCCCGATGCACTCCCCAGTAGCAGAAGTAGATGTAGCAGCGCGAACGGCAGGGTTGGAAAGTGTCCGAACTCGTGCAGGTAACTCAGGCGCAACCGACCATCGCGAGGCAGGCCCCAGCGCAGGACCAGGTTGACTACCCGGGGGTTTTTGAGAACAACATTTCCCACCATGCCGAGATGCCAGAGTTCGTTCTCGACCTCAATTTCACCGGTTAGGCCGTACCATGAGCAGACTTTCATCTGCTAGCGGCATTGCGCCTCCGTCGGCGTCGGCTCGACCGGCTCTCGTGTCCCTTAAACCCGATGCTCATGAACTCGGCATGGGTTGCCCTTACGGATTCAATCTCAGTTCCGGAGGCGATTCCCTGGACAACAAGCCCTATCTGGCGGGATGATGGGCGGTTACGGACAGGGCGGGATCGGAGCCGGTTGGATGGAAGATATGCACCAGTGGATGACCGAAACCGGCGGGATGCATACCCTGGTGTGGGACAGCCTGGCAAATACGCTCGGCCTGTCCCTCGATGATCTCAATACAGAGTTATCCAGCAACAAAACTCTGGTGCAGGTTGCTGAGGAACAGGGCGTCAGTCTGGATGAGCTGTCTGCTACATTGGAGAGAGCTTTCCAGGTTGGACTTGAGCGAGCCGTGGCGGATGGCGCCTTGACCCAAGAACAGGCTATTAGCATGAAGGCTTAGATGGAGATCACTTTCTTCTACCTGGCGATCTTCGCCGGGTTCCTGGCGCTGCGGGCCATTGCAAGATACCAACTGGCGTGGCGGGCGATCCTCCGCTCTGCAGAGTTCGACCTGCTGGTTGTGATCGCAACGCTGGGCGCCTTCTTTTCCTCGCCGATCACGCTGCTCCTGTTAAACCCAATCTGGTCTCGGGTAAGCGGGATGTCCTTTGTGGCCTTGGACGTCTTGGTTAGCCAGGGTCTGGGTTGGGCCATGGGAGGGGACGGTAGAAGTGAGGGCGGTTGAGAAACGCGGATCCTCGCTATCATTCCCAGCGGAAGGTCCTGGCTGAGACGATCATCCCCAGCAGGAGCATTGCAGCCAACACGCCGATATCCAGGAGGTGATTCCTCCAGGGCGATCCGGCCCACAGGCCGCCCAGCAGGTTGACCACATAGGTCAGCGGTAAGAACGCTGCGACTTTTTGGACGGCTGCGGGCATCAGCTCGCGTGGCCAGGCAGCTCCAGAGAGGATCAACATCGGGTACAACAACACCATGGCGACAATCTGGGCAGTACGTGCTGTGGGCATAGTGCCCGCCAGGATAAATCCGATACCGAAGAAACTCAGACTGCTCAGGACAAAGCCGCTCGCCATGCTGATGGGGTGCCCCTCGAAACGCACATGGTAGACCAGCTTCCCGGCGGCGACGAGTAAGAGAGCTCCCAGGGCGGTCATGGTGAAAACCACAGCGACCTGGGCTGTCAAAACAACCAGAGGACTGACCGGTGTGGTCCGCAGGCGGCGGAGGATGCCGTTATCGCGATAGGTTGCCATCGTGACGGTGACAGCCATCAGCCCTGTGATCCCAATTACCATGGACATAAAGGCTGGGATTAAACTGCCCATCCCTTCCGGAACGCCGGACCCCTGTTCCGCAGGTACACTGCTGTAAATGGTGCCGAAAATGAACAGCATGATCAAGGGGAACGCCAGGGTAAAAAAGACGCCGATCGGCTCACGCAGGAACAGCTTGGCCTCCATCCAGCTCATCTTAAACAGGATTTTCATTGTAAAAATGGCTTTCATGCCAGACATGGTATTCATGTTCAAGCTCATTCTCTCATTTCGCGCCCGGTCAGGCTCAGGAAAACATCTTCCAGGTCCGGCTGCTGGGTGCGCAGGTCGCGGAAGGTGATGCCCAGCGCCGACAACAGGCCAACCACCTCGCTCACCAACGGAACCTTGCGTCCGTTCTTACTGTGGATGACCACCCGTTCTCCCTGGATATCGATCCGCACTTTACCGGATAGGGCTTTTTCGAAGCCAGGAGGGAGAGCCGTGTCCAGGCTGAAGACGATCCGCTCTTCCGACCCCAATGTGCGGATCAGGGCCTCGGGGCTGTCCAGGGCGACGATGCGACCGTGGTCGAGGATGGCGACCCGGTCGCACAGGCGTTCGGCTTCTTCCATGTAATGGGTTGTCAGGATGAGGGTCTTGCCGCGCCTGCGCACGTCGCGCACCAGATCCCAGATGGCATGGCGCGCATGGGGGTCGAGGCCGGTGGTCAGTTCGTCCAGGAAGACCAGCTGCGGGTCCGGTAGCAGCGCCAGGGCGACGAACAGGCGCTGTTTTTGCCCGCCCGACAGTTTCGAGAAGTGTGAGTTGCGCTTCTCCTGCAGCCCTAACTGGGCGAGCAGCTCGCGCCAATCGACGGGCTGCGGGTAGAAGGAGGTGTACAGGTCGAGCGCCTCCCAGACCTTCATACGATCCGGGAGGTTGGATTGCTGGAGTTGCATCCCGGCGCGCAGGCACAGGGACTGGCCTGCTTGTTGCGGGTCAACGCCCAGAACGCTTACCGACCCGGCGTCCGGCTTGCGCAGCCCTTCCAGGCACTCGATGATGGTGGTCTTGCCAGCTCCGTTCGGGCCGACCATGCCAAAGATCTCGCCCCGGTAGACCTGGAAGGTAACATCATCCACGGCGACGGTGGCGCCGTAGGTTTTCCTTATTCCTTCCACTTGCACGATTGTTTCCATGCTTACCTCATTTACTTTTCAAGATCGATTCGAGCGCTGCCACGTGTTCCTGAAAAACCCGCCGCCCCTCGGCGGTGGCGGCAATGTAGGTGCGCGGCTTACGTTCGACGAAGGTTTTATTGAGGGAGATAAAGCCAGCCTCTTCCAGCTTGCGCAGGTGAGCGCCCAGGTTGCCATCGGTGGCCTGCAAAAGCTCACGCAGGTAGGTGAAATCTACTTCATCGCCATCCTCGAGGGTTACCAGGGCAGCCATGATACGCAGGCGTACCGTTTGGTGGATGATCTCATTCAGCTCGGCCATGGCTCACCACTTCCAGCGGATGTACAGGCCGAGCAAGATCATCCCGCCGCCGACAAGGAAAGCCATCCAGAGATAGAAGATGTCGAGGAACAGGAAGTAGCCGATCAGGGCTAAGGCGGTGATGGGCAGCGCCCACCAGGAGGAGGAGAAAGAGAGCAGCAGGCCCATGGAGAGCTGTCCGATCATGATGAAGAGGATAACGATCATGGTGACCTGCTTCACATCCGCCGGGCGGGTAACGGCAATGACGGCGATGCCGTAGAGCACCAGCAGCAGCCAGAAGAGGATGGCCCGCTTCGTCATGGCGTTGGTAGGCGCGCCGCGCACGCGCCGGCCCAGGCGTGATCCGAGCAGGATGGATACGGCAACCCCCAGCAGGCTGGCCCCAATCCAGATATAGGTTGCGATTTGAGGGAGCAGGAACTGTGTGGCCAGGAATCCGACCAGATAGATGAAGCCGGTAATGATCAAGAAGATGTAAGCGCCGCTGCCGGCAATGGAGCGACGGGTTTTGTACATCATGGTCTGGATTGCCTCCAGGGATTCTTCGGCTTCGTCAGGGGAGATGTTCATGATGAAACTCCTGTAGAGTACTCTGTAGTATAGAGTATTCTATTCAATTTTTATGAATCTGTCAATGGGGTTGTTCAAGATTTGTTCATCTCTTTGCTCTACACGGGGGACGGGCTCTTCCTGCTTTGTGATGGAAGAAAAGTCCTTCTAGCTCTAAAACAAGAGCTTCACATTCAGTTGGAAAAGATTTCACAACGCTTGTTTTGAACTGTTGTTGGTCAATGCCCAGCACATCAAAATTCAGCGAACAGATCCAGGCGTACTGCCGTCCTTTTGAAGCTGCCGTAGAGCGACTGGATACTATTCCAGGGGTAGCCCGTGAGACCGCAGAGATCATCGTCTCGGAAATTGGAATTGACATGACCCGATTTCCAACGGCCAAACATTTGGCATCTTGGGCCGGGATAGCGCCTGGCAATAATGAGAGTGCTGGAAAACGCCTATCAGGTAGAACAACCAAGGGAAATCAAGCGTTGGCCGATGCGCTAACTCAGGCAGCCTGATCGAAAGGCTGCTGCCTAAATCGATCCATGCTGTTACGGCTCGAGGGTTTGAACTGAAGATTGCCATCTTTGTTTTAGCTTGTAGTATCAACTACC
>CAZAQS010000326.1:0-5166 GCA_964486825.1 uncultured Anaerolineaceae bacterium | reverse complement strand
GAGTCGCCAGTCGTTATGGCAGGTCCAATGGGGATGGTAAAATTATTCGTGCGGACAGGGGTACAAGTATTACAAGACGCCTACCAGGCTTACCAGAAACGTATGGTGGAATTGGGTATGCCTGATAAATCCTTCGCACTAACTGTCGTGCATCACGCCAACTATAAGATTAACAAGCTGTTGGAAAAAAATCTCCAAAAGGAAGGCATCCATTTAAACATGCCCTGGGTATTGAGCGATTTTGGTAACGTCAGCGCAGCCTCGAATATGATCGCTTTCCTTCGGAAGTTGTCGACCCTCAAGCCGGGAGACCATGTGTTGTTCGATTCTTTTGGAGCAGGAACGTATTATGATGTTTTAGCGGTAGAACTAGGTTTTTAGAACAAGAAAGGTTTTACAATGCCATCCAAAACAGCCCTGGTGTTGCTAGATGCCCAGGTGAATATGTTTGAAGATTCAACTGCAGCATTTAACGCCGAGCGACTCTTATGGAGCCTCCAGGAGTTGCTGCTGAAAGCCCGGCAAGCCGGTGTAAATATTATTCACATACAACATAATGGGGGCGAAGGGTACCCAGACGAACCAGGGACTCCCGGATGGGCTATCCACCCGATTCTGGCCCCCCGAGCGGGAGAAATGGTACTACAAAAATCCACGCCAGATGCTTTTGCCGATACAAATTTGGATTACGAGCTGCGCTCACGCAATATCACACGGTTGGTGCTGGCAGGATTGCAATCAGAGTTGTGCATCCATGTCACCCTACGGAGAGCGGTTGATTTAGGGTATGAAGTTTTGCTCGTCAGGGATGCGCATAGCACCTTCGACACGGATGATATGAGCGCATCCGAATGGGTTGAGCTGGTCAATGCGGAATTAAGTTCCTTCGCTACGGTGTTACCGAGTTCAGAAGTTGATTTTCTTACCTTAAAATTGAACCAATATTAATTTATTAAAAATTTCAAGGGTAGCATGAGATCGATCTAGCTACCCTTATTCGTTAAAGGTCAGCACCAGTCTCTCAGATTGATCATAGGCAGAGCGGGCGGAAAATGGAGGATCACCGGGGCTCAAAGCCAGGATGCGCGGAACCAGGGCATACAGGTCTTCAACCAGGGGAAGAGAAGGCATGGTTGAAAAATCCACCCACTCGAGCGCTCCTTCGGCTGAAGGTACTGGCTCTCCAGCTTGAAGCTCTCCCTTGAAAACAAAAATTGCGATACCTGTGTCCTGACCGGTATCAACCAGCAGGCTGCCACATAACCACATGCCCTCACATATTAAACCGGCCTCTTCCATTAGCTCTCTACGAGCTGCGCTAAGCACATCTTCGCCTTTTTCGATATGACCACCAATGCCGTTGTACAGACCTGCCCAGAGACGTTTACCGGCAGCCCCTTTAAGCAGCAGAACCATCTGCCCGCGGGTAATAAAGATCAGCGTGCGTGGGATCAGGCGGTACCGGTTTGGATCGATCCCTTGATCGCTTACCGGCATCAATCAGCCAGGTCTGAAACGTCTTCTTCAGCTACCGCTTCACCCAGGTAAAACCTCTGGCTGAATTTTACGGAAACCGGCTTGATGGTTTTTTCCACATATTGGCGGGTGCCATCGATGGACAAAGACTTGAAAAGTTTCCGGAATTGGTCTTCCCAGGCCTGCCCGATCTCAGTGTGCTTCTCGGGGGTCATTCCCCAAAGCTCGCTTTTGAAAGGCCCTATGGCATTCTTGCGAGTCTTGTAGTAGAACTGCTCGTCTGTCATACCCGCTTTGCGGTCAGCGGCATTCTTCTCGTCCAGGTAATCGTACATTTCGCGTTTGAGGTCCGCCGGTAGACGGTCATACATCATATTTTGGAAGTTGGTAGCCAGGTGAACTTCACAAGCTTCTGACTCCACAAACTTTCCAAAAGCGCTTTCAGGGAGGGTGGAAGCGCCGTGTTGGACCGCCCCCGCAAGCCCATACTCTTCTCGAGCCACCCGGCTTAAGCGCAATAAAGTCCCAAAATCGACGCTCACGTCAGCGATCGATCCATCCGGCAGGACGACGCCTCCATGAGAAGTTCCTGTCTGGATGCTGATCTTGCTGATGCCGACCAGGTCAGGCCCTATCTCGGTTAGCGCTTCGGTATAACCATCCATGTAAGCACGTAACTCTTCTTCCGTAGAATTCTGCCCCCCAACCTCCCCAATCTCACCACCTACAGAAACATTGATCCCTTCTGGTTCGAGCTGCCGAATATAGGCAGTAAACATAGCTGACAAACCAGTATTGAGGGCTTGCTGTTCCTGGATGTCGGTTTTACTTAAATCCACGAGCGTGGAGGTATCGATGTCAATATTATAAAATCCAGCCGCGATGGCCTCTTGGATCAAGTCACGAACCGCCTGGAGCTCGGAATCAGGGTCAGCAGCATACCGTTTGGCAGACACCTGGAAGTGATCGCCCTGGATAAATACCGGCCCCGTATAGCCTTCTGTCATCGCTGCTGCCAGAACACTGGTAACATACTCGGCGGGTCGTTGGTCCGTGTACCCCATCTCTGATCGGGCAATTTCGAAAATGATGGCAGCGGCATCCATAGATTTAGCTGCCCGGAAGACCGATTTGGCAGCATCGAAAGAAAGGGCGCGCAGGTTGATAGCTGGGACGGTGAAATTGGAGGGGATTTCACCACGACCGCGAGCGAGATAGAGATCATTGATCGATGCGAGGTAGGTTCCAGAGGCCTCAGCAGCCAGCCGGGTAATATATCTGGCAATTCCCTGGCGTGGACCGCTCTCCAGAGCGGACACCTCAGCAAGGCGATAGGCCCTCTCCCTCAAGCGGGCGTCATTCGTGATAACAGCCTTTCCATCGGCCAGTTGCACGCTTCCGTCAAGCAGATCTAAAATTTCCTGGACTTCCGGTTTATTCATTTGCTAACTCCTTAGGTCAAAAATGGCGTTTTGGGAATTACCCCTTGCAACCCCCCCTGATAAGTTGAGTATAGGATGTCGAGATTATAACACCCTCAGATGGAGATGGTGACGACTTTTGAGCTCACCAATTAGTCTGTACTGTTGCATACGATGGAAAGTGCGACTATAATGTGATTTGTAATTCTCCCAAGCTAGCCATAGATACAAGGAGGCTATCGTGAACGATCAAAAAGACCAGTATTTTGATAAAGTCAGCAGGGATATGGACCCCTTTAAAAAGATCCTGGCCAAGGTGCCGGGCTTCGGTGGTTATATCGAGCGGCAAGCCCGGCGTGACTCTGATAAGCTTATCAGGGAGACGATCTTCAATCGCTTCAGGGAGCTGGAAAGCCGCGTTTCGGCCATGCAACGTGAATTCATTTCGCACGGCGAGATCCAGTATGTGGATGACCTGGAAGCTACAGCGATCAAGCTGCGCACATTTGCTGACCGGATCCGTACAGCTACCCGTGGATATTCCAGTTTATTTGAAGCAACTAAAATCAATGAGGCTGAACTGGCAATGTTATACGAATACGACGCTGCTATGCTGGACCTGGTAGAAGAAGTAGAACGTGCCATCGATAATGTCCAGGCCTCTGTAGGGACAGATGGCCTTCCAGCAAGTTTCCGCCACCTTGAAAGCGTCGCTCGAAAAGCGATCGAAACCTTCAACCGGCGGGATGAAGCTGTACTAGGGACCTGAGATATTAATCCAATCCCCTGCCGTTTGGATCAACAGGCAGGATACAAAGTTTTGTACGCTAAACTGCCCCGGCGCCAGTTCGTTTCCCGGGAGAAAGAATAAAACCAGCAGGAGTAAAGACAATGGCTAGAGTATTTGACGTAATCGAATATCCGAACGAAATGCGCGATGAGATCGTGCGTCGATTTCCAGAAACAGGCCCGGGTGACTTTCGGATCGGTTCACAAGTCATCGTACGCGAATCCCAGGCTGCAGTTTTCTTCCGGGATGGGAATGCACTGGATGTATTTGGGCCGGGTCGCCATACCATAACTACCCTGAATATTCCCCTAATGATCAATGTATTGGGGCGAACCTTGTTCAACGAGCGAACTCCCTTCCCTGCCGAGGTATTCTTCGTATCGATGAGGGAGTTCGTTGACCGCAAGTGGGGAACGCCTCAACCCATCATCGTACGAAATCCTGGCATGGGCCTGGGCGTGGCATTACTTCAGGGCTTTGGTACGTTTAGCTTCCAGGTCGCCAACCCCCAACAATTCATTACACAAGTTGTGGGCGCGCAGGGTTTCTTCCGCACTGGAGATATCGAAACCCGCTTGAGAGCTATGCTGCTTTCCCGATTGCAAGACCTTTTAGGCGAGACGGCAGCCAAAGCCAGCGTGCCAGAGCTAATAGGACTTACCGATGAGCTAGGAGCCGGGGTACGGGCAAAAACTGTCGAAGATTTTGAAGCGCTTGGCCTGACTTTGAAAACCTTCTATATCGAGAACTTGAAGCCCTCAACGAAGTCAGCCGAGGAGCTACGCGCAATGGGCATGCTCGATATGCAAACCTACACCCAGCTACAGGCCGCAGACGCCATGCGGGATGCAGCCCAAAACCCCGCTGGAGGAGCCGGATTGACAGCCGGGATCGGCGCCGGTATGGGCATCGGCAACGTCCTGGGAGGCGCCTTGTCAGGGATGACCGGGGCTGCGGGCGCTGGCGCTGCCGGTGGGCAAAGTGGTCCAGGCGGAGGCACCCCCTCAATGCCGGATGTGATGACTCCTTCAGAAGCGGCCGGCTTCCTACGGGTATCTGAGGAGGATGTCCTGGCAGCGATCAATGCTGGCGATTTGAAAGCCCGTAAGATCGGGAATGCCTTTCGTATCAGCAAAGACGCCTTGCAGGAGTTCTTAAAAACTTAGTCTCACAATTCTTCGTTCAACCACCGGTCGTATATGTAGACAGGCCTATTACTTTCCCAATAGGCCTGTTTTGTATTTAACAAGAATCTCCGAATCTTTACTCTTGAGTGGATTCAGGTTCAGCCTTTCCGTCCTGGCTCTCCAGCAATGTCTTCACCTGCCGGATCTTTTCCATAGATACAGGCCTGGCCTTAACTTGCTTACGGATGTACTCCTTAAGTTTCTTGGGTTGAAGAGTAGGAGTCGGAGCATCATCTATATTCTGCAGGCTAACCTTTTCGTTCGTAAAAACCAGGACGGCCTGTACCAGGGG
>CAZAQS010000325.1:0-5171 GCA_964486825.1 uncultured Anaerolineaceae bacterium | reverse complement strand
TGGGCATCCTGGCAGGCAACTATGGCGAAGCCGGCGCGATCAACGTCTACGGCCCTGCATACAACCTGCCGCGAGCCATCAGTGGAATTGATTCCTTCTGGCTATGGGGGTATGGTGACCCTCCGCCCGAGACCGTCATTGTCCTGGGCCTGGAGCCATCCTATGTTTACTCGCTCTTCGAAACCTGCTCCATTGCCGGCGCCACCGCTAACCCGTATGGCATTCAAAACGAAGAAAGCCTGTATCACCCCAATATCCTGCTCTGCCGTCATTTGCGCCAACCCTGGGAGCAGTTTTGGAAGGATTTCCACTATTTTGGCTGAGCTGCCAACGACCGGTTTGCAGCGCTCTTTACCATGATCGTCCTATGTGAACAACCATTGCTTGACCAGGGTGCGAGCGGCCAGCAGCTTTTCCAGGTCTTCACAGAAGATGGCAAAATCCTCTGCCAAGCGTATGATAACTGGCCGGTTGCGCTTGGAGAAGCCTTTTGCCAGCCTGGCTTCAGCCCCCAACAGCGCCTTCAGTCGCGCTGTTCCTCCAGGCGTGGCTCCACCGGCTGCAAGATCACCATCGCGATCGGCCGGGCCGCCCGCTCCTGGTACTGCCCGTATTCTGGCGCCGCCTCCAAGAGCCGCGCCCACAGCCGGGTACGCTCCTCCGCCCCGGCCACCCTGGCCGTCACCCACCGCCGCTCGGCCCCCACCTGGATCTCGGCCCGCGGCTGGCTCTTCAGGTTCAGGTACCAGCCCGGCGCCCGCCCCAGCACGGCGAAGGCCGAAGCTGCCAGCACGTAGTCCCTCCCGTCCACCAGATAACTGATCGGGATAGTGCGCGGCCTCCCGCTCTTGCGCCCGGTGGTGGTCAGCAGCAGCACCGGCCGGCCCCCCATCCGCCCCCCCATCCGGCCCTTGCTCAGCCGGTACACTTGCACAGTCATCCAGATCATAACCTTGAACAAAGACTTGCCCACGGCTACCTCCTTATAAATTGCTTGCTGGCCTCCTCAGGCCAGGAACAGTATCACTGGCCAACTGCGCGCCGGTCTGCTTCAAATTCTAGCCGCCCAGCGCCTCCTCCGCCTCACCCATTTGCGCGGGTAACCGCCCGGAAGAATGGCTGGGTCGGTCCAGGGATTCTTCTTGACAGTTCAAATTGGCTGCAAAGAGGCCTTCTTGCGCCGGCTGCCCTTCTACTTCGAGATCTGGCCGGTGGACGCGCTCTTCATCCCCTTCACCGAAAAACGCCAGCGCGCCTTCGACATCGTCGCCAGGACCATCGTCGTCCGCCAACCAACATAACTCCTTGCCGCCAGGCTTGGCGCCTGATGGCTTGTCCATGCTCCTGCCGGATGTGGCCAGCCGGCAGGAGCTTAAACTCTGCCTCCAGCCCCCAAGACCCTCACTCCCCTCAGCGGCTTCAGCGGATCAATCGTCCCGAGACAGAACCACTGAATGTGCTGAGCAAACTGAAACCACTGAGTCTTAAATCAGTGTCTTCAGTCCTCTCAGCGGCTTCAGCGGTTCAATCAGTGACTTCAGTGGTTCAACGTCTGGTCGGGGATGTGCCCCTCCCCTTCGAGCCGGGCGGTCAGCGGTCGTCCGTCGTCCGTCGTCTCCTGGTCGTCCTAACTCCTAAATCCTTCATCCTAACTCTTCCGTCGTCCGTCGTCCGTTGGAAGCACAGGGATAAGCCATCTTCGCCTTTCTAAAATGCAAGCCTTCCCTATTGCTTTTTTTCCGCTTCAGGATAAGCTTCAATAAAAACGCATACTTCACTGCCGTGGGAGTTCTTCCATGCCTTCAGACCAGCCCATCCCCCCATTGATCCGATTCATCTTCTCTAACCAGGCCGAAAATGTCGCCGCCACTGCCGGAGAGCGGCTGCTGCGTTGGTCCGCTGCCTTCGACGAGTGGCTGGAAGAACGTCGGGTTCTCCTCAACGAAGACATGTGTAGCAAAGCCCGGCGCGCCTGGCGTGACTTCTCTCAATTTCATGGCCGGGTTCCTTGGGAGATCGCTGAAAAAGACGTACTCGGCTGGGTTGATGCGCTCAACGCCCGCGGCTATACCCCCTCCACCGTCAATCAGCGTGTCCATGCGATCTCCGGGTTCTACCAGTACTGCTATGAGCATCAGGTTGATCTCCCCTGGCGTCCGGCCGGCCCCGATGGCGCCAGCCCGCCTCCCTATAACCCTGCCCTGTGGATCTCGCGCCAGAAATGCCCTCGCTATGCCCCCTCCTACTACTTATCCCTGGCAGAACTCCACGCCTTTCTAAACGCCATTGAATCGATCGGTTCGCCTGTGAGCAAGCGAGACTACGCCATTTTTCTCGCCCTGCTTAAAACTGGTCTCGAACCTGAAATACTGCGCGCCATCCGTTGGGGCGATCTGCAGCTGGCTGGTGGGGCGGCTTGCTTGTCTGTCCAGCAGGGCGAGCAGGTCCGCCGCCTGGCCCTTCCGGTCGACGTCTGGGCAGCCATACTCGCCTACTTGCAGGCCTCCGGCCGGCTGGCCTCCATCCAACCCACCGATTACCTCTTTGCTCCTTTGGCCGACCCCATGCTCCATTCTCTGGGGAATGAAGCTTCTGCCTGGAATCAGGCGCGGTTTATTAGCAAGACTCATCTCAAGCACCTCGCCAAATGTTTTGCCCGCGCAGCTGGCCTGGATGCTTCCCTGGTTACCTGTTCGGTCATCCAGAACACCGGCGTCTTCCTGCGTGTCCAGGCCGGCGATGACGTTGCCGAGATCCAGGAGTATCTCGGTCGCTCCAGCGCGCACAAGGTCCGCCTGTATCTGGATTCCCTTTCGCCTTACCCCTGCTCTTTGTTCGTCCAGGCCGGGCTCGCCTGTCCCTCCTCTGATCGCCCTTCTCCTCTGCTGTCTTCCTCCTCAGAGGTGCTCTCTCCTGGCCTCAATCTCTCCCCCGCTGGTGAACCCGGTCAGCTGGAACTCGAGATCCAGAAATTAAAAGCGTTAATGGAGTATGTCTTTAGCTTCGTCGAGAAAGCCGCTACTCCCTCCGAGAGTATGCATTACGTGGAGATGTACACCCGTATTGCTGCCCGGCTGGGGAACTTGATCAGGGTGCAGCAGACCGTGGGCCCCGGAAGATCAGAGCACGACAAAGCCGTGGATCTGATCATGCAAGAGTTCATCCGGGATCATGGTCTCGACAAACCCCCCTCAGACCTCTCGCTCCAGTCTGAAAACCAGCTCGATCAGGATGAGTAATCAACAATCAGAAATCGAAAATCAACAATCAAAACGCCTCCCTCATCCCCTCCAGCGGGTCCACTCCCCGGATGATCACGCTCTCCGTCAATCCCCATTCCTGCGCATCCAGCGCCACACACATCGCCGCCGAGAGCACCCAATCGTCGTGCACCAGTTCCCCGGTCGCCGGATCCCGCGTCCCATCCGGGACCCCCCACTTCAACACCTTATTCTCCCCTGCTTCGTATTTCACAAACTCCAGTTGCCGCCAAAACTCCGCCTGCTCCTTGCTCTTTACCTGGTCGTCAGATATCTGTCTTCCGTCGCCGGTCATCGGTCGGCGGTCGGCGGTCATTCCCCGTCCGTCGTCGGTCATCGGTCGGCGGTCGGCGGTCCTCCCCCTCCGGTGATCCTTAAACCTGCCGCTCTCCACTACAGCAAGGAAGCTCCAACCGAGGTCGCTCTTGCTCTTGGCCGAGAACAGGAAAGGGATCACCCTTCCTGGTAAAGCCTTCTCGAGGAAGCTCGCCAGGCCTGCTCCCACCCCGGTCGCATCGATTACGATGTACTGCGCCTGCCAGTGCTCTGCCAGGGCCTTGATCTGCCCGTACAATCTTGCATGCTTCACCCCCGTCCAGCCCCGTCTGTCGACCACCCGGTAAGTTGGCGCCCGCAGCACCTCATCTCCCAGGGTAACCAGGTCAACTTCAACGATCGTGCAGGCCGTCGCGTCGCGCCCGGGGTTGCTGAGCTGCTGTCCGCTGATCGCTTGCTGGTCGGTGCTGGCTTCGTCCTCTCCCCCCACGTCCACCAACAGCGCGTAAATCCGTCCCTCCACTGGTTTGAATGCTCGCTCGTGGCTCCCCTGCATCAGCTCGCGCCGCTGGGCAGGAAAGAATCCTCCCTCGGCGTCGATTTCTTTACAGAAGAACTGGGTTAAAACCAGGGGATGGTCCTCCCCCAATCTGTGGATCTGTTCCTCCACAAACTTGCCATAGGCCGGTACCTCTGCTGCCACTGCCTTTGCGTCCAGCACGAAAACCCGCCGTTTCCCATCCCGGCGTTGGGCTTCTTCCGCCGCCCGCCGTTCCCTGGCCAGCAGCGTGCGCGATGTCCACGCCGTTCCCCAGAATACCCTGGTCGCGTTCGTCGAAGCGCACATCGGCGCCAGGTCCTTATCGTACTTGCTGATCTGCACGTCCTGCGCCTCGTCGATCTCCAACAAGGCTGAGGCGGTCGCCCCCACAATGCTGGCTTCCGGGCTGGCCGACAGGAAATAGGCCCTGGCATGTCCGATCCGGTAGATATACCCTCGCTCTTTTTTCCACCTGAGCTGTGTCATAAAATTGCGCTTGAGCACCCGCTCCAGTCGGTGCATGGCGTTCAAGGACTGCGGTTTCCATGTCGGTGAAGCTTTGACGATCTCTACTTCCAGCTTGGAAAGCGCCAGTAAGAGAAAAGTTTCGATCTGCGCCTGCAGTTCGTTTTTCCCGGATTGCCTGGGGAAAACGACCACGATCGACAGGCCTAATTGGTTGGTCACCGAATCCACCACCGCTCGCGCCACCTCCTCCTGGTAACTCCGCAGCCGGATTCTAGAACCATACTGGGCGAATAGGACCACGTCGTCGAATAACCGCTTGTATGCCAGGGCAAGTATTTCCTTCCCCTTTTTCTCCCAAATTGTGAATGGCTCGTGCACACATTCTGGCTGGACGTTCATAACAACCCCCATTCCTTCAACACATCCTCGATGACCTGGTCAAGCACCTGGTGGATTTCCTTCAGGATCCAACAATCCTCCACCTCCTCACATTTTTCGCATTCTCTTAAATTTCTCCTCACCTCGCGTATCGTTCTTTTCAGGTCATAACAGGCCTCTTCGACTTGCTTCAATGCCTCCTGCACAGGACAGTCTGGCCACGGCTCCAGCTTCTTTGCGCTCATCTT
>CAZAQS010000324.1:0-5195 GCA_964486825.1 uncultured Anaerolineaceae bacterium | reverse complement strand
CGTCTATCTCTACGATGCTCACCAACCCTCAACCCCGTGGGGCAAAATGGCGTGGCATCAAAATCCCATGCTGCATTATGGTCTGGTTCTCTTATGCTCGTTGATTTTCCTGTCGGCCTTGCTTGCGGGGTTGTTCAGCGCCCTCGCTCGCATCTTCAGCCGAGGAGATCGTGCTGCGCAATCCGGGTTCGCCCGGTTCGCACGCTGGATAGCCCTGCTGGTCGCATTCCTGGACCTGTCCGCCCTGGTCGCTTTCCTGGTGATCTGCCTGGACCGCGACGGATTCGGGACCATGATTGCCTACGGTGAGATGTCTGCGATTGACCTCATCCTTACCGTTTGGCTCGCAGCAGCCGCGTTTACCATCTTGTTGGCAGCATTGACGGTTATCGCATGGAAACAAGGCTTCTGGAGCCCGATCGCGCGGCTTCACTACAGCCTGGTGGCTTTGGCTGCTATGGCATTCATTTGGTTCTTGAACTACTGGAACCTGCTGGGTTTCCGGTATTAAGAAATTTATTCGAAGAAGCAGGTAGGTATTATCGTGTTGTAATCCCCACAAGGTTTCCGCTATAGGAGCAGGCTGATGGCTATTTTCTTCGAAACCCCTAGGCTGATCTTAAGGCCCTTTAGAGACCAGGATATCCTTCCGTTTTCAAGCTATCGCTCAGACCCAGAAGTGGCGAAATACCAGGGATGGGATATTCCATTCACAATCGAGCAAGCTGCGAATTTTGTCCGCGAGATGAACGCGAAGACCCCCAGCGAGGCAGGCCAGTGGTACCAAATCGCGATTGAGCTTAAATCGAGCGGCCAGATGATTGGAGATTGCGCTTTTCACCGTTTGGCCGATGATCCAGCCCAGGCAGAGATTGGTTTCACACTGGCCCGTGAATTTCACGGCCAAGGATATGGAACAGAAGCGATATCCCGCCTGCTCGACTATTTATTTGTGGATTTGAATCTCCACCGCGTGCGAGCAAACTGCGATCCCCAAAATATCGCTTCGATCAAGCTGTTGCAGAAGGTCGGTATGAGGCATGAAGGCTGCTTTGTTGAAAGCTTATGGTTAAAGGGTAAATGGGTCAGTGAAGACTGGTACGGCATGTTAAGACGGGAATGGATGAATTTCGTAGAAAGCACAAAGAGACAAACATGAAAACAAAACGTCGACAGCATCAAAAATATCTAGCCGTTGCCGTCATTCTGCTCCTAATCGTTGGGCAGCTCGGGCCATCCGGTTTCGCGCGGGCGAATAACGTAGCCCGCTACGCTCCCGGAAGCATATATGGATCACAGCTTTTGGAAAGAAGCCTTGCAGGGGATGATTTGGAAGCATTCACAGATGCTTTGATCCCCCCGCAGCTCAGTGATTATCAGATCGCGGGAGCGATGGTATCGATCGTCCAAGATGGAGAAATCGTGCTTGCCAAGGGGTACGGCTTTGCCAATGTCGAAGAGCATGTCCCGGCATCCCCGCATGAATCCTTATTCCGGATCGGATCGACCAGCAAACTCTTCACCTGGACGGCGGTGATGCAGTTGGTGGAGCAGGGCAAAATTGATCTGTATACAGATATCAATACCTACCTGCCAGACTTTCAAATCCCGGCCAACTACCCCGAACCGATCACCCTATGGCATCTTCTGACCCACACTGCCGGCTTCGAAGAACGGTTCAATGGGATGCTGGCACACAGCCCCGAAGACATGATATCCCTGCAGGACTATGTCGCCAGCTATATGCCGGCCCGGGTTCGCCCACCGGGTGAAATGACCGCTTACTCCAATTACGGCGCTGCCCTGGCAGGTTATATCGTCGAGTCGACCACGGGTATCCCTTTCGAGCAGTATATCGAAACGTATGTCTTTGAACCCCTGGAAATGACTCACAGCACATTCCGCCAGCCGGTCCCTGCCAATCTCCAGCCCAATCAGGCCAATGCTTACATCAATACCGATTCGCTCCAACCCCTCCCCTTTGAGTATATCGCAGCCGCGCCCATGGGATCGATGTCAACTACCGCGGTGGATATGGCTCATTTTATGCTGGCCCATTTGCAGAATGGGGAGTTCGAGGGGCGGCGGATCTTGACTTCCGAAACCGCGCGCCAGATGCATACCCGCCAGTTCGCCAACGATCAGCGTTTATCGGGATTTACTCTCGGATTCTTTGACGGTGAGCAGAACGGCAAGCGCTTCATCGAGCATGGCGGCGCATTCACCGGTTGGTTCGCCCTGCTGGTGCTCCTGCCCGAGCAGAACACCGGATTATTCGTCGTCTATAACGCCCGCAGCGGGGAAACACCCGCCCGTGAATTCTTCCAATCCTTTATGAATTTGTATTTTCCAGAAAATGACCCTAAGGCCCTGCCCGCACCTGCAAACTCAACCGGCCGCCTCGAAGATTTTGAGGGATACTACCAATGCACCCGGAGCGTTTCCCGTCACCTTGACCGGATTGCCCACTATGCCGGCTCGGCATACTTGCGTGTCTCCATCGTTGAGGATGGTTCGCTCGCCACCAAATTCTCCATGGGCGGAGAGCCTGTCCGAGAAAGCTTTTTTCAAACCCAAGATCCGCTCGTCTTTCGCTCGCTGGACGGTGATAACACACTGATCTTCCATACCGGAGCAGATGGCCGGGTAGATCACCTGCTCTTCGAAGACCGGCCGCATTACGCTTTCGAGCGGGTCAACTGGACCGAAACACCCATGTTCGCCTCGTTCGTTCTTGCCGCCTGCCTGGTTATTTTATTGGCCACGCTGCTGATCGGGATGGTTACGGCTGTTGGCGGTACCTTCCGAAAAAAGGGGGCGTCGTTCAATATTACCGCTCGAGCGGCCCGAGTTTGGGTCTGGTGCCATTCTGCTGCTTACTTAGGTTTAATGGGAGGAATCCTTTACTACCAAAGAGATTTGCTTTATCTCATCCCAGCCTACCTGGGCGTAGTTGTGAGGCTTACCCAGATAGTCTCCGTCCTGGTCATTGGCCCATCGATCTTTACAATCCTGGCCTGGACCCGCCGCTATTGGAGTTTGCCGGGAAGGGTTCACTTTACTATCGCCACATTTGCCCTGTTGGGAATGGTCTGGTCTATGAATTACTTCAGGTTATTGGATATTTACATAAACCACGTATATCGAATCGTCTTCTGGTGGGCCTGATGCGCTTGGTAGGCTTTCCCGCCGGGGCATCAGCCGGTATGCCAGCGCCACAATCCTGCCATGAAAGTATTCGGATTGGCTTCGGCCTTCTCGCGCATTTCGCAGGTTTCGCAGCCAAATTTCTTGTCCACATATGGTTGCGTTTTTTTTACCGTCCATTTCAGACTCCTTTATGGTTGGCTTACTGTATTTGACTTCTGAGATGCCAGGTCCTGGTTTAGATTGACCGGGATAACCTTCACCGATACCAGCTCCAATCCAAGGGCACGTACCCGGTCCAGCAAGCCGTGCAATGCGGGCGGATCCATGGGAGCACAATGCAAGACGTACTGTTGGCTACCTAGCGGAAGAATTTCTATTTCTTCTAGACGGGCTGCCCATTCAGGCTGGAGCTGGCCTTTGACAATAATTTGATAACTTTGAGCGGTCATATTTTCACCTTCCTTTCGAGCATGCGGTGTAATTGGTGGAAAAACTTTTTACAATTTCTGGCATGTTGTCGGCAAATCCTCCTGACATTTCTTTAGTGCCTTCCGACAAAACATGGATACTGGTACCTCACCAGGTCATTTTGTTTTTTCAATAGGATACTCGTGGGACAGGAAACAAACGTTACAGACATCGTTAAGAGCAGAGAATAGTTGAAAGCACAAATAGATCATTCCACCCAGGTTATGCAAATGAAAAGTACCCGGGTTATGGAAAAGAGTTCTGGTTGGACATGATCCGCTGGATACTCGAGGATTCACAGAGCAGAGGAGAAACCTACCCGAATTTTCTTTTGCACGATATGGTGATGCTGTTATCCGATCGGAAGCGGTTTGTCACTTACTTGCTGCTGTTGGCAGAGAAAAAGCAATAGCCTTCTAAGGTGAAATCAGTCTGAATCTGCGAACAAGTGATCTGGAATCGAATGATAGATACCAAAATAAAGACACTTTCTATTCGATCCTTTGTACGCAAGGCTGGACGGATTAAGTCGGACATTGTTCCCATCCTGGTGGTCTGCATACTTATACTGTTGGGCGCGCTGCTACTACGGAACTCTGGAAAACAGGTCCCCTTTGTTTACGAAAACGTGAAGCCGCTGATGGGCAGCATATCGGAGAAAAAATTATATTCCCATCAACGGGATAGAACCCCTCTTCTAGTTCTCGCTGCTCTGCTCGTCTTTGGATTCGCTGTCTTTCAGATTGCTATCGGAATCGTCCCGGAGTGGAGCGCATATTGAGATGCCGGCGATGAGGTCGTCTCAAACCCCATCTCTGCTCCTGGGAGCCAGTTTGGTCGTGGCGCTCCTTTGCGTAGTCGCTGGGCTGTACGCGCTGTCTGGGGCAGGTCTGATCCGGCGGCTGCCCCTGCTGCGCACCGGCCTGATTGTGATTGGATTCGTCTTTACCCTGCGGGGGATTGGTTTTGTCCTGCTACTGCTGACCGTGCTCGGGATTTTACCCTCGCAAGGGACGATCCTTACCACGGCCTGGCAGTCTTCGTTCGTATTCCTGCTGATCGGCCTGACTTACCTGTTTGGGCTGGCGTACGGCTGGCGAGCTCTGAGCCAGCCGCCTCCCAAGGTTGACCAATTAGCGACGGCCCGCTAGTGTTCCGTCCACAGAGATTTCCTGCAATGTCCAGATATTGCATTCGCAAATGGAGCGGAGCATCGCAGGAGCCATGAATCCTTTCCGGTACAACGGGTAAAGCCCTTAGGCGGCACGGACTCGGATGCATAGCGTATAAAATGCCATGCGCGCATTATCCAAATCTTCGCGGTCCAAGTTTCGTAGTCTTGCCCGAAGCGGATCTTCAGATAGCTGAATTCGCGCTCCACATCAAATTAAGAAAATAACGATTATAAAAGCCAATCCTTGCTCTATGAGGAAGAATTGGCTTTTTGTGAAATTTTTCTTCATCTTCGAGAGGGCACCCACCCTCTCCGCTGAGCGTAAAGTCTTGTGGGCCTAACGGCTCTTGATCTGTTGAAAAACGGATGTGAATGTACGGGATTTTACGCTTTAGCGTGATCA
>CAZAQS010000323.1:0-5246 GCA_964486825.1 uncultured Anaerolineaceae bacterium | reverse complement strand
CACTTTCCCTACACGACGCTCTTCCGTTATTAACATTTGAGGAACAGCACCATTTACCTAACCACGGATCTCTACTACCCCAGTCGGATACGTGCTTTCAGAGGCAAGAAATGTGCGATCCAGGTTGGCATCTCCAGGCGGTGAGATGGACGACGACTCTGATTAATTCAAATCCTTAAACCAAGCCGCCCCCGGCTGAATACTAAGGGCGCTTGTCTCATAGGATGATTGAGATGTGACTACTTGCGGTTGAGCTACTCGAACAGAGGCACTACAAGTTTAGGGATAGGGAGCTGGTGACTACCACCTACATTTCGGGAGTAATTTCCAGATGGACAGCCTCGATATGGGAGAAAGGAGTACAAGAATCGCAAGATTTAGGCGCCCCCGGCGAGATTCGAACTCACAACCTACTGATTCGAAGTCAGGCGCTCTATCCGTTGAGCTACGGGGGCAGGTGCTTTGAATTTTACCCCAGGAAGCCATCCAAAAGCAAGGGATTAAAATGCGTTGCACGTTGGCAAGTTACAGGTTGGTATGGGGAGTCTCATCTGGAGACGCAGTGAGGTGAACAGCGATGGAACCGGTTCCTCGGAAGCGACCAAAGCGCGTTACTTTATTCCGGGGGAGTGCAATAGTTTATAACTTTTTGAAATTACCCGCGAGATTGTAAGTGTTTGAACATTCCGCTTCGCCATCCGTATATTTTATCGCTCGTCCGCGTCCGATAATTACGGTATGTTATAGAAATTATAAACCGCCCTGGAGATATTCGTCACCAGCTCGGATGACGGCTCCCACACCATCTGCACAGGGTGGTACAGGAAGATCGTCAGCACGTAGTTGCCCCCTGGGGAGTACACGATCGCTACGTCGCTGATGTCGTGGATCACATAATTGGCGTCCACCACCCAGCCGTGCTTGTGCGCCACGCGCGTCCCATCCGGCACCCCGGCCTGGATCAGCACGCCGATCCGGTTGGCTACCAGGTAGTTGATCATCTCCTGGCACTCGGCCTGGCTGATCTCGTCTGGGAAGACTGCCAACAGCGCCCCGCCCCCGTTGTGGGCGCAGTGGTAGATATCCGTCATCAAGCCCCCGATCTCGGACGGGGTGGTCTGGCTGTACGGGTCGGGTTGGGTGAGGATATCCGTGCGCTGGTTGGCGGGCGTCGTCTTCCGCACCAACAGGGGCGCACCGTCGTAGAAGTAGCCGGACAGGAAGGTGTTTTCCAGCCCCAGGGCCTGCATATCCTCGGTCACCAGCAGCGGCCCGCGGGCGGGCTCGATCACCCGCTCCATCAGGCGGTCGGCCGGTGGGTTACCCGACAGCACGATCATATCTTCCATCAATTTGCGAATTTCTTCTTCCGGCAGCGGCAGATTCTCAGCCTGGGTCCCGATGCGACGGAAGGCCGAAACCATGATCGGGATCTTGATCGTGCTGCTGGCGGTAAAGGCCGCGTCCGGGTTGGTCGGCAGATCCCGCCCCTGCTGGTACACGAAGTGTACCTCCTGGGCCGACTGCAGGTCGAGCAGGTACAGGCCAACCAGGCCGTCAAAATTCGCCAGCTCGATGGTCTGCTTAAGCAAGATCTCCAGGTTCTGCATGGAGGGGCGCGTGGCGGAGGTGCGTTGTAGGGGCAGGTCCACCACCCTGGAGCTGGATGAGCGCAGCGCGGCGTCGATCAAGAGCACGGCCCGGTCGATATCCAGAGCCAGCCCCTGTTCGCCGGGTTGGAATTGGGTGGTGCCGGGCAGGGGTACAGCCGCGCTGGAGGGCCGGTCGTAGCGGGACGCCACCTCCTCTCTCAAGAAGGTCCTCAGACGCTCTTCCGAGATCGTCACCCGCAGCGGGACGTTGACCTGGGACTCCGGGCTGCCCCACAGGAAGTTCCAAAAGGCGTTCCAGAAGGGCTGGCGGGTGCGCTCCAGCTCGGCTACCGCCAGCATGCTCTCCAGGTCCAGCTCGAACCCGACCGTGGAGGGGTGGATCTGGATGACGGAGTCGTTATAGCGCAGCTCGACCGGCAGGCTGTAGGCTGCCAGCAGCCTCTGTGCGGCTTGCTGGCGGTCCAGCTGCCCGACCGGGATGCCGGCAATCGTCAGGCCGTTGGGGAGGTTGGACCACACCCGGCTGAAGCGAACCAGCTGGAGCGTGAACAGGATGACGGCTGCCAGTACGAATAATAAGGACAGCCAGCGCAGCCCCGAGAATGACGATCTATTCCTCAAATACGGCTCCCATTAGCACGCGTTCCCTTGATTTATGGTGTGCAGTATGCATAGGCAAAGCTTACCGCCCACGGAAGGGCACATGTTCCGTGCAAGAGATTCTAGGTGTTTCGCCGTAAGTCATTAGAAACTATTTTTCAAGATCCGTACGGCGAAACACATAGAACTACCATTATTTGTGACGGAACACGCAGCATCCCGCTATGATACCATGAAAAATACCTGGTCTGCGCAAGGCTGGGCGGCGCTCCAGGAGTCGTACTCCGGTTTGACCGTGTCGCAATTGGCCGAAGTATTCCCCACCAATGGTTATGTTGGCTCGTAGGTCGCGATCACCACGCCATTGGGTATCGTTTTGGCCTCCACGAGCCGCAGCGCGGCGAATGCGCCGCCGTCGGGGAAGAGACGTCGTCCCGACCCCAAAACGAGCGGGTGGATCAGAAGTATGTACAGGTCGACCAGGTTATGCTTCATGAGCGTCTGAACGAGCACGCCGCTGCCCATCACCAGGAAATCCTTACCCGGCTGCTCCTTGAGCCCGGCCACCGCCTCCGGCACGTCGCCTTTGAGCAGGGTCGAGTTGACCCACGGGAGCGGCTCCTTCAGCTTCGTAGAGGCAACGTATTTCTGGGCATTGTTGAGCATTTCCGTGTAGGGATTATCGGTCTGCTTGGGCCAGTAAGCGGAGAAGTTCTCGTAAGTTCTTCTCCCAAAAAGCATGGGAGCGGTGTTTGACAGGCTTTTCCCGGCCGAGCTTTCTCCGGACACGCTACTCATCGCCTGGTATGGTGCCGCCCAGCCGCCGTGCTGGAAGCTTCCCCGGAGGTCCTCGTCCGGCAGCCCCGGCGCCTGCATCACCCCATCGAGGGTCAGGTTCGTGAATACAACAATCTTGCGCATTTGAAGTTCCTCTTCATATTCTTATCGATTATGGCAGCCCCTCACTTTATTTGCCAGGTTGATATCGCTGGTACACGACCCCCGTTGGAAGCGCCCGTGATTCGATGAGTTCCAAATTGATGCGCTTCCCTTCTGGAAATAATCGCTTGCCGCTGCCCAACACCAGCGGGTAGACGTGCAAGGTGAATTCATCCACGAGATCGTTTTCTGCCAGGGTGTGGATCAGCATGCTGCTGCCGTCCATGACGATGTTTTTGCCGGGTCCCTCTTTCAGCTTACGCACTTCTTCGATGACATTGCTGCGGATGAGGGTTGAGTTGCGCCAGCCCTGCGCCGATTCCAACGTGGTGGAAACAACAACCTTACGCATGCCGTTCATCAGATCCCCAAATGGATCGCCAGCAGGCATCGGCTCGAAAGCGCCGCCGTGGATTTGCCAGGTCTTTCGTCCGAGTAACATCGTGTCGGCTTGTGCCATCGCCTGAAAGAAGTGTGCGCCAATGTCATCATGCCAATACGGCATCGTCCAACCGCCATGCTCAAAGCCGCCTTCGGTATCTTCGTCTGTACCACCCGGCGCCTGTATCACGCCATCCAGCGTGATGAACTCGTGTACGATAATTTTTCTCATGGCTGCTCCTTTTTGTAGGTGTTGAAAATGAAACTCAAGCAGTACCTGGACGGTACGATATTTCAAACGAAACCCTCAGGTATAGCTGCGGGCTTCGTAAAGTACGAGTACGTTCCCCGAGCCCTGCCACGTGCGAGTGTCGAGAAGCCGGAGCGCAACCGCCGGCTTGCCGTCGTATAGTGGTGTGCCTGCCCCCAATACGACCGGGCTGATCATCAGGTGAAGCTCGTCAACCTGCTCATTGGCCAGCAGATCGTTCCGGAGTGTGCGGCTGCCAAACACCAATATATCCTTGCCAGTTTGGCGTTTGAGCTCGGCAATCTGTTGGTGTGCATCTGCGCGGCGGATGATGCGGGTGTTCTGCCACGGGTGAGTATGTTCCGGGGTGAGGCTGTCGGATATGACGACTTTGTCAATGGCGTTGTTGAGCCGGGATATCTCCTGCTGGATGGGCGTGGCGTTAGGATCGTCTGCCACGGGCGGCCAGTAGCCCTTGAACCCTTCGTACGAGGTGCGCCCCAGCAGCAGCGTACCTGCAGCCTGCAGCCGTTCGGCGTTATAGGCATCGAAGCTTTCGTCGGCCGGATAGGCCTCCCAGCGATACTCGAACAAGTCCATGACATTTTTGCCCGGCCCCTCGTAATAACCATCCAATGTCATCATATTGCAGATGATTAGTTTACGCATAAGATTTTCCCTCCTCATCATGCATATTGGAGTATTCAGACCAATTATAGCATGTCTGTTCTATCAATAATATATTTCTTACCTTAAAAAGTCAGGCGCTCGTGGCCCGCAGAGAATCTCCCCCCGGTCCTTTCGGTACGGGCGATCCCTCAGCCTGTAGGGGCGAGCCAGTATAGCGTTTCGACGCCTCAACACCATTGTAAGGAAATGGACCTGGAATTGCAGGGAACGGACCTGAAATAAGTTGTCGATGTTTGATAGCTATTCTCTTATACGACGGCTGAGTCGCAAACCGCTGGATGGATCGTATGGGAGGAGGGATTCTCAAGGAAAGAGATGCGCTAACTTGCAGTTGGCTACACCTTCTTTTGCAGAAAACCATCCACCACTTCGTTGAACTCCTCCCGCCGGGTAAAGCCGGATAAATGCCCACCGCGGCTGAACCAGTGCACCCTCGCGCCGGGATAGCTATCGATTAACGCTTCTCGCTCCGCTGGCGTAAAACCACGGTCGTCCTTCGCCAGGATCAGCAGCACTCTGCCCGGCTTATCAACCTTCCGGAAGACGCCACATTCGCCGGCATGATCGAAGATGTCGAGGAGTAGGCGGAACTGGGCGGTTTGTTTTTCTGCACACCCGGTGGAGTAAAATTGACTGGCGAGATAAGGCATTCAAATAGCAGTTCAGCCTCAGCCCTGGTGAATTCCGCCAGCTCGACTGCCGTACTGCCACTCAACTCTTGGTGAAAGGATGATTTCGGATGAGGATCAAGCTTAGCAGTGTTTCAATTGATG
>CAZAQS010000322.1:0-5283 GCA_964486825.1 uncultured Anaerolineaceae bacterium | reverse complement strand
GGATGCGGCCAAAAGAACCCGCAAACAGACCGGCGATGATCGTCATATTGAATCCAGATATAGCAATGATATGAGAAGTGCCGGTTTGATCGAAAGCCTTTCTCACGGGCGCGGGAATTCCCTTTTCAACACCTAATAAGATCCCGGCCAGCAGTGAAGCCTCTGGATCCGGATAGATGCGGTAAATGATATTCAGAGCCCGATCCTTTAGCTGGTAAATGGCTGCCAGAACGGGATTCCCCTGGTCGCGCAGAAGCAAGCTAGCGCTAGCCCTCCCCATAAAGCTGTAAACGCCCTGGCGGGCAAGGTATGCCTGAGTAGAAAAATTTTCTCCGTCTGCAGGCATGTTAAGCTCGCCCTCCAGGCGCAGCTTATCTCCAAAACGCCATTTCTCTCCCTGTGGGACCTGGACATGAAGCCTTCCTTCTACCGGGATAGAGGGGTACGACTCATTGAGCTGGATTTGGCTTACCTCGACCAGGAGATTGGTATAGGTGTCCCGCTCATCGGGAGGCCGGATGATAACGCCTTCAACAACCACCCATCCACCCTTACCATTGTAATAAGCAATGAAGCCGGAGGTCATGTCAGGTTGTACGCTCTGCCAGCGGGCTGCTCCAAGAAAGCATACGCACAGGAGCACCCACCCAGGTAGTCGCAGGGCGAGCTCATCCGGAAGCCCTGGGAAATGAAAAGCTGGCAGGTGGCGGGAGAGACGCCTGGCTAACAGGGAAAAAACCGCGCATACGCCAGCCAGTGAGACCCACAGCTTGACTGGCAGGAGCAATATTGGGCCTGCCAGGATTCCGGATATGAATGCTAAGGAAAGCCAGAAGAGTGGCATGGGGATCGTCCAAGAAAGATCCACATCTAGCGTGCTATTTCAATTATATAGATATCTTCTTCAAGGGGGAAGCATCACTTCTGAGAGGATTAACTTGGAATTGAAATTACGATACGGATTCGTCTTGCAATATCTGCTCGCTCTGCTCGATCAGCCTGTCAATCCGCTCGATCATATTAGAGAGATGGGGAGCGGGTTTTTCCAATCTCGCCGTCATCTCTTGGGCCTCAATTAACCGGGCACGTAACTTCGCGATCTCTATCTCCGGCTCTGCCCGGGTATCCTCACCGGACTTGATCCATAAGCGCTTGCCAGCGCTTTGAATGGCAGCCGATAAGGGAGGCGCAATAAATACCCCTACCAGGCCGAAAGCATCCACCATGGCGATCAACATTAATACCACCAACAATGAATTGTTGCTACGCTTATTTACCATACGTCTTTCTACCACCAGCTCCAGGAAAAGCAAGACCAGCAACGTCACCAGAGCCCCTGCTACCGCAACCCCTAGATTTGTCCCTAGACCGATCAGGAAAGGCGGAGCCATGGCCAGGATTGCTCCTGCCCAGGGGATCAACCAGGCTAAGCCGCCCAGTAAGGCCAGCAGCGTTGGGTATTGGATGCCGATCAGGCGGTAGAGGAAGCTTAACAGGAGTACTGCCATCAAAAATTGGGTGATCTCACTGCGCAAGTACTCCCCAACCCCGGTCTCGATATCCCGCCAGGCTTCCCGCGCCCGGGTCCTGCTCCGGACAGGTAAAATGGAGAGCCAGAACCTCTCAAAGTAGACCCGGTCGGCGCTCCAGTACATACTCAATGCGAGAACGATAGCGATGCCAGAGACAACTGCAAATACGTTGGAGGCAAAACCCAATACCCCCTGCAAGAGAGCCTCGCCTTGCTCTCCTGCAATGGCAAAAGATAAATCCTCCAGTAATGGGAGTTGTTCTGCGATGGCTTGTTGGAAAGGACTTCCGCGCGACCACTGGTTCATAATCCGAGCATAAGAAACCGCCAGGTTATCCGAGGCCCGCTGTAGCTCCTCTAAAAACGGCCCCCATGCCAGGGAAATCAAGCTCCCCAGGGCTATGATCGCGATCAAGTAGGG
This sequence comes from uncultured Anaerolineaceae bacterium, assembly GCA_964486825.1. Classification (GTDB taxonomy): domain Bacteria; phylum Chloroflexota; class Anaerolineae; order Anaerolineales; family UBA4823; genus CAZAQS01. The sequence goes on along the minus strand of CAZAQS010000322.1, from coordinate 3,331 downwards.
CAGCAAAACGGCTGCAACCTGGGGAAAGCCTCTTTTTTTTAAGCGCTGGATAAGGGGCCGAAAGACCGCTGCCAGGGCAAGTGAGAGGAAAAACAACACGGCCGCCTCGCGGAACTCCCATAACAGCAGCAAGCCGGCCAATGTAAGCAGGACGATTGCAGCGTAGGAGGCTATCTGCTTCACAAGTTACCTCCCGGGTGCGAGTTCCCCCTGCGGGATGCATCCACAAGAACCTGATCCAGATCGGCTGCTATTTTTTCGAGGAAATCCTCCACCTGGTCTTCATTTTCCACTGTCTCATCATCTTTTTCCCTGATCTTCTTGCGTACGTCTGATGAAAGTTCCTGTAGCTCAACCCGTATGACGCTCAATTGGTCTCTGCCCTGAGGAATATCTTCTTCCAAAGCTTCCGGGTTCAACAGAATCCGGTCCAAAATGATCTGGAAAACGGCAGCCAGGGGAATGGCCAGAAGTGCACCTGCAAAGCCCAGCAAGGAAGTAAATGTTACCAAAGCCAGCAACGTGACGATCGGGTTAACGCCAACCGAGTGCCCCAGGATACGCGGAGCAAGCACATAATTCTCCACAAATTGTATGAGCATCGTGGCAACGATCACACCGATTACGAGTGTGTTATCCCCGGTGCCAAGTGCAATGGTGATCGCTGGTAAAGCGCCCAAGGCTGGGCCGATGATCGGTATCGCTTCAAAGACCCCTGCCACAATCCCCAGGGATAAAGCATAAGGCAGCCCGATAAGCATATAAGCCCCCATGGCCATAGAGCCCACGATAAGAGAGACCAGGAAGACACCTCGAATATAGCTGCCGACTTTATTTTCGATTTCCTCATAAATCTTTCGAAAATCTTCTCGCTGACTTTGAGGGACCAACAAAAGCAGGTAACGAACCGCACGCTGCCCGTCCAGGGTCCAGTAAAAAGCCAACAGAATCACCGCCAATCCGATGAAAAGGCCTCTCGTGATCGTACCTGCATACCCGATCGCCTGGGAAATCTGCCGCCGGATGGCCTCGTCCTCCCTGATAGTTTGCCCCCCTGGGGTCTCCGGATCGACCAGGGGCGCCTGCTGAGAAAAGGGTGTCAGAACCAGATTTTCAGGCAGCCTGAAGCCGATTATGCGCACGAGGAAACTCGGCGACTCCAAAAGCCAATTTCGAAATTGCTGGTAATACACCGGCAGCTCTTCTGAGATGCCGGCCACCTGGTCGAGGATCAGTGGCGCGATCAACAAGATAAAACCAATGAATATCACCAGGATCAGCAGGTAGATCAGGATCACTCCAATGGCGCGCGGAACACCTCGCCGGTTTAGCCAGGTTACTCCTGGGGTAATGGCAGTACTGATCACCAGGGCGACAAAGAGAGCGAACAGCACCAGCCTGAATCTGAATACCAGCCAGAAGGCAACTCCCACCAAAATGACAAAAACTGTCGCCAGGGCTACCCTGGAGGGTCTCCAATTAGGTAATAAATTGGGCGAATCGTGATTCATCCTGTTGGAAATGACACATTCATAATCTATTGATAATGTTGGTCTCCCCCATACCACACCTCATACGAATAAAAAAACAAGCCTCACATGACAATAATAGCCGCCCTTAGTAAGGCCTGGTTTATCTTAAAGATTTTACCATATGGATAAGGCAGTGAAGGAAGAAATTACTTTGCTGATGAGAGACTGCCAGGGGATGGACGATTCCCACTCACTCCAGGTTACGCGGCAACCATAAATTTACCAACCTGCCCGTCGCCTCTTCCAGGTCTGCCCATTGATCGATATCCAGCTCGACCTGCGCCAGGGCGGCCGTGGGCAGGCCCTGAATCTCTTCCGTTAGAGTCTCTAGCAATTCTTCCATGCCCGGATTGTGACCAACTACTAGAACCACATTGGCCTCATCAGGTAGCACCACGAGTTCTTCTATAAAGGCTTCCGGACCGGCTGCATAAAGATCCCGGCTTACCTGGAACTCCCCATCAAAGCTGCACGCTTCAGCGGCTAATTCTGCTGTGCTTACCGCTCGAATGGCTGAGGAAGTAAGGATCAAATCAGGGACCAGGTTCTCTTCATGCATCAGCTTACCCATCCGGGGGGCATCTCGCTTGCCACGTTTATTAAGCGGCCGGTCGTGATCGGCTAGCTTTTCATCCTTCCAGCTTGATTTTGCGTGCCGCAGTAGCAGGAGGGTTTTCATCGTCGTTCGAGCTCATAGCGGAAATCACAATAGGGAGCCCCCTCCATTATCGTTTGTGAGCGGGATAGCTTGATTCCCGGATTAAAACCCTCGATGAGCGAGAAATCTCGGTTACAAGATAAGATTCTACCGAGCTCTGGGATTCCAAGCGCTTTGTAAAGTTCAGCATACCGGCAACGGAGGACGTTGAAAGAGAACCTGTCCTCATTCTGCTCCAGGACTTCGATCTGCATCGCATCGTCCTTCTTCCAGTCTTCGAGAGCCGCAACGAAATGAGCCAGGCTATTACCTCCCCGGCTTTCTAAGATCTGCTTGCCTTGCTGGCGCGCGATTTGTATGATTACGTCTCTGGTCAGCTCCAGTACTCGCTCCCGCCCAAATTCATCACTCAAGGCTTCCAGCAAGGGCGCTAAAATTCGAGCCTCAATTTCCCTCCGGGTCAGCACCCCTAAAGCGTTGAGGCGCGCCAGATCGTTTTCATCTCCTGGAAGCTCTCCTTTTTGGTCTCGATCTTCATCGGGCATATAGATACTCCTATCATCCAACCTGGCAGTTTTTATACTACTCACTCTGGTAACCGGGAAGTTCTTCCACTCCACCGTTTGTCTTCACAACATGGAAAGGCATCCAGGCAATGCCAAATAAATCGACGAGCACATCCTTCTTGAAAGGTGTAATTTTGATCTCGTCTACTTGAGAGGCCAGCCCAGTCCACCGTTCCTGTACGGTGCGCATCGCTTCAGTCTTTTCCCTTTCCAGAGAAGCTATCTGTCGCTTGTAGTCTTCGATGGCAGCAATCGATTCTTCTACTGCCGCCTTGGCTTGTTCTGTCATGCGCCGCTTGGTGAGGGAAGTGCTCAGGCTCTTCTTGCGCCCTCCTAACAGGCCGAATATCGTTTCGGCGTGGCTCCCTGCCTCCTCCACCTTCCTGTGCGATAAGCGATTGCGGTCATCAGCAAGCTCTCGCTCTTCACGCGCCAACCTGGCCCGGACCGCTTCGACCTTCTTGCCGTAAACTTCCTCGGTCTTTTTTAGCTCTGCATCCCTTCCCTGGCGAGCGGCTTCATCACACATGCGCCGGAATTCACCCTGGGAGACAGTCGGACCAGCGTAAACCTTT
>CAZAQS010000321.1:0-5307 GCA_964486825.1 uncultured Anaerolineaceae bacterium | reverse complement strand
GAGGAAGCGGTGGTGATCGGCCAGGTGATCGTTAAAAACGTGACCAATAACGGTGGTGGGGACGTAAGCGTGACCTATAACCCCGGTATGACCTACTGGCCGCGTCCGAAGATCAGCTTGCAGCGTTAAAAGGTATCCGGGCAGGCAACCCGGCGGCGCCCAGAGTGACCCACTTACCGCTGCTTCCTCTCGGACCTGACGGGGTTCGCAGGTGTCTGCCGCGCCGGACCCACCCGGACACGGCTGGGAGGATACACCAATCCGGTTGTCATGTCAATGGATAATGGGATTCCCGATTTCGTGGTCAGGAGGGACTGAAATCGGGATTTCGTTTCCTCTTCTCACTCTTCCGTACCAGGAGGGCGTGAGTACCTCCAAACCCCAAAAATGATGACCAGGAAAATCAGCACGCCCCCGGCGATCAGGAACGGGTTGCGCTCGACCGGGCGGTCATCCATGGCATCTGGAGTCGGGGAAACTGTGGCAAGCTGGACCGGAGAGGGCGTTGCTTGAGCCAGCCCGGCCTGGGAGTTAACCCATCCCTGATTTGCATAGCGGCTGGTTTGTGCAGCCAGGCCGGGATAGGTTGTGACTTCGATGAGCAGCCCTGCCAGGAGAACGATGGACAGGATGATTAGGGGGATTTGAATTCGTTTCGGCATATTTATTTTATTTTAACCCGAAACCGGATTCTTGCACGCTCCCTTAAACAGGGTACAGCGGGTGATCTTCACCCGCTGTACCCTGTTTCGGCAATTTCCCCTCTTTGCCTCGATCCCAATTAGCTTTGCACGAAAACATGCTTAGCAGCTTCGAGCTTGAAGGTTATAGATTAATCAAAGGCGGTCATCAAGTATTCGATCAGATCGGCTACGTCCTGCTCGGTGAGGGTCTGGGCGTAGGTATTGGGCATGATCGGGGAGAAGCCCTCCACGATATGCACGTTTGGCAGGACGATGGATTCGAACAGGTACTGCTCTGGGGTTGTGGCCGTGCCCGTGTAATCCGCTTGCTGGATCCGGTCCACGGACCGCTCGCCGATCGGCGGCTCGCTGGCAGTCGCCGCCCAGGCCGGCCCGGTAGGGGTACTGACGTGGCAGGCGACGCAGCCTTCCGAATTTGCCAGGGCTTCACCACGAGAGGGGTTCCCCTCCGGCAGCTCGATGGTGATGTCTTCACCTACCGGCTCGTCTGGCAAGCTAGGTTGTGCGATCACATCACCTGCCGTGGCTTCCCAGTTCATGATAAAGGCAGCGATCACCTGGATCTGGTCGTCTCGCAGCGGCCCGCCGTAGTGCTCGGACCAGGCCGGCATGGCGGGCTTGCCGCCGCCGAAGTATTGGTCAGGACGGGTCGAGACAACCCGACCTGATGACACCGTCGAGATAATGAAGTCTTGCTGTGTACCGCTCCATCCGATCTCTGCCAGCCTTTCATTAAAGAAGTATTCATCATTCAATGGTGGGCAGAGACCCGGGATGCCTTCTCCCCTCAGGCCGTGGCAAGTCGAGCAGTTGATCTCGTACAGTTCTGCACCGACCTCGATGGCCTGGGCGTTCTGCGCCAGGGCGAACCGCTCCATCCGTTTTTCTTCGTTCAACCCGATGATGATCAAGATGGTGGCTGTGGCTGCAATGAGGAAAATCCCCAGGGCAATTTCGATTTGAACGCGAGTATTCATATCAGTTCACCATTCCGTTTAGTGACCCAACCGGTCGTGATGCAGGTAGATGTGCTGCTCGTAGACCCGCTCCTGGTTGGCATTCGGGTCAATCCAGGTGATACGGGGAGTGATCTTTTTCAGGTTGTGCTGCCAATCTTCGATGATCATCGCCGCTGAAAATTCCGGTAAATCTCCCGCCGCGGCAGCAGCGTTCAAGCGCTCGGTATACTGGCGAAAAACGGCCTCCAGTTGCGGGCAACCGAAGTCAAGCTCCGGGCATAGATTGGTGGTTGCAGTGCGGTTGACCTCATAGACGCCAGCTTGGAGCTGGTCGAATGGGATCTCTCGCAACGGGCCGGTGCCTTCTTCTGGCGCCAGGTCCTGCACGATGCGCGTCGCCGGAGGGGTCTCAATCCCATATTCAGGCAATCCCATATAGCTCAGGACGAATAGCACGATCACAAACAAGATACCAAGCCCGACAGCGATGGGACGCTTGTACATGCTGCGGTGTGGGTTCCTGTCGATATAAGGAATTCCAACCAATAAAGCAACCAGAATTGTCGGCAAGATGATTCCCATCAAGGTCTTATCGCCTAGCTTGAGCATGCCTTGCAGCCACCAGAAATACCAGGGCGCCTTGGTGTCCAGGGGCGTTTGCTGGGGGTTGGCAATATTCTCCAGAGGCGCCGCATAGCCGAAGAAGATGATGATGGCCAGCATGAGGAACAAGCCAAGCGCCGTCAGAAAGACCTCGTGGGTCAGCAGGTCGGGAATATAATCGATCCTCTGCTTGGCATTTTTCTTAACATCCGGCGGTACTTCCCCTTCTTCCATCTTGGCAGGCAGGGAGATGCCATGCTCGCGCGCGACCTTATAGTAGTGGATACTGATCACCAGGATAGCTGCCAGCGGTAACAGGACGACGTGCAGGAGATAGAAGCGCAGCAAACCACCCGCGCCGATATCTGGCGCACCGCGCAGCAGCAAGTTGGCTTCGTTACCGAACATGGGGGCCGCTTCTGCCATGCTGGTGCCGATGGTGACCGCCCAGTAAGCCAGCTGGTCCCAGGGCAGCAGGTAGCCGCTGAAGCTCAAAAACAAGGTGATGCCCAACAAGACTACACCCGTTAACCAGGTAAAAGAGCGGTCCTTTTTATAGGAGCCGGTCATATAAGTCCTGAACATATGCAGGACTGAAAAGATGACCATGCCCTCCGCTCCCAGGCGGTGCAGGTCTCGCATCAGCTTGCCGTAGGGCACGTTGCTTGACAGATCCAAGATCGATTGGTAAGCCAGATCCGGAGAGGGGGTATAGTAGATCATCAGGATCAAGCCGGTCAAGACTTCGATAAAAAAGAAGAAGCTGGTGAAAAAACCTAACCGGAAGGTATGTGTGAAGATCGTCGAGCCCTTCTCGTAGTAGCGGGGGCGGATATGGAAGAGGAAGCTGGCCGTGTGAACTTTGTAGCGTGGGTTAGGACGCTCGGTGGGAGGGTCGCCCCTCATTACGGCGCGCAGCTCTTCCAGGTCGAGCCCGGCGGTTATGGCGCGCACCCGGGTATCCAGTGCTTGAACGGCTTTTGTTTTCAGGTTTTGAAGGTTTTCGGTCCTTAGCATCTTTCCTCCCAATTAGCCATGACGTTGGCCCGTGATTCTCCGTCCGGTATCGACGCGCACGATCAAATTGGGGTCGTCCGGAACCGGCACCGGTCCGCCGGTGTCGGGATCTGTTTCCGCAATGATTTCTCCCTCCGGGGTTACCACCTGGACCACGAAGCGGTCGAGAGAGCGGGGTGCGGGCCCCGTAATATAATCCCCATCCTTTTCAAACTGCGAGCCATGGCAAGGGCAGATAAACTTAGTTTCCTGGTTATCCCATGCGTACAGGCAGCCCAGGTGCGTGCATACCTTGTAGAGAGCCATTACCCCTCCCCCGTTATTGGAGAGCCATACTTTAACGCTGGGATGGTTGGCCGGGGGTTCGTCCGCCTGTGGGAGGTCTGCCACCGGGCCGACGGTGTAAATGCCGCCAAACTGACCTTCTCTGAAGCGAGGCATAGCAAACAGGTAGGTGACGCCTGCCAGACTGACTGTGAAATAACCCAGGGAAGCCAGCCAGGCCAGGTTCAAGAATTCTCTGCGGTTGATCGATATGGTCCTTGGAGCAGTTTGCGGAACCGCCTCTTCTGACATAAGTTTCGTACTCCTCTCTCCCTCTTCGCCAATTATTTGTACTTTTTTCTATGCATTCGGCGAATTGTCCGTATTTACAGCCCTAAGTCTACCAAACAAGTCCACAATGATGATTCACCCAGCTTGCTTTGAATATGGTGATTCCGAATTAGTTAAAAGGGTGATTAACCACTCACCCCTGTTAAGGATCCAGATCTCCAGAAAATCCCTGGTCTTTGTCCTTCTGTACCGCCAGGTAGATGAGAAATTTATGATATGATTTTAGAGAAGCAGAGTCCCAGGATAAGACCAACAATTGGAGAGAAAAGGATGGCCCTATCAGAGATACACGCACGCCTGGCAAATACGGCCCTATTGTATATTGTATTAATCGTTCTATGGGGTTGGTTCCGGTATTTCCGCCGCCAGGGGATCAACAGCAGCTATTGGGGAGCACTTGCAATCGGGGAGGTCCTGATCCTGATCCAGGCGGGATTGGGTTTTTACCTGTGGCTGATCGGCATCCAACCGGCCCAACCTATCCATATTATATATGGAGTGATCAGCGCCCTGGCTATCCCGGCTGCCTTTGCCTTTACCAAAGGTAGAGACACGCGTGCAGAGATGCTGGTCTATTCAGCAGCGATGTTGTTCCTGGTGGGCTTACTGTGGAGGGCAGTTGCTACCGGTTAATACGGAAATCTAAACCACAAAGGGTAAAAACATTTTGCTCGTGTCTAAATACTGAGCGTAAACGACCCCAAACCGGTCGAGGTTCTCCATCTCCTCTTCCCGGGCCGTCCAATACAGGAAAACCATACCGAAAAGGAACAAGACCATGTTGACCAGGGTTACGGTTTTCAAGAAGACGCCCAAGGAGAAAAGGATCAGGGAAGTGTAGAGCGGGTGGCGGACGTATTTATAAAAACCAATCACCGCCATATGATGGTTAACTTCCAGCTTCATCTCTGGTTTACCGTGCCGGGAAAGTAACCGGTAACCATGTAAGGCCAGGAGTAGAGAGGCAAGTAAAAGGGACCAGGACAGGATTTGGGTCAAAGACAGGGGAGTCAATACCCAGGCCGGCACGCCCAAAAGGGTCATAGCCAGTATACATTCCAACGCAAGTAAGCGGGTCACACCATGCAAGTGACGCTGCCGCAGCCAATCCCTGGAGGAATATCCTATCAGGATGGAGATCAGGACAAATAATAGGAGTTGGTAGTACGCAAAAGGCATCTTCTACACCCGGCGAATGCCAATATCCTCTCCGTTTGCGCTGGGAGAGAAAACCCCAACAGCAGTACGGATATCATTTAGCTGTCGTGGCCCCCTGAACGCAACCAGGGCAGTTGATTCAAGTATAGCACCAATACGACCGGTGAAAAGGGCAAGTTATCCCCCTGCTCGGATTTCTTCTTAAATAATAGGCGGAGAGGGAGGGATTCGAACCCTCGAACCCTTACGGG
>CAZAQS010000320.1:0-5319 GCA_964486825.1 uncultured Anaerolineaceae bacterium | reverse complement strand
TCGCATAGTCCGGTTTTACAGTGCCTTCGATCAGCCCCGGGATGCGGAACTGCCGGCGGACCTCTTCTACGATCAAGCCAGCCGCCCGGCTCACAGCCCGGATCGATAGCGAGCTGAACAGCCATGGCAAGGCTCCACCGATCAGCAAACCGATGAAGACGCGCGTGTCCGAGATGCGGATGGCCTCCATCATCGGCTGGCCTAGCTGCACTTGAGCCCGGCCCACGTCAGTGATATATGAGGCGAACAGGCTCACCGCTGCGATGACGGCCGATGCAATGGCGATGCCCTTGGTGATGGCTTTGGTGGTGTTGCCGACTGCGTCCAGGTCTGCCATGATCTGGCGGGCCTTGTTGGTCTCTTCATCGTCCTGGTCGTGCCAGGCCATCTCTCCGATGCCGTTGGCGTTATCCGAAATGGGGCCGTAGGAGTCCATGGCGACGTTGTTGCCGGTGTGGCTGAGCATACCGATGCCGATCATGGCCACCGCGTACAACACATAGATGGGCGGTTCGTTGCCATACAGCAGCAGGGCCAGCACAAAGCTGACCACGATAACCAGCAACGCCCACACGCTCGATTCCATACCAACCGAGAGGCCTGAAAGGATGGTCGTGGCAGGCCCTGTCTCGGTAGACTTGACGATCTCCTTGACCGGAGGTCGCCGGGTGGAGGTGAAGTACGAGGTAAGCGGGTTGAAGGCGACTGCCAGGCCCACGCCGATCGTGGTCAACATCGCCATGCGCCAGTCGTTGGCGTAAAAGAAGGCCAGGACGAAGGCCCAGATGATGGTGTTGATGCTGGAGACCTCATAGGAGCGGAACATGGCCTCTTCAGCGTCATGGGCCCTCAAGAACTTGATCGGGAATTTTTCCCAAACCGGGACCGTGAAGGTGCCAATGATCGAGCTGATCACGCCGATGGCCCGGATGATGAGCGGAAAAACGATCCACATCAGGTTCCCGGTGATATTGACCAGCGCCAACCCCAGGATCAAGCCGGAGACGATGGTGACCTCGTAGCTCTCGAAGATATCGGCCGCCATGCCTGCGCAGTCGCCCACGTTGTCGCCCACCAGGTCGGCGATGACGGCTGCATTGCGGGGGTCGTCTTCGGGGATGTCCTGTTCGACTTTACCGACCAGGTCAGCGCCCACATCGGCGGCCTTGGTGAAGATACCGCCGCCCACGCGCATGAACAACGCCAGCAGGGTGCCGCCGAAGCCGAAGCCCAGCAGGGCGTCCGGCGCGGCCCGGCCCAGGGCGATGAAGATCACCGTGCCTCCAAACAGCCCCAGCCCGTCTGTCAGCATGCCGGTGACGGTGCCGGAGTAATAGGCAATGGAGAGGGCTTCATTGAAACCGCGCCGGGAGGCCGAAGCGGCCCGCACGTTGGCCTGGATCGCCATACGCATTCCCAGCTGCCCGACCATCAACGAGAAGGTCGCGCCCATGATGAAGGCGATGGTCCGTGCAAAGCCAATGATGAGCTGGATCTGGGAATAGTAGGCCGGGCTGTTGGCAGCGGTCAGGCTTTCCGCACAGGACAGCAGGGCGGCCTCGTCATGCGCATCCACCCCCTGGATGATGCTGCAGTGCCATTCACGCGCTTCCAGGGTGGGGGGCACGATGTAGACCGAGAAGAACAGGGCAACCGTCAGGAGAGCGATCAGGGGCAGGATCGTCCTGAGCTGCTGGCTGAGATAGCTGTCGGCTCCGATGCGGATGGCGTTCCACACCTCCTGCATCTTTGGCGTGCCTTTATCCTTTTTAAGTACAATGCCGCGCAACATCCAGGCGTACCACAGGCTGATGAAGGCGGTAAGCACTACCCCGATGATCGCCAGTTGTTCGAACGTGTTGAGTCCATGGCGAGCCAGGCCGAGAAGATTCATGGGTACCTCCGGTGTTTGGTAATGGATCTTTCCGTTAGACGGAAGGGTCTGAAAGGGTTGTTTTTAGATAATCGATAAAAACTAAAAACCCAATCGCGGCGCGGTTGGGGTGCCTTGGCTGTATTAGTTTCGTAATACTACATGCATATTCATGGAGGGCAAGTACATATCGAACGCAATTGTACACTTGGGATACTTAAATGTCAAATGAGTTTACGGGCCAATAACTGGCGACAAAATTGCATCTTCCATATTATTAGGATTTTATTAAACCTTCGGACATCGCTTGACTCAAGCTGCTTTTTTAATGTATAGTGATACGCGGGATTGATGCCAGATATGATTTTCAACTGATTCCATACCAGAGCACTGCCGCCGCCGACGGCTGCCGGTGCTCTTTGTTGTATGCCTGATTTTCGACAGGTACCCGGAAGAGGAGTTTTATATGATCCAGGTTGAAGGCTTGACGAAGGATTATGGTTCTCGCAGGGCGATCGACGAGCTAACCTTCTCGGCTGAGCAGGGAGAGATCGTCGGCTTCCTGGGCCCGAATGGGGCCGGGAAGACCACCACCATGCGCATTCTGTGCGGGTATATGCCGCCCAGCGCGGGGACGGCCCGGGTCGCAGGATTCGACGTCGTGGAGCAGTCCCTGGAGGTCCGCCGGCGGGTGGGTTATATGCCCGAGACCGTGCCGCTGTACCCCGATATGACCGTATTCGAATATCTCAAGTTCATGGCCGACCTGCACCGCGTGCCCAATGCAGAGCAGCGGGTGGATGAAGTCATCGAGTTGGTCCATATGGAGGAACGCGCCGATGGCTATATCTCCAACCTCTCCAAAGGCATGCGCCAGCGAGTCGGGTTGGGCCAGGCCCTTCTTCACCAGCCGGAAGTGCTCATCCTGGACGAACCGACCATCGGCCTGGACCCGGTCCAAATCGTCGAGGTGCGCAACCTGATCCGTGATCTGGGTCAGGAGCGGACCGTGCTATTGTCCACCCATATCCTTTCCGAGGCCCAGCAGGTCTGCAACCGGGTGCTGATCATCAATAAGGGGCGTATCGTGGTCGAGGACACGCCGGAGCGGCTGAGCGCCAGGGTCATGGGCGCCCAACGTGTGGCCCTCAAGGTGGCGGGCGACGAGGACGGCCTGGAGCAGGTCATCCACTCGGTGGCGGGCGTGACGCGGGTGGTGTACGCCTCGCACGGCTACGAGTTCGAGACCCAACCCGGCATGGACGTGCGCCCGGAAGTGGCCCGCGCCGTCATCACCGCCGGTTACGACCTGCTCGAGCTGCGTCCGATGGGCGCCAGCCTGGAAGAGGTCTTCGTGGAATTGACCCGCGACGAGCCGGGTCTGCCGGCCCATCCGGAAGATAACGAATATTTCGACGCAGAAGTCGAACAACCCCTGGGAGGTTGAGGGCATGTATAACGTCTGGACCATCGCTCGCCGTGAATACAAAGCCTACTTCGCCAGCCCGGTCGCCTATATCGTGGCTTTTCTGATCCTGGTGGTGGTGGGCGGGTTATTCACAGCCAGCATTTACTTCACCATGCAAGCCATGGGACAGGTCCCGCCGCCCGGCGTGCAGGTCGTCACCGGTACGCTGATGTTCTTGCTGGTTTTCGCCTGCCCGGCCCTGACCATGCGCTTGCTCTCCGAAGAGCAGCGCCTGGGCACGATGGAGCTCCTTCTGACGGCGCCCGTGCGCGATTGGGAGCTGGTGGTCGGGAAATGGCTTGGCTCTTTCCTGTTCGTGCTGACCATCATCGCCCTGACCTTGATCTACCCGCTGGTCCTGCACGCTTTGGTGGACCCGGGCATCGATCAGGGCCCGCTGATCAGCGGCTACCTGGGCGTGATCCTGGTTTCGGGCGCTTTCCTGGCCATCGGGGTGGCGGTGTCTTCCCTGTTCACCAACCAGGTGGCCTCCTTCCTGACCACCTTCGGCATCCTGCTGTTCTTCTGGTGGATCTTAGCCATCCTGGCTCAGGTCAGCGGGCCCACCACTGGGGAGCTGATGCGCTACCTGGACTTCAGCGGGCATTTCTATAATAACCTTGTCCAGGGCCTGGTCGAGCTGGGCGACCTGGTGTACCTGTTGAGCGTGACCGCCCTGGCCCTGTTCCTGGGCTCGATGTCGATCGAGATGCGGAGGTGGCGCTAATGAAAGCTGAATGGCGTCGTTATGCCCCGCTGGGGCTGTACCTTTCCCTGCTGGCGGCCCTGGCCTCGGGGGTCTTGTACCTGCTCCAGCAGGAATGGAACCTGTATCTGCAGATCAGCCTGGCATTGATCGTGCTCGGGCTGGCCTTGTTCGCGGTCTTGGACCCCGAGCGGGTACGCCTGGCCATGACAGGCCGCCAGGCGCGCTACGGCAGCAACGCCCTGGTGCTGAGCCTGGCCTTCACCGGCATCCTGGTGGTGGTGAACTACCTGGCATACCAGAACCCCCAGCGCTGGGACCTGACCGAAGACTCGGCCCGCACCCTGCTGCCCGAAACGCTGGAGGCCCTCAAAGCCGTCCCCGAGCCGGTGCAGGCGCTGGCCTTTTACCCGGCCGGCGTCAACACCGAAAGGGCCATGACTCTGCTGGAGGACTATAAGTATTTCGGCGATGGCAAGTTCGACTTCCGCTTCATCGACCCGGTGGCCGACCCGCTAGCCGCCCGCCAGGCCAATGTAGCCCTGGAGGCCAGCGGCACCATCGTCCTGGAAATGGGCGAGCGCCAGGAGAAGGTCACCTTCCCCTCCGAGCAGGAGCTGACCGGCGCGGTAGTGCGCCTGATGAGCGAAGAGCTGGCGGTCTACTTCCTGACCGGGCACGGCGAGTACTCGCCTGAGGAGTTCGGCGACCAGTCCTATTCGCAGCTCAAGCGCACGCTGGAGTCGAAAAATTACCGGGTAGGCATGCTGAACCTGCTATCGGCCAACGCCATCCCGCAGGACGCCGGCCTGATCCTCATCGCCGGGCCGCGCAAGCCGCTGGACGAGCAGGAGATCGACCTGCTGCGAGAATTTGTGGACGGCGGGGGCGCCCTGGTGGTCCTGCAGGAGCCTTCGTTATTAACCGACTACGGCGAGCAGCCCGATACGTTGGCTGCCTACCTGGCGGAGGCTTGGGGCCTCATTTTGAGCGAGGATATCATCGTGGATATGTCCTCCAGCCAGCCCTACCAGGCCTTCGCGGCCCAATATGACAGCTTCCACCCCATCACCGGCAAGATGCAGCGCCTGGGCACGGCCTTCCCCACCGCTCGCAGCGTGCAGGTCGACCCAAATAGGGAAGGGGTGCAGCTCACCCCGCTGGTCTTCACCGCCCCGCAATCCTGGGCCGAGACCGACCTGGACGGCGTGGAAGCCGGGCAGCAGGTGCAACCCGGCGGTGGCTGCCAACCAGGGCGCGAGGGTGAGTGTG
>CAZAQS010000319.1:0-5332 GCA_964486825.1 uncultured Anaerolineaceae bacterium | reverse complement strand
GGCGCCTCTTTGCGAGGAATTCCTTTTTCGTGGCCTCCTACAACCGGCCTACGAGCGCCACGGGCCCAGGTGGGGCGTCTTGTTCGTCGGTCTCCTGTTTATCGTCTTTCACCTGTCGCTGCTGCAGGGTCTGAGCATCATCCTTCTGGCCCTGGCGCTCGGCTTTATCAATTATCGCACTCGCTCTCTTCCAGCAAGCATCCTGGCCCATTTTGGCGCCAATTCCCTGGCTGCGCTGGTCATCACCCAAGCTGTGTTTAACCTGGACATTACCACCTACCTCTTCTCTCTGCCTGCCATCCTGACCGGCCTGCTCCTTGCCTTCGCCGGTTTGTTCACCCTTTCCCGAACTGTTCTTCCTGTCCCAGGTACAGCTCAAACCCCCCAGGTCTTTTACACAGAGGCAGCGCCAGCCCGCATCCCCCTCACAGCTGCCTGGCCTCTGCTCCTATCCGGAATCACCTACCTGGCCCTGGCTGGCGCAGAAGTCTATTCGGCTCGTTCCCAGCTCCATGCGGATCCGCTGACCGTCCAGGCCGTACACCAAGACGGAACTCGAAGCTGGCATTACCAGTTAACCAATTACCTGGATGAGCCCGTGGGTGAAGGGGAATGCCAGCTCTCGGTTTTGGACGAGCATGTCGAAATATTGTGTTCATCGTATGTCGCAGCTTACGATATCACCATCGACCGGAGCACCTGGATGAGCGACGGCGGTACGCGTGTCGATCAGGCTCGCTGGGGATCAAGCGATGCTCGGCTTATCTCGGGTTGGACCAGGTGGGATCTTCTGGAGGGCGATTTTCAGCTCCAGGTGGACTGGATGGTTGCAGATGAGGGGATGCAGGTCAGACGGGCTGGAAACATCGAAGATGGGTCGTTCATGGTCCCTTATTCTGAGACTCTCCTGGCAAAAGACCCGTACCTGCTGCTGGTTCCGGATCACACCTGGCCATGGCAATTGTCAGGGATCGGCTTGCAGCCTGGCGAGGCAGGCGCAGTCGTACGCTTTAATCCCTATACCTGGCGGGAGGCTACGCGAGATATGGGCATGCTTTGGGAGCCACGGCTGGTATCTGTGGCTGGCCTGGAGCAGGTCACGACCCCCGCTGGCGCCTTCACGGCCTGGAAGGTCGATTTCGGCCCCAACCAGAGCGCCTGGTACAGCCTGGACGACCAGGTAGTGGTTATGTTTTTCAATGGCGCCGAGACCTGGGCGCTCAAATAGACCAGACTTTTCAACCTTCCGGCAGCAAGATCCTGTCGATATAGCACCAGCGCCAATCCTCACCCTCTTCAAAGGATTTGATGATCGGGTGCCCGGTAACTTCGTAATGACCGGTAGCGTGCTTGTTCTTTGAGTTATCGCAACAGCCCACGTACCCGCAGATCTGGCAGATGCGCAGGTGGACCCACCTGTCCCCGGTCTTGAGGCAGTCCTCGCAACCCTCCGCGCTGGGTGTGACTTCACGAATTTGATCCATATGCGTACATTTATTGCGTCGTAGAAAAGAGGGCATAAGCTTTTTTATCCTGAACTTGACGATATCCATTCGGCTTCCTCTACTTGCGCTGGATCAGAACCTACCGCTTGACCTGGATTTACCCCCATCCGCCACAATCTCGATCCACCCTTCGATTTCCTTTAAAATTCATTCATTTGTCGCGATCGGTTTGGCGATCAAAACCAACCTGTGAGTATTGCTCTCATAAGGCCAGCAGGTGATCAACGTCAGGCGCTCATCCTGGCTGGGCAAGATCAGCTCGGCGTTCTGGACACGCTGCTCCGGTTTGGCGAAGCGCTCTGGGAAGATCACCCTCTCCACCACCGCATAACGGTAGGCAAGATTATCCGAGTACAGGATAATCTCATCTCCTTCCTTCAGGTCTACCAGGTCCCGAAAGACCTCCCCGTAGATATTATGGTGCCCGTTCAGCACCGTGTTGCCCGGCTTCCCTAAAGGCGCCGAGCTGGCATGCCACCCGGCAGCCGGCTCATCCGGGGCCTTCCACTGGTCGTATTCCACACCATCGATCTCCACCAATTCCAATTCCATCGGCAGGACCGGCGCGTAGAGCTGGATGGCCGGTATCCAAATCCGGCGTGGAATTTCTGGTGGCGGCGGTGGCTCTGCTGTTGGTAGACTTCCCCCAGATCCATTCGTTCCAAGGCTACCCTCGCTGTCCAGCTCGAAGGACAGCCTGGGATTTATGAAGGCCGTTTTCCCAGCCGGTTCCCTGCTGGGCGCTTGCATGGGTAGGAAACCGGCTCCTGAATCAGAACCAGTCGGATTATGCGCCGGACCGAAATCCTCTGGCGGTAGCGCGGGCGTAGATGCCTGGCGGGATTGGACGCTTGCCGGCCTGGCCCCTACCACACCGGCCGCGTCCACGATCCCTACCAGGATGATCAGCACGCCCAGAGCTACCAGCCAGTAATTTCGCCCCTTCAAGTGCATTTCAATAAACTCTACGCTTCTATTCCCGCTTCCATTTCCTGCTGATCCCCAGGCCAACTACCCCCAGACCAAGGAATACGATCCCCAGGCTCACGAGCAGCCGCGGCAGGGAATCATTATCCTCGTTCAGATCCGCGCCGGTCACCGCGATCAGCTGGCTGCGCGGGGTCTCTGCAGGCGGTTGGCTGGGAGGTTCCGTGGGCTCGGGTGTGGAGCTGGCGGTTGCCGTTATAGCGGGTGGCGTCGTTACGATGGTGCCCGTTACAGTGGGAGTTGCGGTTCCCGGCGTCGGGGTTTCAGGTGTGGTCGTGGGAGTATCAATAATATCCGTCGGAGTAGCGGTCGGGGTCTCCTCTGGAACTGTGTCGGTTGGCGTTGCAGTCAGCGCAGCACATACTTCTGGGTATGGCTCTGCTATATAACCGTGCCAATCAACGGGATCGAATTGCCATCGGTAACACTGGGGACCCCAACCAATTCGAACGGTCTCACCTGCCGCGAGCGGGAAATCGTTGACAAAATCGGGTTGGCGGCCGAAACAACCACCCTCCGTACATTTGATTTCCCAGGACAGGACGACATCCTCATGCGCCGTAACGAGGAAATAGTCTGGGAAGTTCCAGTGTCCAGTCTCGGGCAAAATAGTGACCTTTTCCCACTCGGCGCTCTGGGCCCGGGCAGACAATGGAGATCTGGCGAAGATCAGAACAAAAAAAATAGCCAATACCATGGCAAAAAGGGATAGTTTCCTGGTCATCTTTCCTCCTATTATTGTTCGACCTGTTGTGTTGGTATGTATCGTTTTTCAAAGCGAACCGAAAAAATACATCGCACAGTTCATTTTATGTTTAATTGTAAGTTTCTGAATTTTTTCGATGAGCTGTACCTCTAATAAACGGCAAGAAATGTGAAGAGAATATTAATAGAATTATAACCTTATTTATCATCTACACAATCCTCACTTTTGTTGCTTGTTGTTCACAAAAAGGGTGACTCTGCCATCACCTGTTTCGCCTGTTTGGTGAGATTTTTCCACCTGGTATAATGTGGCTGCTATTGGTTTGGTTGAAATAATAATTCCGAGTTGTAAGATGTGGGGAGATTGTGGACCTATGAGCAAAGAAAGAAAATTATTTAAGAGCGAGGAACCCAAAGGACGCCAGCAGGTAAGTGATTTCTTGGAACAAATTGCCGGAAAAGTTTCAGAAGGCAGGGTGATCCTGCGCCAGGGAGGGCAGGAGCTCGTCCTCGAGCTGCCTGATAACCTCATCCTGGAGATCCAGGTCGAAGAGGAAGACAAGCGTGAAAGAGGCATCCAGCACAGCCTGGAGATCGAGATCAAATGGATGGAAGGAGGGACTGGCACGGTTGAATCAGGGCCTCTAGAGTTGGGCTGAAACGGGGGATATAGTTATCATGGGATCGTGCGATTGCGCGCCCAATCCTTCCCAAGCACGATCATGACATCTACCGGGCTGCCTGGCTCGGGTTCGACCTTGATATCCGCATGGTAGAGCGCCATCAGCCGCGTCAGGTATTGAACGGTGTACGGTTTACGCGTGTAATCCAGCAGTCCACTGCGTTCCGGCGGCTCCACTGCTACGAAAATGTCCTCCACCTGGATGCCTTGCTCTTCGAGGTACTCTGCTGTCCGTTTAGCCAGGCTATCCACCCCGCTCCCGTCCAGGATGAAGACCCGCGGCTCTTCTGCCTGCATCCGCTCCTGCAGCTCAGGCAATCTCCCGGATTCGCCTGGCTCCAATCCAAACACCCGCTCGACCACCTGGCGTACCCGCTCTGGGCTGGCCCGGAACAGGGCAACGCCATCTTCGGGGGTCTCTACGTACAGTTGGCCTCGCCCGATCGCCCCTGTCTCAATTTCGTCGACATCGATCCGCCGCGCCAGCCAGGCCAGCCGGATGGCCTTTTCCAGGGGCAGGTTGGTTTGGATGCCCTCATTGAGCTGCCGGTATAGGCGCGGCGCTTTGAAAACAAGCAGCGGCAGCATTTGCACCTTCATCACTTTTTCTTGGACTGCCAGGATGACCTGCTGCTGCCTTCCGGCGCGATCGAAATCACCGTTCGGTGTATTACGAGCCCGCGCGTACGCTAATGCGGTCGCGCCGTCCAGGTGCTGCCGGCCCGCTTCCAGCGTGATCTTGTTATCCGGGCCGAGCGGGTCGACCGTGATCTCAGCGGGAACATCCAGCTCGATCCCTCGAAGCTCCTCGATGATCTTTTCGAAGGCGTAGAAGTCGATGCGCGCGTAATAATCGATTGGGACTCCCAGGAGCTGCTCGACCGTCTTCATCGCCAGCCCTGGCCCGCCTCCCGGCAGGTTGTAATATTCTCCTAAACGGTGGGCTGTATTGATCTTATTCGGTCGGATCATGCCGGGGATATCCACCGTCAGGTCGCGGGGAATCGAAAGGATCCCGGCCTGGTGAGAGACCGTATCGACCGTCAGCACCAACATAGTATCCGTGCGCGCTGGCCCGTCCCGGTCAGGGTTATCCCAATCGCCGGAATCCAGCCCCAGGATGAGGACGTTCACCCGGCGGTTGCCCTCCCAGGCCATAGGCGTCGGGTAATACACCGGCGTCCTGTCCTCGGCGGGTTCCATTGGCCTCAGCGGCCGGAGTGTCTTCGGCCGGTTTGCTTCAGCCTCCGCGTGGGCGGTCATGTTTGGCGTTGGGGAGCTGCTTGCCGGGGCAGGCTTCTCAGCCGCCATTACGGCCGGTGCATCGATCACCCTGCCATCCGAAGGAGCTGAATTTCTGATCAGAGGGGGCAGTACCAGGCTTGCCAGTGTAATCACGGCAAGAGACAAAAAGATGGTAAAGCAGCCACGCTTACCCATAGATTTACCGGTT
>CAZAQS010000318.1:0-5357 GCA_964486825.1 uncultured Anaerolineaceae bacterium | reverse complement strand
TGATTCCAGCCGAACAGGAATATAAAGCCAGGGCGCTGGCTCAAGATGAAGGCATCGACGCCGAACTAACCATCATCTCGATCGAGAGCTTTGTCGCCTTAAATATTATCGAATTAGCGACTGAGGAAGAAAAGGATTTCTTTGGAGTATTACAAGAAATTGTGGAATTATACAATCGCCGGCTTGCCGAGGTCGAGACAGATTTATCCCTGCTGATCGAAGTTCATTAATCTTCTCCTGCCGTCCGAACAACTAAGTAGAAACCATTCGATCGGTTTTTTTCGAACAAAAAACTTCTCCAGCCATAGAAGCCTTGGTCCTGCTGTCGTTCCTGTTCTTCTTCTTGGAGCTGGTGGTCCAACCTACCTTTATACTGGGCGTCAGGAGTTGTCCCGCTATCACGGTTTGGTCCCGGCCAAGGTAATGCACTCAAGTTCCGCTGAACAGCAAGATGCTATATAGGGGAAGCTGCCGAAGAACGATATGATACTGGTTCCCTGAAATAGTTAGCCTGGCTTCTGGCTTCACTCCAGGGCTGTAGATTTTCAATGTTCCAAATTCTTCCGGTAGGCGAAGCTCTAATTCCATCTCCGCAAGCACTGGCACACAATCCTGCTCGGGGGAGTAGTCGTAGCGGATCAGGTGCAGGGCTGCCCCGGCTTCGACACGCTGGAGGTTGGTAGCCAGGTCAACCGGGGAGAACAGGCGCAGTTGGGGGCCTCCCGGCAGCAACTCAAGCCAGGGTAGAGCCTGGGCTTCAACCTGGATCGAGCCCGGATGGTTCAGGATTTTTCGGCGTTGATCTTCGGGAAGGTTGCTGCCCAGTTCGCCTAGGACCAATAACAGGCCGCCATTTTGCAGGTGGGCAAGCAGCAAAGCCGCCTGGGCCGAAGTCAGATACCAGCAGTCCGGCAGGATCAGGGTGCGATATTGGCGCAAATCTTCCGGGATGAGCGTGTCGTGGCTCAGCTCACCATCCGGGAAAAACACCACATCGTAAGGCTGAGAAGCCGAACTTAGCGACTGGCACACCTTCCAGAATGGGATTTCCGCCAGTGCGGAAAGATTAGTGTTGTCATCTTTGAATAAGTAATGGCGGGTAACCGGCTTGAAGTTGCTTTCCATGCTATAGACAACCGCCGTTTCGGAGTACGTGCGCCGGCTATACAGGTGAGCGTGATCAGCCAGGAAGTGCTGCACCTCGACGCACACTGCATGGGGCGCGTAGAACGCGTCTTGAATTACATTGCCCATCCATGACCCGTAGGGCAGGCTCATGTTCGCGCCCAGCGCAGCCGCTTCAAAGAGCGATAGGCGGAAGAGATCGTAAGCCTTGCCGACCTGCAGGCGTGCAACCAGCTCGGGAATGACACCACCGAAGGGGTTTTCGGCGACAATTACCGGTTTTTCCCCCGCAAAACCGGCCACGTAACGGTACCATTCTGGCTGGCGGTAGCGCGTGTTACGCATTTCGGTAATGATCAGATCTGCCTCGGGCTTGAGCGGATAATATTGGTCAAAAAGGTTGTAGAAGTTACCGGAGACCAACACGTCCCGCCCCTGGCTGGTGGCGTAATCGTGAGCGTAGCGAGCCAGCTCAGCGAAATATTGGGTGATGGCTTGCCGTTGAAAGCGCAGGTATTGCCAGACTAACGGCGTGTGGCCCCGGTTGGATTTGAAATCGTAGCCCCGCGCCAGGAGCCATTCGCCATAATGGAATGTGTCCAGGTCAATCCCTTGCAGCTCGGCAGGAAGTTGACCGGGGCTCAGCTGCTTTAGGTATTGGCGAAAACCTTGCATACAATCGCGGCAGAAGCACCCGCCGTAAAACATGCTGACGATTGGTAGCTCAGCCTCGTCCAATTGTATTCAATCATCCCCGGCATCGATCTGCAGGCGGATGACCGCTTTTAAGTATTCCCGCCAGACCGGGTTGTTGCGATCCATCAGGTAACACTGGTGCTCTCGATCCGAGCACTCAACCCACGTGGCATGGCAAGGCTGGCCAAAAATATCACGCGAGCAGCACTCGGCAATAAGATCCGTTACGGATTCTCCGGCGCTGTTGACCAGGCCGCCCGGAAAGTACTTTTCGAGCGGCGCCCAGAGGCGCGGATAACGGTTCTGGGAAAACTCACGTAAGCCGATCCAATCGCGCTTACCAACCCCGCGCAGCTCGTTCAAGGCCAGGATCGTGTCCTCGGCCTGGTTCAGCTCCACCGGGAACTCCCAGCCTTGTGCTTCGAAAACGATGCCAAAGACCTTGATACCTCGCTTTTGGGCTTCCTGTATGAACTCCACATCGTTTAGGAACCCGTAGAAGCGAAACCGCGGGTCAATGGTACCAAAAGCCTCCTGTTCCAGGTAAGGAAGCGAGAGGGAACCACCCCCGAGCGCTGACCAGACGAGCAGGGTGGCGCGGTAGTCAACCAGATCTTCGATCATCCGTAGCCGTCTGGCGGGTAGGCTCGGGTGGTAACAGTGCTGGCGTGGAAACCAGGCGTCGAAATATACAGCTCGTTCCATCGTGAACCTCCTTTGGTCCGTCAGTGGTATTGTCCATAGGTTTTGGCAACTTCCACCAGTTTGAAGATGTTAGCATCCGGAGTATCTCGGCCACATTGGTCACCGGTTGATAGCACGAATCCGCCCCCAGGCGAACAATCGTCAATCAGCCGCTTGGCTTTTTCAGCCACCTGATCAGGGGTTGCCGTCAACATGAATTGAAAAGTATTGATGTTGCCTTTCAAGCACAAGCGACGACCGTAGCGCTTTTTAATGGCAGCAATATCTACATCGCCACCCGGAGGTTCTTCGAGCGGCTCCATGACGTCCACGTCGGTCTCTTCGGCGACGATCTCGACAATCCTCCTCGAGCGCCCACAGATGTGCAGATGGGAGAACACTCCCGCTTCCCGGCAGATTTGCGCAGCCTGTTGGATGAAGGGCAGGTCATATTTCCGGAAATTAGCCGGGCTGGAGATACTCAGGCTGGAGGCCGAACCACCGAGCATGATCTCGTCCGGACCGGCGGCGACCGCGGCTCGCAGGCGGGCGAGCGCGTAGCGGGTGTAAAAGTCGAAGATCTCTTGCAAATACCCGGCTTCATCCAGGTAATCGTAAAACATCACATTGTATCCACCCTCCCGTTGGAAGAACCACCAATCCTGTGGAATACCAATGCACAACGAATACACGCCAAGATCGCCTATTCGATCCCGGTCTGTTATTTCCTTCTCCCACTGCCAGTTCTCATCCTCGCCGAGTACTGCTCTCAACCTGGGCCAGTCCCGCTTCAAATCCTTGACCGGTTTTTCGGTCTCCCAGGGTGGTTCACCGAGCGGGTACCAGGTTTTGCGGGTGAGATCGCCATAGGGTGTATGGGCGATTTCGTTACACGTCTGCCCGCCTCCCGGCAAGTGATGGTAGGTTTTCTGCCACTCCGGTTGGTTTTCGGGTTTGATCTCTTCCAGAGAACCGTAGATATACCAGCCATCCATTCCAAAGTAGCGCACGGCATCCACATAAGCCTGAGCCACTGTCGCAGAAGCATAACCATTATGGGGCAACCCATCGAGGAACACCTCATCGAAGGGCCGGCCTGTTAGGCGCACAGGGACCATGGCTGAAAGATCGGGGCACACGGGGACGTGATCAGGCTCTTTCAGAGCGTAAGTTGTTAATAGTCGTTGGCGAGAGGTCATCATTTCGCTCACAGCAATCTCCTTGATTAAAGATCGTGTTTGTATAGGAGCGGTTATTGGGTGTATGCGTGATTTGGTTCTATATTGATGCGGGATTAAGACAATAGCGAAGCTCGGTATCGCACTACCAAAATCTTAGGCTCTGGCCGTTCGACCAGACTGCATTGTCCAGGTCTCGCCCCCATCCAGACTCCTGGCGAACCGCACTTCGACAGGTTTTTCTGGGGAGATGGAGTGTCCCTGTTCGCTTGCCCGGTATTCGGCGCTCTCAAAGCCGACCAGGATTTCATCCCCCCAGCTCCACATTCCGTGATTGGCCGGCCATCCGCCGAACCGGCCGGGCTCCTGATAAACGATACCGTGCCTGACGATGTTCATGCTCCTCAACGATCGGGAAGACGGGTAACCTGGGACGTTGTGTGTTCAGTCAGCAATGCCTCCCAACTAAGGGCAGCCCAATGCCGGCGCCTTTCCTGCAGCTGTGTGAGCAACAGTTGCCGCGCTTCGGCGGTTTCGAAAAACGGGCTGTTTTCAAAGAAACCCTGTAGCTGGTCCAACTTCTCAAGGACCAGCTGCGTCCCACTGACAGGGGATTGGCAGGGATGGCTGAATCGCCTGCGATTCAGCCTGCGGTTGATCTGGGAGATCCATCTCTCTGGCACTTGCCCGTTGACGATCGATTCCGCATCCCGGAACCGGTCTGTCAGTACCCGGTTGGCCACCCATCTCAGATAAGCCATGATCACGCCGGTCAGGACGGCAAAAGCAAGGAGGGTGAAAATGACGAAGGTGAACAACGTCATGAGGGATCTCGTTCCCTGAAGACCTAGACCACGCCACGCAGGTTGAGTTCGCGGCCGAAATGGCAGGCCGAGTAATGGTTCGGACGGACCTCGACCCAGGGGGGCGCCTCTGTCGCGCAGATCTGCTCGGCATACCGGCAGCGGGGGTGGAAATAGCAGCCGGAAGGTGGGTTGGCCGGGTTGGGGATCTCGCCGGTGAGCACGATCCGCTCACGCGCCTCATCGGGATCAGATTTCGGCGCCGCCGAGAGTAAAGCTTCTGTATATGGGTGCTTGGGTCGAGCAAAGAGATCCTCTGTGGATGACAGCTCGACCAATCGCCCTACGTACATCACCGCCACCCGATCTGAGACGTACCGCACAACGTTCAGATCGTGGGCGATGAACAGGTAGCTCAGTTCAAACTCGGCTTGCAGGTCGCGCAGCAGGTTGAGAATTTGCGCCTGGATAGACACGTCGAGGGCTGAGACCGGTTCATCCGCCACCACCAGGCGCGGGTTGGTGGCGAGCGCCCGGGCGATACCAATCCGCTGGCGCTGCCCGCCGGAGAAAGCGTGTGGATAGCGCCGGAGATAACGTGGCTCCAAACCTACGATTTGCATGAGGTGAACGACCCGCTCTTCCAGCTCTTTGCCAGACGCTAACCGGTTGGCTCGGATTGGTTCACTGATGATGTCGAACACGGTCATGCGGGGATTGAGCGACGAGTATGGGTCTTGGAAAATCATCTGGATCTGGCGCCTGAAGGGTAGAATTTCTTTTCCGGTGAGTTTGCCCAGGTCAACGACAGCTCCTGGATCGGTGCCATTGCTGCTGTTGTAGAGAATCTCACCAGATAATGGTTGGTAAA
>CAZAQS010000317.1:0-5368 GCA_964486825.1 uncultured Anaerolineaceae bacterium | reverse complement strand
CGACAGATCCTGCTTCTTGTCCAATCGAGAGGTGCATTGTGCCATGTACCAAACCACGTACATAAAGATCCTCTGCTTTCTCTTCAAAATAGCGGATCTCGCACATCCGCTGTAGCATCCAGGCCAGCTTTTCTTTTGGCAGATCATTAAGCAATCGCCGGCTGGTAGAGACAGCAGCGGGATAAACTTCTGGGGCTTGTACGGTCATATCTTCCTCCAATTTACCGGGGCCATGTTATCGCTGGCCGTATTCATTTCTATATAATTCCACCATATAATCGACCTGGTCCGGAGTGAGCAGAATGGGCTGCCCCCGCAGCATGGCTAAATGCGTGATCTTGGCAATTTCCTCGACTTCAACTGCCAGCTTGGTCGCTTGCTGGGGAGATGAGCCGATCGTAAAGACGCCGTGATTCTGCATGATAATGGCCAGGGAGCGGCCGATTTTGTTGATAATCTCCTGACCAATCTCTGCCCCACCGATCGCTGCATACCCTCCAAGAGGGATCTCACCACCTAGCATGGCAGATGCCGTCAGGCAGGCTGGAATGGTCTGTCCCAATACAGCAAAGCTGGTTGCATAGGGTGAGTGCGTATGGACCATGCCAAATACATCGGACCGATGGCGATAGACATACAGGTGCGTGTCTGTGTCCGTCGAGGGTTTCAGGTTCCCTTCGATAACTCGACAATCCAGGTCGACCACCACCATATGTTCGGGCGTCATCTCCTCGTAGCTGTACCCGCTCGGTTTGATTACCACCAATCCCTTTTCCGGATCCCGCCCGCTTACATTGCCACTCGTCATCTTGATCAGGCCGTTCTTGGGTAAATCCAGATTGCATTTCCAAACGATTTCGCGTAGCTGTTCCAAAAGCATAATATATCTCCTATGTCTTATGCTACCTTACGAAAGTCTTTCTCAAAGAGCTCGAGAACCCCAAGGGCAGCTGATTCATCTGTAATGAGTGCATGCAGGTAGCCGCCGCGTAACGCACCGTAGAGAGGCAATGCTTTGGCTGCCGTAGCAGCCACACCCATTCTAAAAGGAATATCCTGGATCTCTTCCAGGGTCAGCCCTATGACACGGTCGGCATATTCTGAAGCGCAGGGCTTCCCATCGATGTCATACACATAGGCCCCAATTTCTCCCACCCCCCCGCAGCCTTCGGCGATTTGCTTCATGTCCTCAGGGGATAGGGCGGTGAACTGGACGAAGCGCGAGGCTTCTGCATCTACCGTGCCTACTCCCAGGAGGGCAATATTCGCGTTGCGAGCAATATCGAGGATCTCTTTGACCGGTCCAATCGATTGCAGGGTCCTGCTGTGCTCCCGAGTGTCTACAAAAGCTGGGGCGTGCAGCTGATAAGCCTTACCCCCCAGACGTTCAGCCAGTTGGGCAGCCAAATAGTTTACGTCTGTGGTGATCTGGCCTTGGACCGCTCCAAGGATGGGAACTACTTTGACCTGCACGTGGTGAGTATTCAAGGGATCAATCGCCTGGACAACGGCATGGACGGCTGTGCCACCACCGATGCCTAACACGTCACCATCACGCAAGTGCTTTTGTAAAAATTCTGCCGCCACGGCGCCAAGGGCACTCAACATCGAGCTGCTGCTTTCTCCCAGGGCCGGAATGACGATTGCCTCTTGTATTCTAAAGATGGCCTTGAGGCGGGCCTCAAGTTCAAACAGGTGTTGAAACGGAGTCCGGATCGTAATATTAACGTATCCCTGCTCACGCGCCTGCTGGAGCATGCGATTGACCTTGGCTGTAGACAAGCCTAAACGCTGTCCAATTTCCGTTTGCGTCAGTCCTTCCACGTAGTAAAGGGTCAGGATTGTGTTTATAAATCGCACTGTTTCATAGGTTGCCATTGCTTTTTCCTATCACCAATTTTTGGGCCATGTCAGCGGCGCATCGCCGAAGAACAGCCACAGCTCAATCGAGCGGAACCTCGACAATTCTAAAGGGGGGGTCGGCATTAGGCCCCGCATTGGCAGGATCCCAAAAATGATCCGATTGACCCTCCACCACCCAGGCGCTACCCCGGTAGTACGCAAAGGTTGTCACGCCATCCAGTCCTGCCGGCACCCTCCTCACTTGCGCCATATCTTCCCCCAGGTAGAGCACGGAAATTCCACCTGCTCCACCTTCAGAAGTCGCCAGGGTGTTTGGAGCGATGACTTTCAGTCCGTCCGGACGGCGCAGTTCTTGTGATGTTTGAATGAGGGTCACGGCGCCCGGGCTCCCATCCGTATCAATCTCAATCCGAAACAACTGGCCTGCCCTCTGATTCACCGTATAGATCGCATTACTGGACCGGTCGAAATCTATACCGTTCAGGCTCCACTGCTCCACACCGAGCTGAGGGTCGTTTATCCACTCCTCCAGCGCCGCTCCTCCCGGGCGCAGCCGCAAAATGCGCGGCGTCCAAGAGTCGGTGACGTACAGGTTGCCTTGAGCATCGAGGGTCAGATCGTTGGCAAAGCCGCCCCCAGGAAAGTCATAGCTGCCCTTGGCAGCGCCTGAATGCAAATCAAAGGCCTTGACACCGACCGGGGCAGTGCTCGTAAGCCTGCCGTTGCCAGCGTCCGAAGAACATGCCCAAAGCGTACCGATCTCCTCTTCTGCCCAAAGGCCGAGGACCGAGACCAACCCGTTAGCCCCTGCATCGATGAACGGCTCCATCCGGGTTGATCCAGCCTGCGCTTTCATGATGCAGCCTTCAAAAAGGCTTCCCACGAAAAAATTGCCATCCGATGTCACGGCGACTCCTTCTGGAAAATAAAGGTCACCTGGGATAATGATCACTCCCGCTTTTACATTATGATTATGAGTAGTCATATTCACACACTCTCCTCATCGAGCAAGAACCAGTCTTACGATCCAACCTAATCACTACCGGGCGCCGTATGCCTGCCTAGAGCGACCTGATGCATGACCTTCAGGCCAGGCTTCGGCCACCAGGCACTCAATATACCTGCGGGCGTCAGCGGCAGAAGCGACCGGATCTTCGTCTTCATGCATTTGACCCCAGATCTCAACACCGAGTAAGCCCCAAAAGCCTGTTTGCGCCAAAGCTCGGAAAGTCTCTCGAAAGGGCACGATCCCCTCTCCGAACGGCACTCCGCGGATGACACGCGGTAGTGCATCCTTGACGTGAATGCCCAACACCTCTCGTTTAGCCAGTGCAATCTCGTCGGGAGGGTGATAACCGGCCGCAGCGAGATTGCCGATGTCCGGATACAGGCGCAGCCAGGGCGAGTCGATTTCACGGATGATGGCCAGGGCTTTACTCAAGCCATCCACAAACGGAGTATCAAGGTTTTCCAGACCCAGCATCACACCAGCCTGGCCAGCCCATTGCGCCCCGCGCTGGAGACCGTCGAGAAAATTCTCTCGCGTCTCCTGGTCACTGTCTTCGTAAAAGACGTCATATCCCATCACCTGGACAACACGTAATCCTATGTCACCCGCAAACTCGATTGCTTTATGCAAGATTTCCTGCCCTTGCCGTCGCAGATCTGGCGTATGGCTGCCGAGCGGAAATTTACGATGGCCGCTCAGGCACATGGTCATAATCCCTACGCCTGTATTAGCGATGGACCGGCGCAGTGCTGCCCGCTCGGCGCGCGTCCAATCCAACCGTGCTAAGCGCTCGTCGCTTTCGTCAATGGAAATCTCGACAAAATCATAGCCTGCCCGACCTGCTGCAATCAGGCGTTCTTCCCAGGATAATGAAGCAGGCAGCGCTTTCTCATAGAGCCCTACAGGCATTTTGAACATAAAAATACTCCATTTATTATCTATCGAGGCCGAGGAACGACAGCGCGTACATCTGTTGTTCGGTCTATGCCCTGCACCTTAACTTATCCCGGCTAAATATGCGTTTCTACGCTTTCACCTTTTCCCGCACCAGCAGGTGGTTGAGGACGACAGCGGCAATGAGCACGGTGCCCTTTGCTACTACCTGCCAGTAGGCCGGAATGACGGTCATCAGGCCGATCGTTACGCATATGATAATAAGGGCGCCAACGACTGTCTTTGCAACCGATCCCTCGCCTCCCGAGAATGCAGTTCCGCCCAGCAGCACAGCGATGATGATGTTGAGCTCCATACCGTCGCCCGAGAGAGGGTCTCCAAGGGACATATAGCTCGCGCGCGCTATGCCGGCTAAGGCAGCAAAAAAACCAAGCATGATATATAAAAACCACACAATCCTGTTAGCGTTAATGCCCGAGAGCTCTGCTGCCAGACGGTTGCCTCCAATGGCTGTGGCGTACTTGCCAAGGATCGTCTTTCTCTGGACGATAACCAACACGATGATCACGAGCACGGCTATCCAGAACGCCCACGGCAATCCGAAAAGGATATCCTGGCGTGCATAATTGTTGATCCAGGTAGGCATAACCTTCTCGGGACTCCCTTTGATGGCCGAGAGTCCATCCGGCACGATCAGCAGTGCAAGGCCTTTGAACAGGCTTAGCGTTACCAAGGTCGCAATCACTGGCGTAATACGTAGCTTCACGACCAGAAAACCATTGGTGAATCCCAGCACCACACCCAGGATCAAGGTGATGATAAAGGCTGGTAGGAAACTGAATCCATTCAGGACCATCAAGGCAAATACCACAGCACTCAAGCTCATAGCGCTGCCGACAGACAGATCGATATAGCCCGAGATCATCAGCAGCGTGAATGCGCCGCTCAATGTCAGAATCGGTACAGCGCTGCGTAGCAGGTTAATAATGCTATCTGGGCTGAGGAAATGTCCCCGCTCGAAGAAACTTACCTGATCCAGCTTCACCACACTAAATAAGAGCACGATCAGTATCAGCACAACATATATATAGAATTGCTTAACGTAGGATCGTAACTTAGCTGATCGATCCATTTGCAACCGGAGTGACTCTGTTCTCATGATATCCACGTCATTGGCTCCTCTATAAAGATGCAACCGGCTATGCCGTGCATACTCAGCCCTTCCTCTTATCTAATGTGTAACGCTGCCCAACAATCGCAAGGAAAACGACCACACCTTTGAGTATGAACTGCCAGTCCGGCGATAATAGAAGTCCAGTGGCAGCCGAGGTGACGACAGAAAGGATGAGGGCGCCGACGAACATTCCTAATACAGATCCAAACCCGCCCGCGATACTGACGCCTCCCAGGAGTGCGATGACTAAAGCGTCGAATTCGTACCCCGTAGCCCGGCTTGAGACCCCTGACTTGAACTCGGAAGCCAGGAGGATGCCTACGATGCCAGCCAGTAAGGCGCTGGCAATATAGAGCGCAGTGAGGTATTTGGTCACATTGATGCCCGAGAGCCTGGCGGCTTCAGAATTTGCGCCTATGAGGTAAATA
>CAZAQS010000316.1:0-5387 GCA_964486825.1 uncultured Anaerolineaceae bacterium | reverse complement strand
GCGATGCCACCGCCTTTGCCGTTGCCCCGGTTGTGCATCTGGCGCGAAGCAGCCAGGACGTGTTGCCCTGTGATGGGGATATTGGCTGCAAAACCCAGCACCCCGCAGCCGCCCTCGGCCGCCTCACCTCCCCGGCGTAACCCCGGCAGGTCTTGCAGCAGGCCTGCCCTTGATCGGATTAACCGTTCGGATATGCTCGCCTCCATCCTTACACTCCTTTTCTATTTCTCTTCAAAGCGACTTGCTTGATATGGCATGTCCCCTCAATCGTCCCCACAGGATGGGGTAGCCATCCTGACCTGTTCCTGCTTCGTTTCGGGCTTGGGTTTACTACGGGCAGGCTGGTTTAAGGTGATGACTGCCACGGCGCTCAGAATTACGGCGGTCGCGATCAACACGCGTGGGGTTAGCGGCTCCTGGGCCAGCAGGTTTCCGAGCAGGATGGCGACCAGTGGATTGACGTAGGCGTACGTCGAGACCAAAGCGGTCGGCGCCACCCGCAGCAGCCAGGTATAGGCGGCGAAACCCACCAGCGAGCCGAAAAAGACCAGGTAGCCCAACCCCAAGAGCGAGCGCGTGGAAATGCCTGCCAGGTCCACCTTTCCCCATTCCCCCGTCAGCGTCCCGAGCAGTAGTAAACCAACCCCGCCCGCCAGCATCTCCATACCAGTTCCAAGTAGGGGCGAGCTGGGTAGCTTTGCTCCCCGATTATAGAGGGAGCCAGCTGCCCAGAAGAAGCATGCCAGGGTCAATACAGCCGCCCCCAAGGGATCCACGTCACCGGCAATACCGGTCAGGCTGGAAGGGCTGACCAGCAGGCCAATCCCCAGGAAGCCGATCACCACACCGGCTGTGGTAAGGAAACTTTGGCGTTTGTTGGTAGAGCGCCGGGCCAGGTGCGACTGCCCCGGGCGCAGTGCATCAAGCAGAACCATCCACAACGGCGCCGAGCCTACTAACAGTGCTGCGATACCCGACTCGACAAATTGCTCGGCCCAAACGACCCCACCGTTGCCCCCGACCAGTAATAGCGCGCCCACGATAGCTGCCGAGCGCCATTCCAGGCGCGTGGGGGCTGCATCTCCGCGTACCCGCCGGAAGGCATACAGGATCAGACCTGCCGCCAGGAAACGAGTGGCTGCCATCAGGAAGGGCGGCATGGTCTCGATGGCAAAGCGGATGGCCAGGTAGGTCGATCCCCAAACGATATAAACTGCGATCATGGCAGTCCAGATCGACAAACTGCTTGTTCCGCCCCCGGTTATGCTTTTCGTACCAGTTAGATTTTTGGTTTTCACAGGTTCGTACCCTCAAGAAAATTAACTCGCGATTGTATGCTTAATCGGATCGTTTCCGTTGACCCTCCAGCTCACAGCTGCACCTGGGCAGCCTCCCAGCCTAACAACGCCATCTTACGGGGGATACCCCCCTGGTAGTTGCCGAACTCGCCTATCTTGCGGATGACGCGGTGGCAGGGGATGATGTACTGGATAGGGTTGCTTGCAACGGCGTTGCCTACAGCACGCGAAGAGTGCGGGCTGCCAATTGCCCTGGCGATTGCCTCATACGAGACAACGCTGCCAGGGGGGATGCGCAGCAACGCTTCCCAAACTTTGATCTGGAAGTTAGTGCCCTTCATGAAAAGCGACAGCGGCGCACCTGGCGTTCGTTGTGGTGCATCGAAAATGCGCATCATCAGAGGACGGGTGCGAGCCGGGTCTTCGACCAACTCGGCCTGTGGCCAGCTTTTTTCAAGGCGTTCCAGCGCTTCACCCTGCGAGCTGTTGTGGAGGAAGTTCAGGGCGCAGATGCCGCGCTCTGTCGCTCCAAGTAAGCATTCCCCAAAGGGAGTCCTATGGAAGCCGTAGAAAATCTTCAGCCCGGCGCCTTGGGCCTTGTACTCGCCCGGCGTTACCGCTTCGCAGTTGACAAACAGGTCGTGCAGCCGTCCAGGGCCGGATAGCCCGGATTCGTAGGCCACGCTGAGCAGGTCACTCGAACTGTCCAGCAGCTCTTTGGCATGCTCCTTGGTCAAGAATTGCAGGAATCGCTTGGGGCTAATGCCCACCCAGCGGCTGAACAGGCGCTGGAAGTGGTATTCGCTCAGTGAGATGCTGGCAGCAATTTCCTCCAGGCCAGGCTGCCGGTGGAAATTCTTATGCAGGAACTCTAAGGCCTGTTCCACCCGCTCATAATCACTTGTTAATCGTTCGGTCTTGCTTGCTTGTAGTACCATGTTCTTCTCCTTTATCTTTTTTCCCTCAAGATAAAGAACATTATAGGCATTCCCTGTCCGGGTTCAATCCGATTCTTGCTATCCTGCCCTTCAAGTCAAATAGACCAGCAAGTCGCTGCGGCCGCGCAGCTCGGCGATCGAGCGCATCCCCAGGATCTCCAGCATGCCTGCCAGCTGCCACAGCCAGGCCGTGTACAGGTTGGCGATGCGCTGCCAGGCTTCGCCAGGATCGATCTTCTTGGCATGCTCCGGGTCCGTGGTCGTGATGCCATACGGGCAGCCCAGGCCTTTCTCGCACTGCCCGATGCGGGTGCAGCCGATAGCGACCAGCTCAGCCGTGCCCAGGACAACGCCATCCGCTCCCAGAGCGATGGCCTTGGCAACGTCGAAGGCGGTACGAAGTCCGCCGGAGGCCATCAGGGTGATTTCCTGGCGGATGCCTTCCTCCACCAGGAAGCGATGCACCTTCGGTATGGCATATTCGATCGGCATGGCGATATTCTTCTTGGCGATCTCCGGCGCTGCTCCTGTCCCACCATAGGCGCCGTCCAGGTGAAGGATATGCGCGCCGGCAAAGTAAGAGCCGACCGCCACCATGTCCACGTCGGTTGGTGTAGAGACCTTGACGCTGATCAGGGCGCTCGGGTTGACCTGCTTCAGCCAGTCGACGTGCTTCTTGTGATCCTCGACCGAATAAACGCTGTGGAAGGGGAAGGGCGAGAAAAGCGAGGTGCCCTGCACGGCTTCGCGGATCTGGGCGACCGAGGAGGTGTTCTTATTGCCGAGCAGGTGCCCGCCCAGGCCGGGCTTGGCGCCTTGCGCGTATTTGATCTCCACAAGGCGTGTCCGTTGGATGGATGCTTCACTCACGCCAAACAGGCCGGTAGCTACCTGAGTGATGATATGATCTGCGTACGGTTCCAAGGCCTGTGGATAGCCGCCTTCTCCGGTGGAGGTGAATGTCCCCAGGCGCCGTGCTGCTCGCGCCCGCGCCAGCATCACGGGTGTGCTCACGCTACCGTATGACATGCCAGCCCCATACCAGGGTAGTGGCAGATCAACCTGCGGGCGACCAGGGTCTCGCCGGTTAAGGGGCAGGGAAAAATCGAACCGGCTGGGGTCTGCGCAAGGTGGTTGCTGTGCGTCTCGCTCGAGCTCGAAGGCGAAGGCCATCCGGTCAAAGCCGCCCTCGGACAGGCCAACCCGGTATTCGTACTCTCCTTCGGGCGGTTTACCTGTGCGGGCCTGTTCCTGGGAGGCCAGCAGCAGGGATTGAGGCCAGCGAAAGTCCCCCTCCCCGGCTTCGTACTGCTTCAGGTGCGGATAGCGCGAGCGCGATACCTGCCCACCCAGGGTGTTGCGGAAAGCGGCCTCCTCCGTAGAATGCCAGATCGTGCGGCCGAGCTCGCCGCGTAGCCGGCGGACTTCGCGCAGGCCCATGGCGCCTAATGCCTCCAGGAGCTGGTCGCGCCAGGCGTTCACCAGGTTGACCAGGCGCTGGGCGCCCCATTCCGGGTCCAGCGTTTCGCTTTCGACCGGGCAACGGCCTCGATCGGCCCACAGCGCACACCCCCAGGCAACCTGGACGGCGAAATCAATGGCAGTCAGGTCGGCTCCGCAGGCGATAGACTTGGCTACATGCTCTGCGGCTGCGATGCCCCCGCTGGCTACCAGGCTCACCCGCTCTCGTAGTGAGCTGTCGACCAGGCTCCCGTGCACCTCCCTGAGCGCATGGGGTAGGTAGCGCCCGGCCTCATCCTGCCCGACATCGTCGGCGTACAGGTGGATCACGCCTAAACCGGCTTCCACCCAGGCCTGAACGGTGATCGCCGAGTCGATGTTGAGCGGCAGGCGCCCGGCGATCACCGCCTGGGGCCAGCGCTGCCGGGCTCGCTCTACCGCAGGCAGAACCAGGGAAAGGTCATCTTCTTCAATTTCTATATACCGGGGCGTCCAATTGTTGGGGAAATTCTCCAAATTGCTCGCCTTGAGGCGCGGGGCCAGCCAGGCGGTATAAGCTGACAGATCGTCTGCATAATCAGCCGGGTCGAGCAGCGCCAGGCTCCCCAGCCAGGCGGCCCCGGCAGCCAGGGCCAGCAGGGCGCCCCGGCCCGGTAGGGGCGCCGGTAGGGGGTTCAGGAGGATCGGGAGGGGCAGACTCAAGCCGGGCGGGAGCTGGGAGAGCAGGCGACCGGAGCCATCGAAGGCCAGCCTGTCCAGCCCCCCGCCCAGATCTACCTGGGTCGATATGGTCTCCCGCCCGTGGATACCGTCCCGGGTGGGTCGCACGATCTCGCTCATGTCCAGCCAGATGCCCTCGAAACCCTCACCGGCAAACTTGCCACCGTACCCGGCGCCCGAGATGGGGATGCGCCCGGTCTCGGCCTGGTACCAGGTCTGGGTGATGATCTCACCCGTCCAGTAAGGATCGCCACGCTGGGCAGAGCCCAGAAAAACCGGGTGCCCATATTTGACGTAGGCCTTCGGATCATCCAGGTGAAAGCGGGCCGGGTACCCGCCGGCGGGAGGAGGGGCAGGCCGGGTTTGGATATGGTAGCGAGGGCTAAGGATCATACTGGCAGGCCTCCGTAGAATACCATCTATGGGAGGGGCTTAAAATAAATAAGCACGGTCTGCGTGCCTATTCATGAACACAGCTATAGGTACGCCCCTCGAAGACTCTAAGCCACTACAGCTGTTTTGTTCGCCGGTTACCCGGCGGTTTGTCAGGCTGCTTCATGAGGGGCAAACACGGAGCGTGGCAGCTCCGGGAGGCATCCGCTGATCTCTCGATTTTCTGAGTCTGGCCTTATGGCCTGACCATTAGCCTCACCTCGCGGTGAGGAACCTCCACCTCGTCATCCCTGCTGGAGGCAGGGACCATGCGCTGTTTGCAGTTATTCGGTTGATATTAAGACGTGATTTTACTCCTCACGCGGGTGATCGTCAAGGCTCAAATGGAAATTCAGAGTCATGCAGTCTAAATTTAAAACCAGTGGATCCAATCGGACTTCAACGCCGGCTGGCCTTGTTCAACAGGAGAATAGTTTAGACCTGGCAGGACCATCCCCAGCATAAGCTTTGGGCCCAGCGCCAGGGCCTCCTACGGGTTGGTCCGCAGCGCTACGGTTTACCTCGATGAAATCCATCA
>CAZAQS010000315.1:0-5435 GCA_964486825.1 uncultured Anaerolineaceae bacterium | reverse complement strand
CTTTGCGAGTAGAAACGCCTTGAACATACATCTCTGCCAGCGTAAGGGTCAAAGCACGCTCGCTGCGCTGCCCTTTTTCCAGCGCTTGAGGGTAGAAACCACCGTCGCGAACTTGTGGAACAGCAAAGGTGATCTCACCCATCCGTGTTTGGACCGTCTTCGGTTTGTAGCCGTTCGCATGTCCCTTTGGTAGGTCATGGTGTCATCTCCTTTGTTTAGTTTGGCGACTTCAAAGGATACACCAGACCTACTCTTTTTGGAGAGATCAGATTTTACAGAAACGATATTACACTATTTAACCATCACCAATAATTGAATGCCATTCTCGAAGCTTTTGAGCAAGTATCTTGTTGATTTGATACTTTCTATTTCTGGATCATTTAAATAGCGAGTTAATACCCCAAGGAATATCGATAACTTTCAATAGTTGCCTTGCTAAATCCCTCGGCTATCCTATCAAAACAGTATCCTTCAATTGCTTTTGATAGTTTCATGGAATAGTACCTCCGTTTCATTTTTAGTACCGAAACGGAGTACCATTTCCGTTAAACGAAGTACCGAAAACCATATTTATAATCAAGGTTTTCGGTACTCAGTTACACCCCCACCGCGACTCGAACGCGGGCTTCTGCCTCCGGAGGGCAGCGCTCTATCCACTGAGCTATGGGGGCTGGACTGCGTTTGAGATTTTACCACACCGCAGGGACAGGCGCAATGTGAGCGCGCGCCACGAGCGCGCTCCATTCTTACCCCGCTGCCGGAGGTGGGAGGGCAGCAGCAACCCCAGGTGCCGTGCTCGGCTCTTCGAAAATGATCCGTGTGCGCTGTATCAAGGCTGATTCCGGCTGGATATCCAGGGCAGACAACAGCTCCTCCGGGCGCCCGGTAGCGCCGGGACGGGAAGTCATTCGCAGGAAGAGCCTGGGGTGGCTTTGATCATCATCTGGCAAACGTCGTAGTTCCTCAACCAGGGGACGCAGATCATAGCGCTTACCGCGTCGCTCGCGGGGTAGATTGTCCTTGGATAGCAATTCCTGTAAACGCAAATCCAGTTGCTGGTCCGGTCCCATCAATACGATCTCATATTCAGAGGCTATTACCAGGGTCTGCAGGGCCGGTTCCTGATCTCCGACCTGCTCGACTTCCTGCAGCTTGATTCCGGGTGGTGCGGCCCTTTCCAATCTCGAACGAATTTCGTAAATTGGGAGCTCGTTTTCCAGCCAGATATCGACCATCTCACCAGTGCTGGTGAAACCCAGCGGTAAAGCGGAAGCCAGGTTAATGCGTGGCTGTGGGTGAAACCCCTGGCTGTAAGCGAGCGGTAACTTCGCCCTGCGGAAGGTCCGCTCCCAGCTTCGGTGCAGGTCGAGATGCCCGGTATAACGCATCTCGTCAGACTTATTAAATTTGATCCGAATGCGCATCGTACTTCTGTTTATCCGTCGGGTATTGAACTAGCCAGTGGCTCGCCGATCTGAATTAGCTCGCCTTTTTTGGAACCAGAATGGGCCCGTTGTGCTTTGGGTTTGACATCCGGGCAACCCCACACCTCACCCGGATTGAGGCTGCGTGTTTCGGCAAAGGTGGGCAGGATTCCGCAGGCGAAGCAGCGATCCCGGCAGTCTACGCGGGTCTGGCTGCGCTGGCTCCATAAGTAATCCTCGGAAAGGAATTTCTTGCGCACTGCCGTTCCAATATGTTCCCAGGGGAAGGTCTCTTCGAGCCGGCGCGGGCGGTGGGTATAGAATGTACTTTCTAACCCGCAGGCCTCGAAGGCCTCCATCCAGGCCTGGAAATTGAAATGTTCTTTCCAGGCATCGAACCTGGCGCCGCGCTTCCAGGCTTCGTAGATCACTCCAGCCATCCGCCGGTCACCCCGGGATAACCAGGCCTCTAGCAAAGATTCATCCGGGTTCGTCCAGGTAAGCTTGATATTGCCTCTTAATTGCCGTTTCAGGAGCTCCTGTTTTGCCAGGATCTGCTCGCGCGTATCGCATGGCACCCATTGGAAAGGGGTATGAGGCTTAGGTACGAAGGTACTCACCCCCGCATTGACTTGGGCGCGGTTGCCAATCACCTTGCGCCCTTCTGCGAGGACAGCCTTGCAAAGATCGGCGATGGCCTGGACATCCTCGAGAGTTTCTGAGGGATGCCCGATCATAAAGTACAGCTTGATGGTGGTCCAGCCGCGCGAGTAAATTTCTCGTGCTGTCTCGAGTAGCTGGGAGGTGCTGACCGGCTTGTTGATGATCTCACGCATACGCTCCGTGGCTGCTTCTGGAGCAAGCGTAAAGCCCCCCCGGCGGGAATCTTTGAGGGCATCCATGAGCTCGACAGAAAAGGTCTCGATTCGCAGGGAGGGTAAGGAGATGCCCAGGTGCTTGCCAGCGAAGCGCTCCCCTACCGCCTTAACCAGCTCCAGGATATGCGTATAGTCCGAGGAGGAGAGCGAGAGCAAGCCGATTTCCTCAAATCCGGTATGCTCGAGGGCTTCTTCCACAGCCTGTACGATTTCCTCTACGGACCGCTCCCTTACCGGGCGTGTGATCATCCCCGCGTGGCAGAAGCGACAGCCACGCGTGCAGCCGCGCATAATTTCGATTGGAGCCCGGTTGTGAACGGTGTCGATATAGGGCACGATAAAACGGGTGGGAGGGGGTGGCAGGACAGGAACGATGCGTTTCAAAACCGGTAGAGCTGCTTCATCTGATAAATTCTCGATCCGGCAAAAAGTCCCATCTTCATGGTAATGGGCCTGGTAAAGGGAGGGGACGTAGATCCCCGGGATCCGGGCTAGCTCGAGGAGTAGCTCGGCTCGGGAGGTGCGGAAAGGCCCTTCCGCCCAGCGCTGGTAAGCCTCCACCACATCCACGATTGCCTCTTCTCCCTCGCCGATCACGAATGCATCGATGAAAGTATGCATGGGCTCTGGGTTGAAAGTGGCATGCCCTCCAGCAATGATAAGCGGGTGATGTGGTTCGCGTTGCGCTGACAAGATTGGAATGCCTGCCAAATCCAGGGCATTCAGAGTGTTGGTAAACAGGGTTTCATAGGGCAATGAAAACCCGATAATGTCGAAGTCAGCCAGGGGGTGTTTGCTTTCAAGCGAGTAAAGGGGCAGGCCGGCCTCTCGCATAGCCTTTTCCATACCCGCCTCTGGCACGTAAGCGCGCTCAGCCAGGACATCCTGGCGATGATTCAACAACTCGTACAGGATGGCCAGTCCGAGGTTAGACATTCCCAGGTCGTAGATATCTGGGAACACCAAAGCCACTTTGGTTTTGATCTTGCCCCAATCCTTTACCACCTGGTTCAGCTCCCCACCCGTGTAGCGACCGGGTTTCTGTACTCTGGGTAGGATCAGGTCGAGTTTTTGTCTGATCTGGGTTGGTGTAAGCACGTTATTTATCCTTGTTCTTGTAAAACCATTAAGTATCTACAAAAATTTTGTCGTTATTAATAACAGCTTGCTACTATGACCGGTTGCCGGCCCTTTACCGGGCGTTGCGAGCTTCAGGGCCAATCACACCAAACTGTCGATATCGATCTTAATTGTCAGATTATAACAGACCTCGAAAGTGGAGTGCCATTATATGAGAAATCTTTCAAGGGTGTACGCTTACAGCATACACCCTTCTGCCAGAATTTCCAATAAAAAATTATGAAGGTGATCTCGATAGCCAGCCTTTATTTTTCGAAAACCCAGGCATCAACGGATCGCTGCCAGGAGACGAGCTCATCCGCTTGGAACCACAAAGCAACTTCACTTTCCCCATTCTCAACCGTATCCGATGCGTGGGTCAGGTTTCGGCCAACCTCCAGGGCGAAGTCGTGACGTAATGAACCGGGTGCAGCTTCTGTTGGTCGGGTAGCGCCCATCGTTTGCCTGACAGCTGCTATCGCGTTCGGCCCTTCCCAAACCATGGCCATCACCGGGGCCGAGCTGATATAACGGATCAAGCTTTCATAGAAAGGCTTGCCTTTGTGGATGCCGTAATGCGTTTCAGCCAGCTCCTGGCTGACCAGCATGAATTTGCCTGCAACCAAACGCAGCCCGCGCCGCTCCAGCCTGGAAATTACCTCTCCGATCAGGCCACGTTGCACACCATCTGGCTTTACAAGCACCAATGTTCTTTCCAACTTTATCCTCCTAATTTAATCAACCTTGCGAAGGTTCCCATTTCATTCTTTTGCATGGGAGACGCCTTCGCAAGGCCATTCAATAGAATCAGTAATGCCAGCTAAATCTAACGCAATAGCTCCTCAGCCTTCGTGTAAGCTTCCAGGGCTTCTGATAATTGATCGCTGCGCATGTAGGCGTCTCCGAGAGTCTGCCACAACCCGATATCGACCGGGAAGCGGTACAAAGCTTCTTTGAGATCCCGAATGATCTCTGGCAAGAGTTCGGGGTTCTTGACCAGCTTTGAGTATTGAGCAACGGTCCCTTCAACATCCCCTTCCGCAAGTTTATTGCGGGCCATCAGCAACGAAGCCTGGGCTTCATCTAATAGTTCTGGCTCGACCGGTCGGGGAGCTTCTTGAATGGGTGGAACGGTCAGGTACTCGCGAATCTCTGCCAATATTCCCGCCGTGATCCCCGGGACTTTAACCAGGTCTTCAATATCCTCATACAGGCCAAAGGCCTCCCGGTAGGTCAAGATATTCTGCGCCAGGATAAAGCCCACTCCTGGAATGGTTTCGAGATCGACCAGTGCGGCTTTGTTGATATCGACCGGTTGGGCAGGGGGAGTTGCAAGTGGGGCTGTCCCGGGACGGGGTTCACGGAGGGCCGCTTTTACAGGTTCTACCGGCATGGCCCACTCCACTTCCTCCGTATCTTCCTTCTCAGATTCGGCCAGCCAATCAGGCAGTTCTGGCTCTTTGGTTGGAGCGGGTTCTCCTGGCGGCGCCTCTTCGACCTGCTCTGCGCCAGAGATTATGTCAGGCTCAACTTCGATTTGCCCTTCCTCTAGAGCGCTTTCTTCGGTTACAGGTTCCTCAACCAGCTGCTCTGCTGGCCCTTCTGCCTGTATCGGAGCCTGGCTGGCTTCAATTTCCTCGGCGGGAGATATTTCCTCACCTTCTTCTTCCGCGTCTACCCAGGCTGGGGGAGTCTCCAGGCGCTCCTCTGGCTTCGTAAACAGCTCATCTTCGGGAACGCCTTGTTTTGCTGCCAGGCTCTCCAGCCAGGCCATGGCGGCGTCGCTGTCTTCTAGATCCGGCTCTTGAACGGCGCTTGCCTCATCCGCTTGTTTTGAAAGCTCTTCTTCTGCTTCTGACTGCACCTCGCGTAGCCATCCCGGTATTTCTTCATCTGGAAGCTCTTCAGCCGGCATTCGTTCGGATGGGGAAACTGGACTCTCCACATCGACTGCGATATCCGCCGCCTCGGTAAACGCAGGTATATCTGTTTCTACTTCAGGCTCGACCTGGTC
>CAZAQS010000314.1:0-5436 GCA_964486825.1 uncultured Anaerolineaceae bacterium | reverse complement strand
AAAAGCCCAGGAAGATCTTCTCGACTCTTGCTGGGCTCACTTATTTAATATAAACTAACATCTTACAGAAAGAAAGAATTGCTTTTGCAGAAGACTGCAAAAGCGTATATACTACAGGTTTGGTTGAGCATCCTGTCTGCGAGCGACAATTACTTTCAATACCTGGTAGAAAACTGGAGTATATGATCGGTAATCAGGTTCTCCAAGGGGATCACAAGCAATGGCGGCTCATCGAGCTCCTGGCTGAAGGCGATGCAGGTGAAGTATTCCTGGTGGAGTCGGTTCTGGAACGGAAGTTAGCTGTCCTTAAACGCCCGCATTCCGGGGGTTTCTCAACGGATATCACCCGCCAATCAACACAAATCGCAGACGAAGCAAGTATTCTCAAGGTTCTCTCCGGTCTGCATCTCCCCCTCGAAGAATATTATCTCAAAATCAACGAGCTACTTGACCAGAGCCTGCCGGGCACAGAGCTAACCGAGCGTTTTTTTATTGTCATCGAAAAAGCCCCGGGAGCCAGCCTGACAGCAATTTCCAGAATCAACCGCCTTGGATCTGGCGATGCAAGCTCATCAGCATCAACACGAGACAT
Source organism: uncultured Anaerolineaceae bacterium (assembly GCA_964486825.1). Taxonomy (GTDB): domain Bacteria; phylum Chloroflexota; class Anaerolineae; order Anaerolineales; family UBA4823; genus CAZAQS01. The sequence continues at coordinate 4,844 of CAZAQS010000314.1, read as the reverse complement.
ATACCATAAAACCTGGCTGGAAGAAATTTCTGCTTCAGAAAAGTTCCCAGACATATTACTGCTGCGTGTTATCAACGCTCTCTTCAGGCTCCTCCCTACTATCCACACTCGCCGAGGATCCTGGTTCGGGGAAGATATTTTTGGTATTCTTTGGAACGACATAAAGCCGGACCATATTTTCTGGGACCCAACTCAGTCCTGCCTGACACTAATCGATTGGGGAAACGGACAATTCCTCGAACAGGACGGGGTCTCTCGCGACCGTAGGTTCTCTCTGTCAGATGATTACCAGCAGTTGGTCGATGAAATGGGTCGCTTCCTGGCTGAGACAGCGCCGAAGCTGCACCAACAACTGGATTGGCCCGCTTCAATTACTCCAGATCAGGCCTGCCAGGAAGGCTTGCAAGGACTACACGAAAGTTGCTTGGTCTTGCTCAGGCGGGAAACAGCCAGCTTGCTAGAGGTCAGGCAGCGCGAAAATTATCTACTTACCTCAGGATCTGCGAGTATCCACAAACTCGACGAGCTTTCAGAAGCTCAACAGCGGCTGTATTCATATGCCGAATTGCCGGATATAGCAGCCACATCCAGGCTAATTGAGAGGACAGCTGCATTACTCGCATCTGGCGGAAATCTGGAAGAATTCCGCCAAATATGCCGGCGTGCCAGACAGCTATCTCCAGAAGAGGGAGAGAGTTGGGGATTGCTCGAACAGATTGCCGATCTCGCCGCGACAACTGAGGATACTGCCGCTGGATTTTTCCTTGATGCGTTACGCTTTGGAATAAGTGAAGACTGGGTCGCCGCCAATTGGAGCCTTTTCCTGGCAGCCAATTTGGGATACGAAGCCGGGCATTGGGGAAATTTTAGCACTCAGATCCGCAAGATCGTACCAGAAATAGCAGCCGACTCCCCATCTCCATTATTAGTTCTTAATAGAATGCTTCAGATGTTGGAGGATGAGCTATCCAGACTATATAGCCGCTCTAGAGCTGCTGGTCATGCTCCTGTTGGAGAATCCCCACCCATACTTCATGAGAAAGTCATCCAGTTGGAATCCCTGGTTGCCAGGCTTAAGTTCGAAATTGTGCACCAGTGGAAAGATCTTGATCCCCAACCTCCTGGATCCGACCTCTCTTACAGGACGTTAGAAGCTATGCTGGCAGAGCTTCAAGAGATCCTCCCACAGCTCGGAATCGATCCTTCGGCACGCCTCGGAGCAGTGAGGCGGGCCATTTCACAACCGGTGGCCCAAGCAAACATCCTGCTGGATGCCTGGGTTGCAAAAGGTTTCAGGACTGCTCGTCAGGGACTCCGCCAGCTTCTCCTTTGGGACCCCGACCGGCGACGCGTCCTTCGAGCAGATGCCTTGATCGAGCTGGCCCCAACCTGGTTAGATGAGGTGAGAAATGGCCCTCGTCAGGAAGAAAAGCTGAAAGAATATGCCATTCGTATGGAATTTTCCGGGCGGGAATTGAGAAGCCGGGTTGGCAAGGCCACCTGGATCGATACCCCCCTTTGGCTTTTTTCGGAGCTACGAGGTGGCGTCAAACCCGGAGATTTGCTTTCCCGTAATCATGACCTGGTCAGCGATTACCCCTGGCTGAAGCACTTTGAACGAAAAACACCCTCAGAAAGAAGACAAAATACTTCATCAGTCGCCAGCCATCCTTTTGCTTCTCGAGCTGCTGCCCCTCCCAGGCATGGCAAGCTCGGAGCTGGGCAAGATTTACACATGCTGGAGCCCCTAGATGCTTGGGCACCAGAAGCGCGTGGCTCTTCCGCACGCGTGTTCACCGGGCTGTTTAGCCAGACGGCGGGACAACCCCTTCAAGCAGCGATCAAGCTTATGCGCTCTGATAAGGCCGGGTATGCTTTGCCTTTGTTTTGGGAAGAAATTCAAATCCTTGCCCTTCTTGGAGATGTCCCGGGAGTCGTTCACGCTCTGGAATGCGGTTTTATACGGGTGGAAGGTTTCAACGAGCTGCCCGGAGAATCTGCGTTGATGAACGCTGGAGCACTAACAGGGGATGTGGTCCGGTATAGCATCGATGAGGCAGATCTGTACCTTGCCGAGCTTGCAGACCGGACTGAATCTGGGTGGCTGCCTTTTATTGCCTTGGAAAAGGTGAACCAGGCTGAATGCCTGCTCCTCGCTTGTGATGAAGGATATACGAAGGGGCAGTATTTACAAGTAGAATCTGCCGTGCAGATCGCTTTACAGATCTGTGAAATCCTCCAGGCCGCCCATGAAAGAGAGATCGTATATCGCGACCACAAAATTTTACACTACTACTGGGACCCGATATCGCGCCGGGTATCCGTGATTGATTGGAATGTAGCGAAATGGTATTCAGAAGGCCTTTCTGAAGCCGAAATGCAATTCGACCTGGTGCAGTTGGGTGCGCGCGGCTTACACCATCTATTTACAGGCCGTCCTGCACCCGGTGCACTGCCCGTCGGGCCTACCCGCCCCGAAGAGGTTGCGATGGCCCCCCAGAGCTATGTCGCTGCCTGGACTTATGACGACAAGCAACGTCTGTCGACCGAAATCAGGGATATCCTGGCAACCCTGCTTTCTGGTGGCTATGGCAATATAGCACAGCTGAGAGAGGATTTTCTCCTACAGCTAAACTTCTCCAGACGATAAGGAGAGACTTTCGAGGAAAGCATATGAATAATCTTCAGAGTCTAGAAACCCGAGCAAACCAGCTGCTCGAGCAAGAAAAGCCAGCACTGACTGATCTGCGCCAACTTTCCATCGAATTGGATGACTTTATCAATTCACAAGCTTATCAGGACCTCGATCAATTACAAAAGGGGAAGTTGCAGGATCTCTACCGCAACCTAATGGGTAGAGTGCGGTCTATTACCGAAGGTCAACCTTTTCTAGACAGTCATGCAAGGGATCAAGAGCAATTTCCCAAAATTGGTGAAATGGATGCTAAGAGTGAACCAGATATCCAGGAAAGAAATACCTCTCGCGAGCACTCTCCTGAAGCAATTAGATTAATGGACGAGGCTGAACAGCTCTTCTATGGAGGCAGGTACACCGAGGCAATTAAGCTCTATGACCAGGTTTTGGCTATCGAGCCTGGCTGGGAGCGACCGCGCCAGCACCGCTCCGAAGCCGAGAATTATTTGCGCACCGGTTATATTCCATCAGTAGCCCTTCCCCCTGAGGCTGCAGCTGCATTTGGTAAAGCCCAATCCGCTTCCAGGGTTGGACGATATGCAGACGCCCAGGCGTTATTGGAAAAAGCCAAAGCTTCTTTGCGGGAGTCGGGAATTCAACGCTGGCAAGACGGGCAGGACTTCGAACAAAAACTCCAGCAGATGATAGATGCCGAAAGTGCTTATAAGGAGGGACTGAGACTTTTCAGCCAGGGACAAATAGACGAAGGCATAGAAAAGATTGAAGCTGCTGGCTCAACAACGGGACTGCCTAAATATAAAGATAAGGCTCAAGAGTACCGAAAAGTAAAAGAGACATTACGCTCGATAGGGGATGTGTTGTATGTTGGCACAGCTGACCCAAATCAGCTAATCCAGACGAAAGCAAATCTCGATATGCTTATAGGAGAGTATGGAGAGCAACCGGCGATCGATAAATTGAGGACTCGATTGGAGCTACTCCTGCCAAAAGTGAGAGAAAACCTCGAGCAGCAAGCACGCTCGCTGCTCTCTCAGGTTGAACGCGCCCAGACTCTAAAGTCTGCTCACGCTCTTCTGGAAGAAGCTGGAAAGTATATCCAACAACTGGGGCAACTTGGGCAGCATAACGAAACCGCCGAACAGCTCCAGACGGACCACAACCGGCTCACCTCCGAGCTAACACGCTCAGAAGAGACTCTCGAAAGCGCATATGAAAGCTATGAAAACAACCGCTCATGGCCTTCAAAATCCGCTCGTATGAGCCAGGAGATTCGAAAACGCTACCCAAATGATCCGCGTGTATCTGAGCTTCAAAAAAACCTTTCTCGGTACTACCTGGGTATGACGGGCATCCGGGCAGGCATGGTTTTAGGCATGCTCATCTTCCTGTTTTTCGCTGCAGGTTGGGCCACGAACTGGGTTAGGGGAGTGATTCCTACCGCCACGCCAACCGCCACGGCTACCTCTACCGGGACATCCACTCCAACCCCGACGGCTACAGGCACCCCCACGCCGACTACTACTTTTACTCCAACGATCACCAGTACCCCAACGTTAACACCCACACCGATGACGGTTGTCCTTGCCAGGCAGGTATGGGCCCGGAATGGCTGCTATGAAACCTATAACGCTAATGGCAGGATTCCGGAAGGAGCAAGCGTTCGTACCCTGCCGTCTGAACGCCGCTTTGATAACCTGAACCGCGAATGTCTCTTAGTGGAATATGAAGGACCAACTCAATCTGTTATCGGTTGGATTCTCCTCGTAGACCTGGCCGGTCCTTGAACTTCCTAAGGATCAATATCTAGCACCGAATCCAGCACCTGGTTTGGCTGGAAAGGATACCGGGCGACATCTTCCCGGTTTGTCACACCAGTTAGAACGAGGATGGTCTCCATACCGCTTTGCACGCCCGCGATGATATCCGTGTCCATGCGGTCGCCAACCATGACGGTACTCTCAGAGTGTACATCCAGGTAATTCAGTGCAGTTCGCATCATCAGTGGGTTGGGTTTTCCTACATAAAAAGGAGCGATTCCGCTGGCGGCCTCGATAAGGGCAGCCATTGCTCCACAGGCAGGTTCTATCCCATCTTCACCAGGCCCTGAAGGATCGGGGTTTGTCGCCACGAAGCGAGCTCCGGCTGCAATTAGCCGGATTGCCTTCTTGATGCTTTCAAAGTTATAGGC
>CAZAQS010000313.1:0-5445 GCA_964486825.1 uncultured Anaerolineaceae bacterium | reverse complement strand
GGCCACGCCACTGGTCGTGTCCGTACACAGCATCGTCGGGTTGGATTTCGCGTTCTCCCTCATCCCGGGGTGGCACAGTACCATCTTTCCACCCTATTTTGTCGCTGGAGCCGTCTTTTCCGGCTTTGCTATGGTCATGAACATCTCCATCCCGCTGCGTTACATGTATAAGCTAGAAGGCTTTATCACCATGCGCCACCTAGACAATATGGCCAAAGTGATGCTGGCTATGGGCCTGGTAGTTGCCTATGGTTATTTGATGGAAAACTTTACCGCCTGGTACAGCGGGCATACAGAGGAAATGTACGCTTATGCAAACCGCTTTACCGGCGTCTATGCTCCAGCTACTTGGGCCTTGATGGCCTGCAATATCGTCATCCCACAAGCCCTATGGTTCCGGCGGGTGCGCCAGAGCATCCCTGCTCTGTTCATCATTTCTATCCTGATCAATATCGGCATGTGGCTGGAACGTTTTATTATCGTTGTTACCAGCCTGCACCGTGATTACTTACCCAGCTCCTGGGGCGTCTACATTCCCACATTCTGGGATTGGACAACATTCTTTGGAACTCTTGGTCTGTTCTTTGCCTTGCTGTTCCTTTTCGTCCGGGTCCTTCCGGTTATCTCCATCTTTGAAATGAGAGAGCTGGTTCAAGAGCAGGAAGCGGAAGAGTGAGAGCGGACCCATGACCGAGCACAGGACTGTCCCAAATTTATTCGGCCTGATGGTATCCTTCGATGATCCGGAAGCCTTGCTGGCAGGAGCCAGGGCGGTTCGTGAGGCTGGCTACCAGCGAATTGACGCTTACTCGCCATATCCTGTTGAAGGCCTGTCAGAAGCCATGCAGCTACGCACGACACGCCTGCCCTGGGTCGTCCTGTTCGGTGGGATTATCGGTGCAGCAGGTGGTTATTTCATGCAATACTATGCCTCTGTCATCGATTACCCCTTGAATGTAGGGGGAAGGCCTTTGCATAGCTGGCCCGCTTTCATCCCTATCACGTTTGAGCTTGCCATCCTGGTAGCGGCTATATTTGCAGTGCTGGGAATGCTGGCATTGAATGGATTACCCCAGCCCTATCACCCAGTTTTCAATGTACCTGAGTTCGAGCTGGCTTCCCGCAGCCACTTCTTTTTAACGATCGAGTCAACCGACCCTCAATTCGACCTGGATGAAACCCGCCAGTTATTGGAAAGCCTGGGGGGAGAGAGCGTATCAGAAATAGCATACTAGCAACTTATGATTAACCCGTTTAGCGTTTCCCTTCCAAAATTCATGTCCTCCTTCAGGCTGCTCATTCTTGCCGTGATCCTCTCCATGATTACCAGCTGCACCGCCATGGAAAAACAGCCCCGCTACCAGCCATTGCAGGAAAGCGCTTTTTTCCCAGACGGACGTTCCGCCCGTCCAATAATCCCTGGGGTGGTCCCTTATCAAGCGATTGAAGAAGAGGACGCTTACTATACCGGAATGACAGAAGATGGCATGCTGATCGAGTCCATTCCAGCTGAGATTACTCTCGAGCTGCTAGAGCGCGGTCGCGAGCGCTATGATATCTTCTGTTCTCCCTGTCACGGTTTGGATGGCTACGGGCAGGGTATGATCGTCCAACGCGGTTTTCCAGCACCCCAATCATTCCACATCGATCGCCTGCGGCAAGCGCCGGATGGGCATTATTACAACGTCATTACGAATGGATTCGGACGTATGTTTCCTTATGACTACCGCGTTCCCCCGGATGATCGCTGGGCGATTACAGCATATATTCGGGTATTGCAGTTCAGCCAGCAGGCCAGCCTGGATGAGCTCCCACCGGAAGCAGAGACGGAAATGGAGGAAACACAACCTTGAACCGTGCCTTGCAGGTCTTCCCAATGGACGAGATGAGATCCGGCCTGGAGCGCCTTCTACGACTGGCCTTAATTGCCGCACTGGTCGCAGGCCTGGTATACCTGGCGGGATACTTTTTGGTTGGACCATTCCTGTTCTTCCAAACCTACCTTTTCGCGTTCATGTTTTGCCTCGAGTTTAGTCTGGGCGCGCTGGTGCTTTTCCTGTTATACCTGCTGGTTAACGGCGGGTGGGGCATGATTATCCGTCGCATTGTTGAGGCAGCCTCACGCACCATCTGGGTCATGGCGCTGCTATTTGTTCCTTTGCTCTTTGGCCTGGTTTATCTGTACCCCTGGTCCCGCCCGGAAGTGGTGGCGGCTGATTACCTCCTAGCCCATAAAACTCCCTACCTCAACGTTCCTTTCTTTATCATCCGGGCCGTAATTTACTTTGCCATCTGGATCACTTTGGCGTACAAGGTAGGAGGCTGGGCCCGCTCGCCAGAACACACCAGCAATGTCCAGTTCAGGCGTAGAATGCAGCGCAGCGCTGCATTCGGGCTGATCATCGCCGGCGTCACCATCTCTTTTGCATCCATCGACTGGATGATGTCCCTGCAGTACGACTGGTATTCCTCCATCTATGGCTTGCTGATCTTATCCGGGCAGCTCCTGGGTAGTTTGGCCTTTGCCCTGCTGCTTACACCGCTGCTGGCCCGGTACCATCCGCTCTCCAGCGTCATCACTCACCGTCATTACCGTGACCTGGGCGCCATCATGCTATCGATCGTACTTTTTTGGGCTTATATTGCCTATTCCCAGTATGTGATAATCTGGGCTGGCAACCTGCCCTTCGAAGTAACCTGGTACCTCAATCGATCAGATGGTGGTTGGTTATGGGTGGGAATCTTCATTGTCGTAGTCCAGTTCGCCTTGCCCTTCCTGGCTTTGCTCTCCTCCAACACGAAACGCAACCCACGCGTTCTGATGGGAGTTGGCAGCCTGGTGATTGGGGTGCGGCTGGTCGATTATTTCTGGCACGTAGCTCCAGCCTTCCGCCCTGGTATGCTTTATGTCCATTGGATGGATCTGGTAGCTCCGGTGGCCTTGGGCGCTATCTGGCTGGCAGCTTTTAGCTGGCACCTCAAGCGCACCCCGCTTGTATTGCCGCCTGATCTGGAAGTCCCCTCGACAGGAGAGCCTCACCGGGAAGGCATAACCCCATGACTCGGACTGGCACTTCAACAAGCTGAAGCGTCTTAGCCGGCCGGCAATTAACAGAATATACTAAGAAAGGTTGATCTTGATGGCTGAGCAATTTGAGGGCCACGAACAAAAAGAAAAGCTTCCCCCGGAAGGGGACATCCCACCTGCTTACGAGGCTTCCTACCTGAACCTTTGGACGATCGTTCTGGCCGGGGTGGGTCTCCTGGTGGTGATCGGGATCGTTCTGGCTTTCACTGCACTGCTATATAGCTTGGTTGGGTTTCGTGGTGTTACCCCTGGCGCTCCAGCCCCACCTCCATTGGAGGATGCGCCCATTCCAGGACCGCGCCTCCAGGCTGCCCCACGGGAGGATCTTCAGCAACTGCTTGGAGATCAGCAAGCCAGGTTGGATAGCTATGGGTGGGTAGACGAAGAGCGAGGCATCGCTCATATCCCAATTGAACAGGCCATGAGGATTGTGGCGGAACAAGGCTTGCCTGAGCCAGGCGATGTCGTGCAGCCTCCACCGACCGCCCCAGAGGAAGAACCTACTCCTGATGAGGGCGCCCAACTGTTTAGTGATTTAGGTTGCGAAAGCTGCCACCAGCCTGTAGACACCCAGGTCGCCCCTACAGTTATTGGAATCTACGGGGAGCCACGCTTGTTGGAGAGCGGCGAAACCGTCCTGGCAGATGAGGACTACTTGCGTACTGCCATCATAAACCCACAAACCCATATCCTGGCCGGCTTCTCCCCGATAATGCCCAGCTATGCTGGAAGGGTAACCGACGCCCAACTTGAGGCTTTGGTCGCATATATTCGTTCACTTGGAGATGAATAAACCTCGTCCATGCTTGCTGAATGGCTTATAGAAAAAGAATTACTGGAAATATTTTGAATCCGAATGCGGGCTGGGTTGGATCGAGAAAAAATTGGATATAATAAGATAAGGTTTATTCTTTTTGTCTTATACAAGGGTGGTAAAGAAGACGATTCAATGAAATTTTCCTTGTGGGTATTGCGCGTAAGTTTTATAAGCTATCTAATTATTCCCCTAACGATTGTAAATGCGGGATCTGAAGCACCTGATGATCCCCTGGTATCAGCCGGGTTCGATCAGGCTTTGGGAGCGCAGCTCCCCCTGGAGGTAAGTCTGAGAGATGAGGCAGGTAGGCTTGTAGAACTCGGAGAGTATTTTAACGACCGGCCTATTGTACTGGTATTCGCCTATTACAACTGTCCGATGCTATGCAGCCTGGTCCTGGCAGATCTCACCCGCAGCCTGGCGGCGCTTGAATTCACCGCTGGGAATGAATTTGACGTTATAACGCTTAGTATAGATCCCACGGACACACCTGAGCTTGCCTCCATAAAGAAGGCTGCCCTGCTTTCCGAGTACGGGCGACCAGGAGCAGAAAATGGATGGCACTTCCTGACCGGAGAGCAGAGCGCCATCAATTCTCTGGCTGGGGCTACTGGCTTCCGCTATACCTACGATGAGTCCCAGGGGGAATACGCTCATCCAGCCGGCCTGGTTGTCCTGACACCCGCGGGACAAATCTCGCGTTACTTTTTTGGCTTGAATTATTCTGCAACCGACCTCAGGCTAGGACTGGTAGAGGCTTCTGCCAGCCGGATAGGGAATTGGATCGATCAGGCCTACCTTCTGTGCTATGAATACGATCCAAGTACTGGCACATACGGACTCATCATCACCCGGATTCTTCGCCTGGCAGGTTTAGCGACCGTGATAGGTTTAGGTGGATTGCTTGGAATCCTGGTTTACAAGGAGCGTTCTCATGGGTAGTCTACCTCTATTCCCGGTGCAAGCCTCTACAGTGGCCCCCCAGGTGGACTTGATTTTCCTGGGCCTGGTGGGATTGAGCAGCTTTTTCAGCATCATCGTGATCCTCTTCATCCTATACTTCGGCATTCGTTACCGCCGCGGCAGGCTGGTAGATCGCTCGAACCCACCTACAACCAGCATGAAAATCGAGCTGAGCTGGATTTTTGGCCTGCTTATCTTGGGAATGGGAGCGTTTGGATCGGCTGCCGTGGTTTATTTCAACCAATCCCGCCCTCCAGAGGACTCGTTGGAGATTTACGTCCTCGGAAGAATGTGGATGTGGCAGTTCCAGCACCCGGACGGTCCCCGGGAAATTGATGAACTACACGTGCCATTAGGCCAACCGGTGCGCCTGATTATGACCTCGCAGGATGTAATCCATAGCTTGTATGTGCCTGCTTTCCGAACCAAATATGATGTAATACCGGGCCGCTATACCAACTTGTGGTTCGAGGCAACCCGCCCGGGTGTCTATCACTTATTCTGTGCTGAATTCTGCGGCACCGATCACTCCGGCATGCGGGGGCAGGTAGTGGTCATGGAACCACGCGAGTACCAG
>CAZAQS010000312.1:0-5454 GCA_964486825.1 uncultured Anaerolineaceae bacterium | reverse complement strand
CATCAGACTCAGGTTCGAAGCTTTCTCTGACTGGGGAGCGGAAGGCTTAAAACAATGGTAATCGCCCGCGATATCCAGGCAGGTCCAGCCGCGGTCCACCAAGTTATCCATAGAAGGTTTGCCCTGGTTGGCGAGGGCGGTCATGGGCAGTGCGAGAAGTAAAGCCAGAAGGGTTAATGCTAGTGCAAATTTTTTCATCATGTTTTCCTTTCAGGTGAATTCATTCGTGGCTATTCAGTTAATGTCAAGAATGGAGACTTGTTGTGCTTATTTTCCCGCTCTCTCTTTTCCCCCGGCGAGAGGCGGGATCTCAATGGATGTATCCCCACGCAAACAGCCCAATTATACCAAAAATAGTCCGAATTAAACCCGGATTAAGATTAGAATTTTAACGTCTACTGAAATTAATCTATCTAGTCTCATGAGTACTATAGAGGAAGACAGGGGCGCTTCTATAATTTACTCTGGGCAGGCGCTTATAGATAGACTTCTTTATGGTAGTATTTAACGATCCTTGAACGGGGTTATCTACAACAAAGGAGCGCTTATCCATGCCAGTGCACCATCCAGCCAGCCTCTACCAGACGCAGTCCCAGGGACGGGTCAGCGTCCCATTCAGCTTGAAAGTGGACCCGATGGAGCGCTTGCTGCTGGTCGATTTCACGCGCGATCCTGACCCGTTATACGAGACCTTCGAGATCCAGGTATTCGATGACCTGGAGCACGGTATTGGCCTTCTGGTCCTGGGCGCCCAGAGGGATAAGAAGGTGGATGTCTACCACCAGCCGGGGCTGGACCTTAGCCGCACGGATTATGGAATCGTGGGGAGGGGGTTGGATGAAATGCTGGAGCGGGCGATGGGTGAGGCGCGCTATGAAGTCAGCCCGTATGGGGTAAATGTACAGGTCAGCTTCGATGATAAGCTAGGGCGACCGGTGCGAATCCGCGTTTACGAAAAGGGGCTTAAGCCACGCAATCCCTTCAGCTTGCTAGCCCCGATGGGCAGCGGAACTGAAGACCCACCCTCCATGCCCCTGCTGCTTTTGTACGATTTTTATTTCGTGCGGCGGGCGGGCACGGAAGTAGAGGTGGTCATCGATGGGGTAAGCCACCAGCCGGACCCGCTGATCTTCCCGATCGATGGAACCCGGGTGCACTTCATACGCTACTCGGCCGAGCCGTTCATCCTGATGTGGAACGAGCAGCAGGACGGGCCCCTGGATACTCTGAGGGTTGAAAAGCCCGGCGAGCTTACTTGCGGGGGTGCGGTCTACAACCTGGTCGACAACCAGGGGCGCCTGGAATTGAGCGGCATGCGCCCGGCCCAATCCAGGCGGGATATCCGCTTCGTCTTTGACCCCCCCTTCCCCGACCTGGCCTGCCTGCGAGAAGGTGTACAAGGAGGGGGTGATTTTACGCTTTGGATGGAGGATATCGGCACGCTGGAGGGGGTCTATACCTTCCAACGTTCCGCAGGGCGAGCACGGGTGGAAGTCCACCCCAGCCGGGGTTGGCGGCCGAGGGTCAAGCACACTTCAGCGAGGGTCATCTTTTCCCTGGCACGGAACTTCCGTGACTGGCCAAAAACCTATCGCTGGAGCGCGGTTTTGGACTTGGAGGATATGGATGCGCCTATGATGAAGTCCGGTTGGAGCAGAATAGGGAAGTAATGCGTTCATGCGTAAGTGCGTTGGGACGTCAAGTGTGTTGGAACGGTAAATTGCGGTTTTATAGGGTGTACCGTTATGAATGATAAGCAAATAGGCGAAAATCAGGCAGATGAAGGCCGCATCGAGGAGTTTATGCAAGCGATCATGTCCATCATCCTGTCATCGGAGAGCTGCTCCAAAAAGAGGCAGACGGTTCAAATTTTAGGAGGCTATCGCGCCGAATGGAAGAATCTGAATATCAAATCGAGCTGACGTCTGTTGCGGACCAAGAGCAATTGAACCAGCTGTGGGCCGGGTTGCGAGGCTTCAACTTGCTGTACGCGCCGCCGCCCAACCATACCCCGCTGCTGATCATTCTGCGTGATGGGGAGGGGCAAATCGTGGGAGGGATAGTGGCCGGGACCTCCTGGAACTGGCTGCACGTGGACGCCTTGTGGCTGCGGGATAACCTACGCGGGCAGGGTTACGGGTCCAGGTTGATGCAGGTTGCAGAGGCTGAAGCAATCCGGCGCGGCTGCAACCACTCCATGGTAGACACATTCGACTTCCAGGCGCCAAAATTTTATGAAAAACTTGGCTACGTTGTATGGGGCGTGTTGGAGGATTATCCGGGCGGGGGCAGGCGGATTTTCTACCGGAAAGATTTGCAGGTGGGTTGAGTGAGCCAGGAACTAAAACGAGGCTACCAGGCTGAAGTGTACCTGGCGCTGGCAACCATCTTACAAGCCATCACACTGACGGCGCTGGGGAATGAGATCGGCGCGGCAATCCAGGAGCTGGTATACCCTGAAATCCTGTGGGTATATGCAACCGGTCTGCTGAGCCTGGTCTTATGCATCACATTCTGGTATATCTTCGTCAGAGATTATTTTTTTGGATATCGAGTGGTCCACCTGACGGCGATGAACCACCTGATGCTGGCATCGGCGATCTTTTCGATTGGTTTCCTGCAATTTATCGCTTTTCAATTCCTGGAAGACCCGCGCCTGTGGCTGACCCTGGTGCTGCTTTCCCTGGGAGTGGTGTTTGTAAACTCCTGGTATATCTCACACCATATCACCTTCGATCGAGAAGACATCCGGGAGGCCGTGCACTATGATCCTGGCTCACGAAGTTTGAACCTGTCCTTCCTGGCGGCGCTGGTATGCCTGGTCTTATGGTATGCGCTGCCGGCGATCGATACGGCCTTGTTTCGAGGGATCACGCTGGTGGTGGTAGCCGCTATCCTGGTGCAACTGATCGCCAGCTCGGTTAAGGTTTTCGAGAGACACCTGGAGATAGAGTGAGGATATGAAGGTCACAAAGGAACAAGCCCGCCGTTTCCTGCTGGCGTACCAGGGGTTGCTGCCGCCGCGTAGCTTGCGGGGCAAAGCCGGCATCCTGTCTTTTATCCGGCAAGTAAACTGTATCCAATTCGACCCGCTGGATATCGTAGGGCACAACCCGGACCTGGTACTGCAAGCGCGGGTGAAGGGCTACCGGCGCGAGATGCTCAGAGAGCTGCTGTACGAAGAGCGCAAGCTGCTGGATGGATGGGATAAGTTAATGTCGATCTACAGGGTGGAAGACTGGCCTTACTTCAAGCGTTGGCGGGAGGCTTTTGCCAACCACACAGGCAGAAACACCGAGACGATCGAGGCCGTCCTGCCCAAAGTGAGGCAGGCGCTTCAGGAACACGGGCCGCTGTCGTCACGAGAGCTGGCGGTGGGCGAAGCTGTGGAGTGGGATTGGGGATGGCCGGCATCCCTGTCAAGAGCGGCGTTGGAAAGCATGTACTTTTGGGGAGAGCTACTGATCCACCACCGGGTACATACCCGTAAATACTACGATTTCACCCATCGCCTGTTGGCCCCGGCGCTGCTTGAGGCCATGGACCCGAACGAGAGCGAGTCAGCTTACCAGGATTGGTACGTCAGCCGGAGGATTGGATGCGTGGGCATGCTGTGGAACCGGGCCGGAGAGGCCTGGCTGGGCATGGGGACGATCAAAAGCCCGCAACGCAAGCAGGTCATCGAGCGGATGCTGGGGCGTGGGGAGATCCTGGAGGTGCATGTGGAGGGCATCCGGGATGCTTTCTACCTGCGCAGCCAAGACGAGCCGAGATTGAAGGAAGCCCAGGTGAGGGATGAGGCGGACCAGCAGGCAGCGGTGATCGCGCCGCTGGACAACCTGCTGTGGGACCGGCGCATGCTGAAGGAGCTGTTCGATTTCGATTACCGCTGGGAGGTGTACGTGCCGGCGGAGAAACGGCGCTACGGGTATTACGTGCTGCCGGTGCTGTATGGCGAGCGCTTCATCGCCCGTTTCGATCCGGGTAAGGATACGAAGCGGGGAGTCCTGGTGATCAAGAACTGGTGGTGGGAAAAGGGAGTCAGCCTGACGGATGAGATGCAGGAAGCGTTAATCGATTGTATGGCTGAGTTTCTTGCTTATACGGGGGCTGAGAGATTAGTCTTTGGAAGCGGGGTCAGTGAGCGAGCCGGGATAGATTGGCTGGAAAGTGTTTTCGCATAGCCATTTCAAGCAGTAAGTAGGTGGTTATAGAATAGGAGATAGGATAGAGATGACTGTGCTGATATGGGAGGGAGACCTAACCGGAAGATAAGACCGACCAGAACCGGCGCAGGGACAGGGCTTCTCCACTCAGTAGCGTTTGTACTCGGAACAAGCGCGCCATTAACCAGATGATGGCAACGGAGGTGAGCGCCAGCAGGGCCAGACTGGCTGCTATCTGCCAGGCGGGGACCGTAGTCGTGGTCAGCCGGAGCAGCATACCCAGTGGCGAAGAAAATGGGAACAGGCTGAGAACGATGGCCAGGGCTCCGTGGGGATCGCTAACGATAGTTGTCCAGAAGAAGAAAGGAAAGACCATCGGCAAGACAAGGATGAAGGTCAGCGAATTTGCTGCTTTCAAATTAGGCGCCAGAGCCCCCAAGCCCGCCATGATGGCTGAGTACAGCGTATAACCGCCCAGTGCGTAGAAAGCGATGTAGACCAGCTCGCCCGCAGAGAGGTTGAGCTGGGCCAAGAACGCTCCGATATCCTGGCGGGTAGCTACCAGGACGAGGGCGGCGATCAGGGCCCAAAGCGCATATTGCACGAATGTCAGAGCTCCCAGGCCGATCAATTTGCCAGCCAGCAGTTGTTTGGGTTGGACGGAGAGCAACAAAATTTCCATCACCCGGCTGCTCTTTTCCTGTGTGACGCTACGTATGAGGTAATCGCCGCTGGTGAACAAGGGGAGCACGATGAAGAGGGTGACCAGGAAAGGAGCAAAGGCGATAAATCCAGGGGGTGTTGGGTCGTCATCTTCTGCCAGCGAGACGAAACGCGGGCCGGTAGGGCCTAAGGGTACAGTGAAGCGCTCGGTCTCTTCGATTCCGGTTTGCTCGATGAGAGCGTCCGCGAGCAACGCGCCGATCGGAGCTGTTGAGACGGGGCCGGAGGGCAGGCGCAGGCTAACCCAAAAGATTTCCCCGCTTTCGATATAGTCAGGCGGGATGAGGTAATAGGCCTCGATTTCCCCGGCCCTGAGAGCCTGGTCTGCTGTGGCGCTATCAGGAAAGGTCAGCATTTGGGTGTCATCGGGCGAGAGCAAACCGGACTGATCCACGAAACCAGTTCCAATTTCTTCGACATCCGTGGCAGGTGGGGTTTCTACCGGTTCGGTCTCTTGAGCAGCGCCGGCATCGCCAGAAGCGAAGATTCCGGTAAGCGCCCAGATCAGCAAGAAGAAAGCTGGCCATGCCAGGCTGCCGAGAATAAATCCACGGCTGTGTACGCG
>CAZAQS010000311.1:0-5491 GCA_964486825.1 uncultured Anaerolineaceae bacterium | reverse complement strand
GCTCTTCAGCCCATTCTGTTCGCTCTTCAGCCCATTCAGTCCTCACCTCAGCCTTTTCAGTACGTTCTTCGGCAAGCTCAACCCTTTCTTCACCCGAATCTCCCTTAGCTCCACCTTCCGCATCAGCTTGAGCTTCCTGATCATTGTTTCGTTCTTCTTCCAAAATCACCCTTCCATTGAAATTAATAGACCTTTTCTATTGCGATTGGCTGGTCGTTAATACCTCGAACCCTGATACGATATCCAGTAGCTCGCTTGTAATGGAATTTTGGCGCAACCCATGATAATCCTGGTTAAGCTCTGCCAAACGGTCTTCGATATTTCTCTCCGCAGACTGCATGGCTGCCAGGCGAGCGGCGTTCTCGCTGGCGGATGATTCGGCAAAAGCCCTGAACAGTAGCACAAACAGGTGCTGGCGAATCAAGGCTGCCAGCAGGCGCCGGCGTTCCATCGTGAAGATTGGCAGGGTATGGGAGGGCCATGTTTTCGTTTCCATGCTTCTTAACCGCTCCACGTCGATTGGCAACAGCCTGACCGTGGTTGGCCTGTAAGCTGCTCCCGATATTGGACGGTTATAAAAGAGGTATACCGCAATCACACCCTGATCCAGGCGCCAGTTATCGATTGCCAGCAACACCGACTGAACCATCGGAGAGATACCGGCAACCGATCCGGGAAGTGAGAGATACTCGTCAGAAGGGTAACCTGCCCCAAGCAAGCGCGCCTCCACCCGCATTCCAACGCTCAAACGCAGGCTGTCTTCCTTATCAAGCCCCATCTCAGCCAGGTTATTCAGGGCATACTCGGCAATAACATCGTTAAACTGTCCACACATGCCCTGGTCGGAGCCAAAGATGATGGCTCCTACCCGGCCTCCAGTATGGACCTCCTCTTCCAGAAGCTCCTGCCCCCGGCCTGTTAATACCACGTGCAAGCCTAACTCGGTCGTCCGGTTATATTCGACCAGTGATTCGACCGCTTTTTCGTACTGCCGGATGCTTACGGCTGCCAGGGCTTTCATCGTCTTGACGATTGATTGCAAATCCTCAGCGCTGTTGATACGTCTTTTTAAAGCCTCAAGCGTCTGCATCTTCTTCAGCCTTGAACCTGTCCCTGACAACCTCCCAGCTCACACGCAAGAGAGCAGCCCGGTCTTCATCACTCAGTGGTTCCCCAGCAGTTATCCGCTCAGCCACATCGGATAATTGTTCCACCGCTGCACGCCGGACCAGCCTTTCCGCTTCAGGTATCTGGTCGAGCTCAATCTTATCAAACACACCGGAGCTGACTGCCAGGAGAACTGCCAGCTGCTCAGCTACCGGGATCGGCCGGTATTGCGGTTGCTTGAGCACCTCACGCACACGCTGCCCGCGCTCGATAGTCTGGCGGGTATCATCATCCAGGCGCGTGCCAAAGCGTGCAAACGTCTCCAGTTCCTCAAATTGGGAGTAGGACAGGCGCAGATCGCCTGCTACCGCCCTATAGGCAGCTAGCTGGGTTTTGCCGCCTACACGGGACACCGATTCACCGATGTCAACAGGTGGCAGCACTCCTTTTTGGAACAGCACCGGCGACAGGTAGATCTGCCCATCCGTGATGGAAATCAAGTTGGTGGGTATGTATGCAGAGACATTTTGCGCCTCCGTTTCAATGATGGGTAATGCCGTTAACGAACCACCTCCAAGGGCAGCATTCAAATGTGTAGCTCGCTCTAGCAAACGAGAATGAATGTAAAAGATATCGCCCGGGTAGGCTTCCCTGCCAGGCGGCCTGCGCAAGAGCAAGGATAGCTCCCGGTAGGACCAGGCATGCCGGGTCAAATCGTCGTATACGATCAACACATCCCGCCCCTGCTCCATGAAATGTTCGGCAATTGTCGTAGCCGCATAGGGAGCAATATATTGCAATCCGGGCGGCTCATCCGCGCTGGCTACCACCAAAATCGAATAATCCATCGCCTGGTATTCCTGTAGATCCGAAACCAGCGAAGCCACGGCAGAGATGCGCTGGCCGATCGCGCAATACACACAGATTACATCCTGGCCTTTTTGATTGATGATGGTATCCACAGCAATGGCAGTCTTGCCGGTCTGCCGGTCTCCCAGGATCAACTCACGCTGACCTCGGCCAACAGGGATCAACGCATCGATGGATTTGATGCCAGTTTGCAGAGGAACCACGACCGGGTCACGGTCCATCACATCGGGTGCGTCCCTCTCTACCGGGCGTCGGCGCATGGCATGCAATGGACCATGCGCATCCAGTGGCGCCCCCAGCGGGGTGAGAACCCGGCCTAACAGCTCATCCCCTACTGGCACGTCAAGGACACGACCGGTGCGGCGGCCTTCATAGCCGGCCTTCAGCCCCTTGCTATCGCCAAGAAGGATCACCCCGACTTCATCCTTGTCCAGGTTGAAAGCCATCCCCTGGACTCCGTTTGGAAATTGGATGAGCTCCTCGGAACCAACACCTGGCAGACCACTCAACCTGGCAATATTATGGCCGATATAACTGATCGTGCCAATCTCCCTGGCAATTAAGTCAGGCCGGTGGTCTTTGACCACTCGATCAAAGACATCGAAGGTTTCCTCCAACAGGCTGTTTAGCTCGACATGTCCTTCTTCCACACGCTCTCCTGATTCCTATTCCTTCACTTCTATCTGGTTCAGCTCTTGCACTCGTTCACGCAAGGCGTGGGCCAGGTTGTCTTCCAGGTCTTCAAGGTAACTGGATAGGCTCCATGAAATCTTTTTCCCAGCTAGCTTCAGCTCGATGCCCGAGAGAAGCTCTGGTAGACATTCAAAGCTCATCTCATACCCATTCGGGGCAATCGCCTCGATTTGCTTTATAATAGCTATGCGCAATTTGTTGGGGATTTCAAAGGCACTCCGCACCATTATTGCTCCATTCGAGTCTGCCAATGCCCTCTCAAGTGACTCACGCTCCTCCCCCTCCAATGCCTGTAAGCGGTTGAGAAATGTTTCGATGATATGGCTTTCCAGGTCCTCGTTTGCCAAGTCAGACAGCGCTTTGCGGGCCACGATATAGGTTTGGCTGCTGACCCGCTGGTAGAGATCTCTCAGAAAGGCCTCTTTGCTCTGCTGGAGGGATCGGAACCAGCGTTCTTGGGATTCGTGGACCTCCTGGCGCGCCTCGTGGAGCATCTCCTTGCGAAGTTGCTCCGCTTCTGTCCTCGCTTCCAGGAGCAGGCTTTCCCGGCGGCTTTCCAGTTCGGTTGTTTTCTGGCGGAATTCCAGCGCCTCTCGCTCAGCCTCCTGTTCAGCCAGCTCTGCCTCCCTCAAACGGTGGGTAATCTTCTCCTCTCGCTCGAGCATGGCATTGATAATGGGCTTGTATAAAAAGCGTTTTAATAGGAACAATAGAATTAAGAAATTGAAAATTTGAGCAATGGTTGTAAACCAATCGAAGAGCACGATTAGCCTCCGATCTGGCCGACCATGTCGATGACCGCGTTCCAGAATGGATTCACGAAGATCAGGATCATGGCGACAACAAAGCAATAGATAGCTGTTGATTCGATCATCGCCAGGCCTACGAATAACGTCCTTGTAATGGTATTGGCTTCATCCGGTTGTTGGGCGATCGAGATCAAGGCTTGAGAGACCGCCCTACCCTGTCCAAGTGCTGGACCAATCGAACCGATTGCGATCGTCAGGCCTGCGGTAATGACCGATATCATACCAATGAGGGATAATTCTTCCATTATTCTTTTCCTTTCTTAGTTCCGGGAGCTTTTTCCTCGTGATGGGCCCGGGTAGCAGAGGCAATATAAACCATTGCAAGAATAGCGAATATATAAGCTTGAATGAGACCTGTCAGCAGCCCAAGCAGCTGCATCACGATCGGAAAGACCAGAGGAACGATAGCCAGCAGGATGGCTACCAGCATCGAACCGCTCATGACATTTCCAAAAAGGCGGACTGCCAAAGCCATTGTCCGTGATAACTCGCCGATGATGTTAAATGGAAGCATGAACGGAGATGGCTTCAAGTACTGGCTAAGATAACCACGCACTCCTTGTTGGGTGATCCCAAATATTGGAACTGCGAAAAATACGCAGATCGCCAGGGCCGCGGTTGTAGAAAGCGAGCCCGTCGGCGGATGGTATCCTGGCACGATAATCAGGGTATTCGAAATAGCAATAAACAAAAACAGGCTGCCAATGAATAAGAGGTAACGCCCGGGGTCTTGCTGGCTGACTTCCCGGATCTGGTCCTGTACTGTGCTCACGATCACTTCCAGCAGCGTCTGGCCTCTGGATAGCTCTGTGCCGGTGGCCAGGTTGCGGGTGATTATCCACGAGCCGATCACCATGAACGCCATCACGATCCATGTAAACACGATCGTTGCGTTGAGCGTTATAGGCCCCCACTGCCAATAGATAATGCTATCCGGACTGATCTCCATAATATCCTCTACATAAGAAGCAGAACGGCCTTACGATAAGGCCGGTCCGGTTTTACCGTCCCGCACGAGCTTAAATAAGGCCTGGCGCGCCAGTAAAAACCCCAACAGGCCTGCCAGCAAATTTTCTACCTGGCCTCCCATAAGGATGTAAAAACCTGCTAGCGTAATAAACATCCTGGCCAGGAAACTGCCCATCGTTAAAAGGCCAGGGTGGCGGGAATCTGTCAGGCTGCGCACAGTGATCCACAAGCCGCCGAAATAAAAGAGACCCAGGAGGGCTCCTCCCAGCAGGGCAACGATAATAGCCATCCAATTCATGATCCCTATTGCTCCTCATCTCCTTTCTGGTCTTCATCCAAACGTCCTTCGGACGTCACCCAATACCAGGCATTGACACATCCAACCACCAAACCGATCAATAATCCCATCAGAGTCCAGGAATACTGGCTGGGATAATTGGAGTCGATCCAGATGCCTGAAGCCAGACCTAGCAAGGTTGGGATGGCGACAGACCAGCCAACCACCCCAAACATCCCAAGACCGAACCATATACTGCGGTCTCTGGTGCGGCGGGCGCGTACTTTTCGGATTTCTTTCTCCCCTACCTGCTCCTCCAGCGGCCTGGTAGGCGGGCGGCGTTCACGCTTTCGATCATCAGACATGTCCGACCTGCTCCAGCTCGATAAACCTTCGCACCAGGTCCGCTTCCAACCGGGCGAAGGCAGCTCTGGCGACCTTTTCGTGCTCGGTGAATTCCCTGAAATGCTGCTCGATCGTCTGGCGAAGCTCGCCCAGGTCAGGCCCAATTACCGCATTGCGGCTGGAAACCATCACCTCAGGCCCACATTTCACCAGGATCCCTTCATCAACTGCCAGGAATTCTTCCCTACCATCTCGCGTCACAAAGTATAACAAGCCTGGCACCAACGCAGCCACAAAATCGATATGGCGTGGCAACATGCAGAAAGAGCCATTCTCTGCTTCTGCACAAACCTTGTTGGTTTGCTCGTCGATCAAGATCTCCGACGGGAGCAGGACCCTCAGCCTCATGAATTCTTTCGTG
>CAZAQS010000310.1:0-5492 GCA_964486825.1 uncultured Anaerolineaceae bacterium | reverse complement strand
CTTCCTTGTAATCAAGCTCCAACAAAAACCTCTTCGCACCGGCTGCTTGGAGGCTTGGATCCATTTCTTTTTATCCAGCTTTGGCAATCCGGCTATCATACGGCAACTTGCCGCTTAGACCCGTGACTTTGTGCCCCGATTTTTCAACCGGTTTACTTTTGTCGCTGTTCGATTCATCAATAAATTAAGTATAGCCCATTCCCTCGATTATGCCAGCTATCTGGAGACATTATTTTGATTGATCTTGCCTACAAAACAGCAGCGTCCATCGCTATCCTTAGCCCGCTAACCTAGGGAATCCCCTACCCTGTATACGGGTTTCCCCTAATTGAGAACCTTCTCATCCTGACTTAAACTATTCCTACTGAAATCTCAGGTTACGCCACGATTGGCATAGGGGGAACATGATGGGGAGAGAACTCAACGTTCGCACTGGCTCAAAACTTTGCCTGTAATCGTATGAGTGCCTGCTCATGCTACTCAGAGTGTTCTCACAGGATCGCGATCGATAGAAATTGCAGATTCTGTTTTGAAATGAAGAGGGCAGATGCCTCAAATTTTTCATCCAAGCACGAACACCTTTTCGAAGGCGAGTATTTTTGGTGCAGTCTTCATTGTCGCGGGCGTCGCCTGGGCGCTGGTCACTTTCTTCCGTTCGCCCTACGTGACCCGTGTAAATGTTCCAATACAACAACCTGTACCTTTCAGCCATCGCCAGCACGTTGGCGCCTTGGGAATAGACTGCCGGTACTGCCACGTCGGCGTTGAAGAATCCGCTTTCGCCGATATACCTCCAACACATACTTGCATGACCTGCCACAGCCAGGTCTGGGCTCAAGCGGATACCCTGGCGCTGGTGCGCGAATCATTCGAGACGGGGGAAGCAATACCATGGAACCGGGTCCATGACCTGGCTGACTTCACCTACTTCGATCACAGCATACATCTTGCCAAAGGCGTCGGCTGTGAAACCTGCCATGGTCGAGTGGATCAAATGCCCTTGATGTTCAAAAGCGAGACGATGTATATGGAATGGTGCCTCGAATGCCACCGCAATCCCGAGCGCTATTTACGCCCACTGGAATATGTCTTCACGATGGGCTATACCCCACCAGAGAACCAGCTTGTGTTGGGACGAAGGCTGGTTCAGGAGTATGGCATCGCCCCGCGTTCGCAACTGGAGGATTGTTCTGTCTGCCATCGGTAAGGCAGGCATGCCTCAAGGACTAGGTGTACAAATATGACACGATCTAATAAGGGCTCAAACCAAAAGCCACAGGTGCTCGACCTGGAGACTGTTCGCCAGCGATTGTCGCAAGGCAATCCCAAAGACATCTGGCGAGGCCTGGAAGAGGTTGCCCAAAGCAAAGGGTTCGATGAATTTCTCCACGAAGAATTCCCACGCC
Source organism: uncultured Anaerolineaceae bacterium (assembly GCA_964486825.1). Lineage (GTDB taxonomy): Bacteria > Chloroflexota > Anaerolineae > Anaerolineales > UBA4823 > CAZAQS01. Next base: position 4,086 of record CAZAQS010000310.1, on the reverse strand, counting down.
AGGCCTCCCTGGCAAGCAGTTTAAGCCGGAGAGATTTCCTGCGTTTAATGGCCGCTTCCCTCGGCCTGGCCGGATTGACCGCCTGTGTGCCCACGCCGGTGGAACAGATCATGCCCTATTCTTTGCCCCCCGAGGGAGTCGTCCCGGGAGAAGCTCAATTCTATGCCACGGCTATGGAGCTGAATGGCTATGCTCGCGGGCTATTGGTGAAATCCCATACCGGCAGGCCGGTAAAAATCGAAGGCAACCCCAGCCATCCCGGCAGCCTCGGTGCTACGGACGTGTTTAGCCAGGCAGCCATCCTCGACCTGTACGACCCGGACCGTTCACAGACGATAAGCAGCGCAGGCAGGATCCGCACCTGGGAAGCTTTTCTGGCAGCATTTTCCGGACAGCTGGAGGATCAACGCCTGGCAGGAGGGGAGGGTTTGCGTTTGCTTACCGGGACAGTCACATCCCCTACCCTGGCGGCGCAAATCGAACAGTTTTTGGAAGAATACCCCCAGGCGCGCTGGCACCAGTACGATCCTCTCGCAAGGGATAACGTCCGGTCGGGAGCAGAGCTGGCTTTCGGAGAAGTCGTTGAAACCACTTACCGCTTTGAAGATGCAAATATCATCTTGTCTCTAGACGGAGATTTCGTCTTGCATGAGCCCGGCAGTATCCGTTACCTGCGTGAATTCGGGGCCAGGCGGGCAGTCCTCGAAGACCAGACCAATCCTAACCGCTTATACGTCGTTGAAAGTAGCCTGACCAATACCGGTGCTGTAGCCGACCATCGCCTACCCATTCCTCCTGGCCAGGTGCTTAGGTTCGCCATGCACCTGGCAGATCGCTTGCAGGCTCTGGATACACAGGCTGATCTTCCACCCCTGCCGGAGGCCTCGCTTGCCTTCATGGAAGCATTGGCAGCTGACCTGGTAGAGAACGCAGGCGCCTGCCTGGTATTTGCAGGCCCCCAACAACCACCCGAAGTGCACGCTTTGGTTCACGCCATCAACGCGTCCTTAGGGAATATCGGCCAAACGGTATTCCTCAGCGAGCCGGTTGAAGCCAATCCCGCCAACCAGTTTGCCTCCCTCCGAGAGCTGGTCGACGACCTGAATACTGGCGCTGTGGACCTGCTAGTAGTTTTAGAAGGCAACCCTGTCTACTCCTCTCCAGCGGATATCGACTTCGCCGCCGCACTGCAAAATGCCGGGATGAGCGTATACCTGGGACTCTACCCGGACGAGACAGCCATTCGCTCGACCTGGCATATCCCTGCCGCTCATTTTCTCGAGAGGTGGGGGGATACACGCGCCTTCGATGGGACCGTAACCCTGCTCCAGCCCCTGATTGAGCCTTTGTACGGAGGCGTCTCAGCCCACGAGCTGTTGGCTGTGATGCTGGGAGAATCCGAACCGGTGGGCTACGATATTGTCCGCAGCAGCTGGCAAGACCAGGCTGTTTCAAACGGGTTGTCGGAGGCCGGGTTTGACAGGTGGTGGCGAGAAGCCCTACACCAGGGCTTCATTCCTGACACAGCCGCTCAGGCAGTGGAAGTCTCTCTTAACGGAGATTTTGTGTCTCAGGTTGAGCAGCGAGTTCTGGAGACCGGACAAAATGAGGCCGAAACAAACCTGCAAATTGTATTCGAGCCCGACCCGACCATCTGGGATGGGACTTTCTCGAACAATGCCTGGCTCCAGGAACTCCCCAAGCCGATTAGCAAGTTAACCTGGGATAACGCGGCTATCCTCAGCCCTGCTACTGCCCAGGAGCTTGAGCTGGCGAACTTCCAGGTGGTTGAGCTTCACTATCGCCAACGTGTATTGAGGGCGCCAGTATGGATACAACCAGGCCAGGCGAATGGTTGTGTTACCCTGCACCTGGGTTATGGGCGCACGGCAGGCGGGAGAGTCTTGGAGGGCGCCGGTGTCAACGCCAACAACTTAAGGACCTCTGACGCTCCCTGGTTTGGAGAGGGTCTGGAAGTCCGCCCAACCAGCGATCGCTACACCCTTGTCACCACCCAAGGCCACCACCAGATGGAAGGCCGCGACATTATCCGGGTGCGTGACATCCAGGAGTTCCGGGATCATCCCTTACCATCTGGCGGGCATACGGAAGAAGCGCCACCCTCCCTCTATCCAGAATTTCCATACGAAGGGCACGCCTGGGGTATGTCCATCAACTTGAATGCCTGCACAGGTTGCAATGCCTGTGTCATCGCTTGCCAGGCCGAAAACAATATCCCGGTTGTGGGAAAGGACGAGGTAGAAAATCACCGCGAGATGCACTGGCTGCGCATCGACCGCTATTACCAGGGAGAACTGGACAACCCGCAGGTGTTGCTCCAACCGATGATGTGTGTGCACTGCGAGAAGGCTCCCTGCGAGCCGGTATGCCCTGTTGCAGCGACCGTACACAGCGCTGAAGGCCTTAACGAGATGGTTTATAACCGCTGCATTGGGACGCGTTACTGCTCCAACAACTGCCCATATAAAGTCAGGCGCTTCAACTTCCTTCAATATATCGAAGAAGACGTGCCCTCTTTACGCTTGCTGCGTAACCCAGACGTCACCGTCCGGACGCGCGGCGTGATGGAAAAATGTACCTATTGCGTACAGCGCATCAACAAGGCTCGCATTCAGGCCAAAATTGAGGGCCGCCCGATTAGAGACGGGGAGGTGGAAACAGCCTGCCAGGCAGCCTGCCCAACCAACGCCATTGTTTTTGGTGATATCAACGACGTAAATAGCCGTGTTTCCCAGCTCAAACAACAGCCTCATGATTATGGGGTCCTGGCGGAGATCGGGACGCAACCCAGGACAACCTACCTTGACCGCATCTACAATCCGAACCCGGAGCTGCCCAAGCAGGGCGAGACATAGGTTGATATGGATAAAGATAGGAAAGTGCCAATCCTCGAGCCCGGGCATACTTTTGCCTCGGTAACCGATAAAATCAGCTCGATCGTCCTGACCACCCGCACGCCTCGCTACTGGTGGATCGGTTTCTTCATCTCTTTCTTGCTAACCATGCTCCTGCTTGTCTCCGTGACCTACCTGTTTGTGGTCGGTACAGGCATCTGGGGCATTAACATCCCAGTTGGTTGGGGTTTTGCGATCATCAATTTCATATGGTGGATAGGAATTGGGCATGCCGGGACATTGATCTCGGCGATTCTGCTGTTGATGCGCCAGAATTGGCGCACTTCCATCAACCGCTTTGCTGAGGCCATGACCCTTTTTGCAGTCGCAAACGCTGGCCTATTCCCGCTCCTGCACCTGGGTCGCCCCTGGTTCTTTTACTATATCTTTCCCTATCCCAATACCATGGAGCTTTGGCCCCAATTTCGTAGCCCCCTGGTTTGGGATGTCTTTGCCATTACCACGTATGGGTTGGTATCAGCATTATTTTGGTACGTCGGCTTGATTCCCGACCTGGCCACTTTGCGAGACCGCACAACCCGCACGTTCAGCCGCATCGCATACGGATTGCTGGCAATGGGATGGCGCGGCTCAGCGATGCATTGGCACCGGTATCAAACTGCATACGAATGGCGGGGTGGCTGATAGCGGACACGACCTGCGCTGTCTCGGCACTGCTGGTCATGAAGTTGGCACCGTAAGACGTGGGGTTGGGCTCCAGGCAGACGATGACCCCTTGCGTTGCGGCGATGTCACCCAGCAGGCGAAAAAAGGCGACGGCCATGTCAAGAGCTTGCGCATCGGTCAGGCCACTGCGGTCCCGGTTTTTAGGTGAGCCAAAAACCAGCCGGGTTGCACCCACGCCAGCGCCAATGCGGCACACCGCGCGCAAGTGGTCAAGCAAGGCTGCTTGCACATCAGGCGTGCCAAAAACATTCAGCCCGGTGGTACCAAATAACAAGGCTTGCATACCGGTTAACTCGATACCGCGCTGCACCCACCAGGCATTGACGCGTGCCATGTCGCTGGCAGTGGCCAACGCTGGCTGAGGAAAATACTTGCCAGGGGCGATGTCAATGGCATCGATGCGATAGCGCTGCAACAGGGCGGCCATAGCTTCATCCTCGGCAACATCCCAGGCGATATTGGATATGGCAAGTCTCATGCTGCT
>CAZAQS010000309.1:0-5524 GCA_964486825.1 uncultured Anaerolineaceae bacterium | reverse complement strand
CGCTTGGTAACAGACTCGATCAAGATTTCAGCCATAGCCTACTCCTGGAAAAGTGTCAAGGCTCATCTCGGGATTTGGGAATAAAGCATAATTGGCCATGAAACTCCTCATTTTGTGATCTGGCCCCACATATTGAACAGGTACCGCCGGATGAAGAAAATAAAGATCAGCGACGGGATCAACATAAAAAATCCGCCTGCAAACTGGTAGGGATCTGAGGCCTGGCTTAGCGTCACCAGCACCTGGGCGGGAAGGGTGCGGTTATGCAGGGTAAGGATCGTGGCTGCAAAGACCTCATTCCAGGACAGCACGAAGGTAAAAATCGCCGCCGCCGCAATACCCGGCAGCACCAGGGGGAGGACCACGTGCCGGAAGGCCTGGGCTGGGGTACAGCCGAAGACCATGGCGGCCTCCTCCAGCTCGTAGGGGATGCTGGCGAAGACGCTGCTGATCACCAGGACCGTGGTAGGGAGCGCCAGGGCAGTATGCATCAGGGCCAGCCCGTATACTGTATCGTAGATCCCCACCCGCAAGAAAACCACTGCCAGCGGGATCGACAGGACCACGATCGGGAAGGCTCGTACTGCCAGGATCGACAGGCGGTAGACATTGCGGCCGGGAAAGATAAAGCGCGAGATGGCATAGCCCGCCGGAGCCGAGATCAAGGTAGACAGGGTCAACGTGACCACCGCCACGACCAGGCTGTTGCGGATGCCGGGGATGATACCCCTGGAGTTCAGGAAGAACTCCAACGTTGCCGTTGAAAATGGAATGAAGGGCAGCACGCTCTTCGGGTAAGCTCGAACCATGGCGGGCGTGGTGAGCGCCATCGAGGCGATGAACAGGATCGGGATTAGCACCCACAGCGAAATAAGGATTCCCACCAGGTAAATCAGGAGCCGGCCAAGCCGCTGGCGCCGCAACATACGGCGGTGCACGGCCTTGACCTCTGGGGAAACGGATACTTTCCTTGCTTCGGTTGCAGTGGTCATGCGACGGCCTCCTCTTGAGTACGCACGGCTTGCAGGTAGAAAAATGCGCTGACCAACGAAAGCAGCAAAATAAAGCTGGCGTAAGCCGCAGCTACGTTTAAATTGCGCAGGTCGTAATACTGGCGGTAGGTCTCGTTGGCCAATACCGTGACCACGTCGCCCCCGCTCAGGACAATAACGACTGCAAAGACCTGGAAGGCCAGGATGGTGCGCAAGATCAGGGCCACCTGCAAGCTGGGGCGCAGCAATGGCAAGATAATATAACGCAGTCGCTGCCATAGGTTAGCGCCGAACACCTCGGAGGCCTCCAACACCTCCCGCGAGATGGCCTGCAGACCGGCAACCACGATCACCATCACGATGGCTGTCGAGCGCCAAACCTCAGCCAGCCAGATGGCGATAATGATCCAGTGCCTGGAGGCGGCCGACAGGTAGGTGATTGGGGCATCGATCAAGCCAAGGCTATGCAGGATCGAGTTGAGGTACCCAAAATGGGTGAAGATCGAATACCAAACGATGCCCACCGCCAGGTCGGAGACCCCCAGGGCAATGGCGAAGATGTAAAGGAACAGGCCGCTCCCCTTCAGGTTAGCCTGGATCACAAGCGCCATGATAATCGACAGAATGAACTGCACCGGGATGATCATCACGATCAGCAACAAAGTCGTCCGCAGAGCTGGCATGAAGAAGCGGTCGTTTACCATCCTTTCGATATACACGGTTGTGAAGCGCCCGGTGTCACCTTGCTCGACCCGTCCCTGGGCCTCGCCCAGCAGGCGGATATAGCGGGATTGCGTCCATCCCTCCACCAGCTCCTCGTTGATCGTCCCCTGTACCAGATACCAGACCTCCAGCGTGACCTGATCCTGGATCACCACCAGAGCCTGGGTTTCAAGCCGCCCCAGGACTTCGCTGTCATCGTCCGGCTCGGAATGGACCGTCGTCAATGGGTCAGCCATAGCTCCTAAGATCGGACGGATGGTACCCGAAATCGGCAGCCCGCTCTCATCTTGTTCTCGCACGCGCACTCGTCTCTCTGGTACCCAGCCTTCGATCTCCTGTCCCTCCAGGGTCTCGGCGCGCACCTGGAACCAGACCTCCGTAATCAGGTTGGCCAGCGACAGATCCTCCTCCGGGATGAAATTGCCTTCCCTGTCCAGGATGGCTACCGAAGCGCCCCTGGGAAGCTGTGCGACGGCCGGGCTGCCTCGTTGAGGCTCATCCCGCAAGCTCAGCAGGGCTCTGTCTTCCCTGAATGCCAGCACCAGTCCCTGCACCATCGGCCAGGCAAAGAACAATGCCAGGTAGATCAACGAGGGCAGGATCAGCAAGTATGGGGCCCAATTACGCTTCTTCTTTCGACCTTTCTTTTTGGGAAGGGTAGACATCAGGATGGCCCTCACAAGTAGGGTGTTCTAGGGGTTGTCCCAATAGTAGGGGGGCAGAGGTACTTTAAGGCTCGCCTGTCGTTTCCACAGGGCGCTGCGCCCTTTTATTTGCCAACCCCTAGAACTCTATGATCGTAGTGGTTATTCGACCGGGCAAGGCCCAACGCTGGGTGGGTCAGGCGCCCAGCAAGCCGCGCCGGTCTCATCCATCAACGTCTGGAGGTTGTCTCCCTCCTGGTCGAGCACAGTGCTGATGTCCTCATCGTCGAGGACCACCCGGTCGAAGGCGTTGCGGAAGATCTGGTTGATCTCACCACCACGCGCTCCCAGGCCAACCGGCAGCAAGGCTGCCAGGGCGTCCGGAGAGGTAGCCTGAGCTTCGACTGCCTCAGCTTCGATCGCCACGCCCTCCGGCAAATCAGTCGTATCCACACCGCTGACCGCTGGGAAGAAGGCCAGATCTCTGAGCACCTGCGCTTGGGTCTCCGGCTGCGTGAGGAAATCGATCAGCTCGGCTGCGCCCTCCGGGTTCGGAGCATTTGATGGAATACCCAGGCCAACAACGACAGGCATGAAGCCACGCCCGGCCGGACCGGCAGGGGCAGGGAAAGCCACGAAGTTTTCCGGCTGCTCGGTGAAGGCGTCGATCAAGCGGGCGGTGTGGTCAAAAGCCACCCACACCTCTCCTGATAGGAGCGGCTCTTGCATGAACTCATAACTGATGGATTGTGGGTGGACGGTGGGCCAGAAGGTGTCGCGGGCCCACTCGAGCATATCTTCGGCTTCAGCGCTCCGGAAGGTCGTGACCATGCCACCGGTGAAGGAAGGCCATAGGTAACCTTGCAAGAAGCGGTTGAACAGCCCGGCATGCGGCATGCCGCACTTTGGCCCGCCGGTCTCATCCATCAAGGTCTGGCACCACTCGGCCAGCTCATCGTAGGTCAGCGCATCCAGGTCAGCGCCGTCCGGCAGGTACTCCAGGGCATCGTTATGGGCCGCCATGATATAGGTAGCCTGCATCCAGGGGACGTAATACAGGTAGTCGTCAGTGCCAAGCAGGCCTGTCTGCAGGAAGGCAGGTGCGAACTCCCGGTCTGCGGAGAGGTCATCGGCGATATCGATCATATTGATCATATGGTCTTGCAGGGGTGGGAAGGTACCATGCAAAGCACCCACGACATCCACTTCGCCCTGGCCTGCCTGAGCTTGTGCCAGGATCAGGTCAACCAGCGGGCCTTCCTCGGTTCCAGTGAAATCATAACCGCGCTGGGCCAGGATTTCCCGGAAGCGAGCTGCCTCTTCTACGATATTGAACTGGGTCGAGAAAAAGACCACATCTCCTGCAGGAGCCGGGGTAGGGGTTTCCTCTTCCGCCGGCTCTGCTGGCGTCTCGGTTGGCTCTGCTGGCTCAGGAGTCGGCTCAACAGGCACAGGAGTGGGCTCCACAGGCATCGGCGTTGGCTCTTCAGGCACCTGCGGAGCGGGGGTTGCGGGCGCTTCTGCCGGCTGGCAGGCAGCCAGGAGTACCGCTGCAACCAGGATGACGGTCAAAAGGGTGAGCAATTTCTTCATCTTCTTTTTTTCCCTCCTAGAAAAATCTTGAATTTTATGGTGGGTTTAGTAGTGAAAGAGGATAGGAACGTTTTCTATATCTTCTCGATATGCTCACCTCCTCTCGATTCCGGCCTGAAGGATAATTGCTTTAGTAAACTCACACAGAGCGACATTCGGTTGTCTTGACGCCAGCACGGTCTGCTGCTTTCAAGTCTATCTAAGTTGGCAAATACAGAAGTTGAACATGAGGCCCATTTGGCTTGCACGGGTTTCAGAGACAGCCCAGAATCCTGATGGTATAAATTGGGTTGGACCGCCAATAATGGTAAATACCTGCGGCACTGCCCTTGAAATTTAAACCTATCAAGTGACGTACCGTGGAAATACCAGGAACCCCCATATTCTTTAAGAATTGTAAATCAAAACCTTGAGAGGGTCAAGGAGTGATCGTTCCAAAGCTGGTAAAAAGGTGGTTAAATGGATGTGGGACAATCGGCTAACTGTCCCACATCCTAGAACAAAGAGGCACAGCTACATGCGCCTGAATCTAATTCTACCAAAAGTTGAACCGAGCGTATTTGAATATCCGAAGAAATGCCCCCGGAAAGGATGTCCGGGAATGCGGTATATTCCACGACAGGAAGTGAGCAAGAAGATTGTAGATGCTCAGCACCCTGAAGTCAGGGCCTGGAGATGTGAATGCAAGAAATGTGGGTATGTTTTCCGGGTCTACCCCAAAGGGGTCAGTCAGAAGCACATCTCGAAGCGGGTGAATGGGATGGCTGTAATGCTGTACATTCTGGGACTGAGTTACGGGGCTGTAGAAATCGTATTGAACAGTCTCGGAATGGGGATTGGGAAAACGAGTGTGTTTCGGGCAGTTCAGGCCGTCGCCAAGCAAGTGCCTGGGCTGAAGCGTGAACAGCTATTGGATGGATACAAGACCAAAGCCGTTGGAGCCGATGTGACCAGTGTGCGCTGTAACGGGGAGTGGCTGACGGTCGGTATCGCGGTAGATGCGACGAACGGGATGGTATTGAGTATTGACCAATTAGCGGGCGAAGATGCCGAGCAATTGAAAGCCTGGCTTGCGCCAATCCTGGAAGCGGTGGATGCAGATGTAGTGGTGAGTGATGATGCGGACGCCTTGAAGAAGGTGAGCGATGAGACCGGACGCTCGCAGCAAGTGTGCAAGAGCCATGTCGGCCGAAACACAGATGCCCTGGTAGCCGAACTCTCGGCAATAATTCGCGCCGGACAGGATCATTCGCTGGATGCGATTGGCATAACTCCCCAACATGCCTTGGATGACCTGGCCGCTCTTCAAGAGATGATCCATTCCCGGCGCCCAGAAGACCAGTCCCGCCTTGAAGAAATCTATCTGCGCTATGCTAACGCTCGCAAACCCGGCAAGGGCAAGAAATATGACCTCGCCTATCGGATGCGCAATCTGTTTATGGATCGCTGGAATCTCTGGCCGCGCCTGACTTTCTATCGCAATTGGAAGGATGAAGATGGAAATGAGATTTTAGACGGTACGAACAACCATTGTGAACGTGCCATTGGCTGGTGGATCAAAGAGCGCTACCG
>CAZAQS010000308.1:0-5542 GCA_964486825.1 uncultured Anaerolineaceae bacterium | reverse complement strand
GTATATTCTTTTCGTCAAGGGCTTTCGCGATGAATTGTTAATCGTCGCCTTCACCTTAGCAGGTCATTTTTGACTTGTCCCTGCTCGACTTTTGGAAAGCCTTGGGAAATGGCTGTGCAACGAATGTTATTACTACTCTATCAGCTGGATAAGTGGCTATTTAGAACACCACCGACCTCTGCAACTGATTTACCAGGATTGTGGTAAAATCCATCCTGGCGATGAGGCTCGCCATAATTGTCTATGCGGACTGATAGCCTCTACGGATGATTTTCTTCGGTAGAGGCTTTTTTATTTATGCTTTATCCTTCTTCGCTGGCCTGCTCTCCGGTGATTTTATCGAGGAAGCGAAGAAACCTATCAAGCATAATCGAGTGCTATATGAGCGCAGATGTGATCATCGAAGCAAAGTTAATGCAACCAGGTCGCCCAACCGGTGTGTATGAGGCGTTGGATGATGGATATTTACGCTTAAAAAAGATCGCCTTACCGGAAGTCTCCTTGCCATTCGATGTGGCAGTCTTACCTAATACGCTGACCGAGAACGGTGAAAATTTGCAGGTGATCCTGTTTGGAGAAATCTCCCACCCACTCCAAACCCAATTAGCCACCCGCATAATTGGCGGGATTCAAAATGATGGCGCAGAGCTACGCCTGCTAGGCGTTCCGGTTGCCGACGAACGGTACGCAGGTTTGAATCAGATCGCCGATCTTCCGCTTTCATTCCGAGAAGAATTAATCCGTTTTACCGGGCATTCTCCCAATGGGCCGAATAAGCTGCAGTGGCTTGAGGCGGATGCCGCAGCAGCCACTGTCAGACAAGCCGTTGCTCGCTTACGCCGGGTAAAGTTGGAAAGCGAGCGCGAAGCATCCACCCAGCCGTCCTGGCGGCCGGCAGACCGGGATGGACGCATGGTGGGCTACAGCGAAGTAGAGCACTATACGGACGCTGAATACACATACTTTCTGCTACCCTATCGCTTCCAGCGTTACATGGATCAACATCTCGCACATGACGAGCGTATCTTGTTCGCACTCGCTCGACCGGCGATGCGGAGCCACTTACGCAGCACATGGCTAAACCGTAAAAAGCTGCAAGAGGGTGTATTGATACTGACCGACCAGCGTCTCATCCAATTGGTCGAGCTCGTCCCCCCGGACAGCAGCAACGTGCGGTACGGGTTCGAAGCCAGTATGGGTATCCTGGAAAGATTGGAAGAAGTTTCAATCAAAAAGCTCGAAAACGAGATCCTCGTTCTTCGAACAGTCTGGAGAGCCCTGGATGGCACAGAAAGCTTAGCGTGGGAATTTCCACTTCAATGTTGGTCGGCGCTTGAGGAGCTCCTGAGTTTGTTATCAAGAATCGTAGCGGACTGCAGGCGCTCTTGCGCGCTACGCCGGGCTGCCTTACCGCCTGTCCCTGAAACAATCCCGGCACTGAGGGATCCAGCCGCAAATGACCCGGAAGATGTAGAACCGGTCCTGGCCCGCTTCCTTTCGTCTTTGCCCGGCTGGCTCTCATCCGGAGAGAAATTCTTCGCCTGGGCTTTGTTGCCCGCCTGGTTTGAAAAGAGGGGGATCGCTCGCGTACTGCTGGTGACCGACCAGCGCGTACGCTTATTACCCGATCCCATCCAAGGCTGTGATGAAGAAATCGACATTCCCTATACACAAATTTCATCCCTGGATTACGTGGGCTCCATCTTGAGCTCACACATTGGCTTGTCGGTGTTCGATTCCGGAAAACTCAATAAGCTGAATTTAAAATTTCCTTATCCGGCTGAGCATGGATTCCACACATGCTTTGAAATGTTACGAAGGTGTGCTGCTATAACCCCGATATGATGATCTCTTTCTGCCCTCAATGCCGGCAGCCTTTCGCAAGCCAACAACCATGCCCAAGCTGTCAGGTGATCTGTGATGCTGAACCTGAAACTTATACCGAAAAATTGCTAACGACCATTTTTTCGCCTGATCCTGCGCGGGTGGGCATGGCAATCGACGTCTTGACAGAATGGCTGCACGACCAACGCGCGTTAGTACCTCTCTTGATCTTGTTGCAAAGCCCGGTTGACGCGCATCGGCTGGTCATGGCCGCCCGCGGGTTGAGCCGGTTAGGAAACCAGGAGGCTGTTCCGACGCTGATCGACCTCCTTCAGGATCCACAGCGTCCCTTCGTTGCTCGCATTGCGGCTGCCCAGTCGTTGGGACAGCTGCGTGGGAGTCCGGCGCGGTTTGCACTCCAACAAGCCCTTTCTGATCGCCTTCAAAATGTGGCGGCGGCAGCGCTGCGGGCATTAAAGCACATGGAGGAGAACGAAGGAATTTGATCTCACTATTGATTTCCCATCTACGATGGCTATCCAGAAAGGTTGATACAAAATCCATGCAAACTTTCCTGATCATCTCCCTGGGAGCGATCCTGGGAGCAAACTGCCGCTACTGGATTGGCGGTTGGGCTGTCGAACGTTTTGGCACGACTTTCCCGTATGGGAATCTGATCATTAACCTGAGCGGGAGTTTCATCCTGGGGATATTCATGACCCTGTTCACCGATCGATTCCTGGTTAACCCCTATTGGCGGTTGCTGGTGCCGATCGGCTTTCTGGGAACATACACCACGTTCTCTTCATATACCTACGAAAGCGTCAGCCTGATGTTAAGAGGTCAATATATAGCGGGGTTGATCAACCTGTTTGGAAGCAGCTTCCTGGGCGGGCTGGCTGTACTGCTGGGAATCCTGCTGGGCCGCTTGGTATAATTTGAGAGGAACTTGATATGGCATCTGAGCTATATATTGAGAAGAATGCAAAGCGAATTTGCATCTATATCGGCGAAAGTGACCGTTGGCGAGGCAAATCCCTTTCCGCGGCGATTCTTGAAACGCTAAAATCCAACGGGATTGCTGGCGCGACGGTCACGCGCGGCGTAGCGGGATTTGGGGCGCATTCCCGCATCCACACCGCAACCATCGTACGGCTTTCGGAGGACTTACCACTGCGTATCGAGGTGATCGATTCCCATGAAAAGGTCGCTAAAGCTCTTGATATAATTACTCCAATGGTGCGCGAAGGGCTGATTACGTTGGAAGATGTGCAGGTCGTTCGCTACACTCACCGCTACTTGAATCCTTTGCCTGCCGATAAGCCGATCGCTGAGATTATGAGGCGCGATGTAATTACCCTGAAACCGGAGATGACCATTGCCCAGGCGTGGGAGCGTATGCTTGAGCATTTCATCAAGGCAATGCCTGTCGTCGATGAAGACCAACACGTCCTCGGGATGCTAACGGATGAAGATCTGATGAATCGCGCAGGCTTGCTGACACATTTATCGGTCGCTCGCCGCTTAGACGAGACGACGCTCGATGAACAATTGAGGTTACTGCGTACCTCCACTCGCAAGGTGGAGGATGTAATGACGAAACCGGCTATCGTCGCCCATGTGGGCGAATCCTTGGGTGATGCCGCAACACGTATGGCGAATCGTGAGATCAAGCGACTGCCCGTGTTGGACGACTCAGGTAAGATGGTGGGGGTTGTTTCAAGGGTGGACATTCTACGCCAGGTCATGGCCATCGAAACAAAGAAACCTAAAGTGCAAATACCTGCAGGCGCATCCTTAATGGTACAGCAGGTGATGTACCCCGAGGTGCCGGTTGTGCAAATTGACTCTGACCTGGCGGTTATCGTCGCGGCGCTTGTGGAGAGCGGATTGCGACGGCTGATCGTAGTGGACGATGAAAGACGGCCCATCGGTTTGATCGGCGACACGGACGTGGTAAGCCGGATACAACCTCACGAACGACGGGGGGTGCTGCGCGCATTGCGCGGCAGCCCGGCGCCGGCCAGCGATGTCACTGCCCAGGAATTGATGTCACCCGATGTTCTCACCGCCAACATAGATACACCTCTTATCGAAGCAGCCCGGCAAATGCTCTCCCAGCACCGTAAATGGCTGGTGATTGTTGACCATGAGGGAAAAACGCTGGGATTGGTTGACCGACAGATTTTGCTCAAAGCATTAACGGCGGGGTAATAATCAATCTCATTGCCCAGACTTCCGTTCTGATCGCGCTGCTATTTTTTGCTACGGCAACGCTTTACTCCTCCGTTGGACTGGCCGGCGCTACCAGTTACCTGGCTGTCATGGCTTTATTTGGCTTCCCTCCGGAGGAGATGAAATCTACTGCGCTAGTGTTGAATATTCTGGTTGCGACTATTGCAGCATTCAAATTCTGCCGGGCGGGGTATTTCTCCTGGCAGATTTTCTGGCCCTTTGCAGTCACTTCCATCCCTTTCGCCTATCTAGGAGGCCGGATCATGTTGCCGGCGACACTGTACAAACCGATTGTCAGCCTGCTTTTGTTTTACACAGCTTATCGTTTGCTGCGTTTGCATTCAAAGAGTGATCAACCAGTTGTTACTTCCCAAGCGCCACTCTGGGCTATCTTGTTAAGCGGAGCACTGATTGGTTTCGTAGCTGGGTTGAGCGGAATTGGGGGTGGGATTTTCCTCAGCCCGTTATTGCTCCTTGCTGGCTGGGCGGAGACACGTTATGCTGTTGGCGCAGCGGCGGCATTCAACCTGGTAAATTCGCTCGCCGGGTTAACCGGTCACCTGGCAGTTGTCTCTGTCCTGCCTGATGCTATCCCGTTGTGGGCACTGGCAGCCGGTATAGGCGGGTGGGTCGGGGCAGAGTACGGCAGCCGGAAGCTGGCCTCACGTCGCCTGCAGCAAATTCTGGCGGCAATCCTGGTGATAGCCGGTATCCGCATAGGTATTTTATGAGCAACAAATTTCGTTTCAGCCTGGGCGAATTTTCCGGCGCAGGCGAGCCTCATCGCCATACGAATTATATCTCAATCAATATGGCGGCCTGGCGTATAAAGAGTGACTTTGGGTGATAACTCCCGGCATGACCTGAATTGCGAATTGCCAGACAGAGAGATCCCGTGGTCTTTTGCACAGCAACTTAAGCGAAGGCTGGTTGATTTCAGTTTACACTCTTCGCCCATTTGTTATTCGGAAGATTAAACGCCTCTGGCAAGCACAGCTTCTTCTGAGCCCTCCAGGATGCAAGCACAACCACCAGAGTTCCTAGGTCATCAATATAAGAATCTGGAACGTCTTTGATTGCTCCTTCCTGAAGTTCATGTAGGATCTCAATCCGCATGTTCTTCCAGGCCTGAAGCGTTTCCTCGTCCGGGAATATTACGTCTTGTGGGGATCGACTGTTCATGTTCTCACCTCCATATCCAATCAACTTCAAGGCTGTGCCCGCATGAGGGCAAAAAAAGCTTCTACCTCAAAAATCCGGTAGAAGCTATCATCCTTTGAGATGGCCTTGGTGAGTCATGCCCACCGGCGAGCTTCATCGCCTTAATTACATTATAGACCGCTACGGGTGAATGTCAAGCTGTTTATCTCACGAAAGCCTTTCGCCCTGCGTACACAGCCGCCTCGCCCAGCTCCTCTTCTTGCCGGAACTCTCGGGTCTCGCCTGCATCGGCAAGAAGCTGGACGGGCTGGACGACGTCTCG
>CAZAQS010000307.1:0-5551 GCA_964486825.1 uncultured Anaerolineaceae bacterium | reverse complement strand
GAACCACCGGTACTTCTATATCCCATCGTCCGGCCCTGATTTCCTGGGCAGCTGCTGCCAGGTTTCGGATAGGTTTCATCAGGCGGTTTGTCATGATCCAGCCCGCTACCAGAACCAGGACGAAGATCAGGGCGCTCGCCGGCAGGATGCGTTGCACTACCAGAGAACGGGTGGTATCTTGGAGCTCTGTCTCGAGCTCTGCTACCGTACGGAGCACGTCTTCAGCCGCCACAACGCTGGCCTGGCTCCAACGGGTACTTTCCAAGGGAGCGTAGGCGACGAACAATTCTTTCCCGGCTACCTTTACGGTTCCAAATCCGCTCTCGCCGTTGGTCATCTTTTGAATGATCGGACCGAAGGCGGTTTGGGCCCCACTTAAATCCGCTCCTACATCTCCCTCACCAGGCGGGTATCCCATAATATCCAGAAAGCCCCGGTCAGAAAGCGCGATCGCATGCCCGGTTTCGTCGATCAGGAAGGAATAGCCGCTCTCCAGGACTTTAGACCCCTCGATATTATTTTTCATTTCGTTCAGGCTAACATCCAGGCCAACTACACCCACAAGTTCACTGCTTGGAGTATAGACCGGTGAGGCTGCGGTAGTAACCGCCCCCAACCCGGTTGCATCCAGGTATACGGGCGTCCACCAGGAGGCCTTGCTCGGGTTTGCTGGCTCGAGGCTGCCGCTAAACCAGACCCGCTCACTCACCTGGAAGTCGGGTGGAATAACAGAACCGAGCTCGATATTGGGGAAATAGCGAACCACCTCGTTCGGTGTGGCGAAATAGATTGCTTCGATATTAGGGTTCTTTTCGAGAATATTCGGGAAGACCAGGTCCAGGTAAGCGCTCAATTCGATATCCTGCAACAGCGCTTCTGTAATCTCCCTATTGTTCGGGACGAACACACTGCTCACATCCCCGCTAGGGTTCAATAAATGTCCTTCCGGACCTTCTATGAGATGTTCTTCAGAGTTCCAATAGGCTTTAGTATCGAAGGCATACGGGTTTTCGAACACTGCCGCGGCGTAGGCAGCCAATCCACCGGCTTCTTGTGCGATTTGGTCCATTCCCAGGTCGTACTCTTTGGCGCTGCTTCTTGTGAGCTGGAGCAAGTAGATCTCCGCTTGCTGGCGAAGAGCACGCCCGCTTACTTCCTGGCTGTTGCGGCCTTGGATCTGAGTGCTGGATACTGCAATGACAGCGATCACGAAAACGGCGCTGGTAGCGATGATGGCCAACAGAAGCAGCAGCCGGAACCGGATGCTGCGGTAGGGTTGGTAACTGCCTCTGGCTTCCATCTCAGCTCTCCTACCCTTCTACCCCGTTACTACCCGGTTGATCGGTTTGCTCGTGTTCCACAGGATGTCCATCGCTTGTCAGGCGGATCCTGACTTTTGGCGCCTTGATGGCGCGGCTAACTTCCTGTACAGCCGTCTTGATGACCATATCGATATCCATGTATTGCTGTGCCTTGGCAGAGATTTGGCTCAGGTGGTGCTCTCGCTGGGCGCGGCGTTGGTTCTCTTCCAGGAGGCGAGCGTTTTCCAGTGCAATAGCGGCTTCTGTGGCCACTGCATCGATAAATACAAGATCCTCCTCTGTCCAGTACTCCTGATCCGTCTCCAAGACGATCTTGCCGATGCTTTGGCCTCGCAAGGATAAGGGCATTTCCAGGCTGATCCTATTTCCCAGATTCGTCTTCAACGGTGAGACCTCGTAGATGAAAGAGAGATCTTCATGTTGGCGAAGCGCCTCCGACCAGGCCTGAATTAAATATTGTGCGTGTAAGGTACGGATCTCATCCAGGCGGGTTTCCAGCTCACGGAACAGTTCTGAGTTTTCCAGAGCCGTCGCAAGCGTATCCGCGATGGCCTTAAGAACGGTAATATCATCGCGATCGAAAGCATTCGGTTGAGCTGATTGGATTGTCAGTGCTCCTAATACCTTTTGCCCAGTGAGCAATGGGAGCGCCATCTCAGAGAGGGTCATGGGCAGGTGCGGGTTACGGAAATGGACTGTTTCGCTGCCTACATCCATGGTGATGCGCGGCTCTTTATGCTCGGTAGCCCAGCCGACCATGGAAGCGCCACCGATCTTGAGGCGGTGGCCTTCGGCGATCATATTTTTGCCTGCCTCTCCGGTACCGGCTTGCAATACGGCATATTCTTCTTGATCGTCCACCAGGAAGACGCCGACGTAATACAGTTCGAATCTCTGTTTTACAAGGTCGACCACTTGTTGGAGTAAGGCCTGGCGATCCAAAACCGCGCTGATCGCCCTGGAGATTTCTGCTGCCGTATAGATCTGCCCCAAACGGCGTTCGAGCGCCTGAGTACGTTCTGAAACACGCTCTTCCAGCAAGAGGTGTTCCTCAGCCATTTGGTCAGCCATATTTCTTTGCACCTGCAGGCTTTGTTCCAGGCCTTTTACCAGAACCACCAGGGCTAAAGTTGCCGTTATGCCCAACAGGCTGAAGTTCATTCCAGCACTGATCCATGATTGCGGGCTACCACTGCTGGTGCTCTCGCTAATCTCGGGGACCGGGATATAACCGCCTGTCATCAGCAAGCCTACTGCACCGAATGCACCCATGCTGAGGATCAAGGCGTTTGTGCCTCCCGTGGATCCAAGAAGGATCGAACCGATCAGTGGTACTACGAGTAAGAAGATCCTGCCGCTTCCATACAATCCGTCGTTGATTAAGGCCAGTACACCAACCACGTATAGGATTCCCAGCAGGCTATGGCAGCGCAGGCTATAAGGTAAGCGGCGAAAAATGGTCAAAAGGATCAGGCCAAGGCAGGCAGCGGTGTAGATGCCAGCCGCGATATATTGTCCGGCTCGCAGAGCCAGAGGTAAATAAGCTCCATAAGCCACCAGACCAAAGAGCGTAGCCGCAGCAAGCAGGCCTGACAGGATTCGCTCGCGCCAGTCCATGAGATCGAGATCGGTACGAGACCCGACCGAAAGCCTGTTACTCAGGAAGCCGCCCTTTTTCATGGTGGAGCCTCCTTATCTTCCAACTTATCATCGGGAGAAGCTGCCTCGCGCCTTGCCATTGGGCTCGGGTTTTGGTCCCCCAGGCCTACCTCAACTGTTGTGCGGGGAAGGTTCAACGCACGGCCAATTTCAGTCGCGGTCGTGGATAAGATCGTTTTCATATCTGTCGAGGCCCGGATTTTACTGGTCACCTCATGCAAGCGCCTTTCTCTCTCTGCTAACCGGCGGCTTTGTTCGATGAGACGAGCATTGTAGATTGTTACAGCAATTTGTGAACCTAACGAGGTCAACAGGCGTTGGTCTTCCTGGGTGAAACGGCCCGCATTTTCCATGTCTTGGACAACGAGCGCACCGATTGGCTTTTCAGCAATCAGCAATGGAACACCTAACCAGGACTTTGGAATCCCACCCATAATTTTTGCATTCAGATCCCTGGCCTGAGCCTCGACATCTCCTGATAACAGGAGTGGCTCGCGGGATTGAATCAGTATGGAGGTCAGGCCTTCTCCAAGTGGGAAAGGTTCTACGGCCAGTAGATCGGGATGCTCGTACAGGTAAGGAACCCGAATGGTTTCGCTGCCCGGGTCGAAGTCGGCGATCATGAGATCAACCTGGCCCAGGATCTGGCTTATAGCCTTGTGTATCGTTGTATACAAGGTTTTCAGGTCGGTTTGCCCCGATACCGCCTGGCTTATGAAGTTAAAGGCTTCCAGCTCTGCCAGAGGTCGTTGAGCGCTTTGCATGGCTTGCGTCTTATCCAGCCCGACCTCCGCAATTTCAGCGATCGTAGCGTAAATTCGTAAGGCAGAAAGCGGGGGGAGGCTGCCTGGATCGAACCTTACAACGATCAAAGCGGCTATCACCCGCTCCTGCCGGATGGGTAGCAAGGCGGCTTTTTCCCATCCTAGCAGGCCCAGGATTGTGGAGACGGGTCCCTTTTCAGAAGGATCTTGATTGTATTGGATGGTGGTGAAGTTCCTGTTGTTAGGGAGCAGTGTTTCAATTTGTTCCAAAGGGATGAGGATGACTCCCTCATCCTGAGGGATCAACAAGTTTTTCTTGTCTGGACTGGCAGTGAATACAACGGAGGGGTGGGTGGCCCGTGAGAGTGCGTTAGCGGCCGCGCGCATGATTTCAATGGCTGAGGCAGCCCGGTTTATATCTCGAGCGGCTTTATAAACCAACAAAGGGCCGTCGAAGGAGGCTCGGCGTGCTTTGTCAATCCTGTACCGTATATTCGTTTTGCGCGCCCACTTACCCCTGGAGCGGCGCGGTGGTTTTGGTGTAACCAAAGACATAAGGATCCCCGGAGGTTCTTGGGCCCAGGATTAGATTTGAGCAATGCTCGCAGTATTGATAGTGCAACTTACATGCCAGTCAATGGACTTCCCCGTTTAGCTCAATTCCCAAACCGGATCTCCACTTAGGATGCGCCGGATTTGATCGGGGAAACGATCCATATCCAGAGGTTTACCCAAGAAGCCATCAAACCCCGCCTGCTTGGCCTTGTTCATCTGCTCCAGGCTCGATTCGGCTGTTACTGCCACCACTCGAGTTTTCTTCAATGCCTTGAAGGCGCGAATTTTGCGCAGCGCCCCATAACCATCTTCATAAGGCAAGCGGATATCCATCAGGATCAGGTCAAGCCGTGGTAAAGCATCCGCATATTCCACTACTTCGTAACCGGATGTCTTCCATTCACAATGGATGCCCATATATCCCAACATACGGGCGATCAGTACGAAATTGGAGACGTTATCCTCCACCACCAGAACGGTTACATCTTTCAAAAGCCCCTCCTTACGAGGGCTTGAAATCTCTTCCTTGTCATGAGGAACCGATGGAGAATTTGAGCTGGCTGCAAATAGATTAGTGGTCAACACGGATGGCCTCTCTTAAAAAATTGTTGATCTGGCCCGGTAAGGTGTCGATGTCGACAGGCTTTTGGATATATCCATCACACCCGGCTTGCAACGTGCGCTCCCGGTCGCCTTTCATGACATTGGCTGTCATGGCGATGATCGGAACATTGAGCAGCTCGGGCAAGGCCTTGAGCTGGGCGGTGAGTGTATATCCATCTACCTCGGGCAAGTTGATATCCATGAGGATCAGGTCTGGTATTTCCTTCCGGATGCTCAACCAGGCCTCTCTGGCATTGGAGGCTTCTTGGAAGGTCAGGCCTTCGGCCTGCAGCACCCTGCGGATCAAGAGGCGGTTGTCAGGATTGTCTTCTATATAAAGAATTATAGCTGAGCGGTTCAAAGGTGACATACCCATTTACCCGTGCAATTTTAGGATATTTAGATATTTATCCAGGATTATTGTAGCAAGATTTGTTCCAGATGCTCATAATAATTTCGTTGCAATAATTTTGATTTTTGCAACGATAATCTGAAATGATGTACTATTGATACGCTAAAGAAACTTTGGAAGCTGTATATAACCGGGACAGGCTGGTGAGGGCCGTTAAGAAAAAAAGCGGGTGATGGGATTCGAACCCACGAATAACGGCTTGGGAAGCCGTTGCCTTACCACTTGGCGACACCCGC
>CAZAQS010000306.1:0-5552 GCA_964486825.1 uncultured Anaerolineaceae bacterium | reverse complement strand
GAGATGCCGTGGGCGATGGTGAGGTTGCAGGCGTATAAAGTGAATTTGCCTTTGGTGAGGAGGTAAAAGAGAACCACCCCTGGTTAAGCAGTCCGGTGCGGCCGACGAGGCCGCACCGGACTCATCAGCATTACTTTCCTATTGGTGGATGACGACATTGCCTCCTTGCAGGGGGGTCGCCGGCACACTCTTGTAGACCACTCCATTCCGGTCGTACACCACCAGCGAGAAGGCATCCCCGCTGCCGGTGGTCTCCCCGCTGTCGACCACCGTGGCCTGGAAGGTGGCGTTTCCCTCGCTGTACAGCTCGGCGCCATCGCTAGAGCGGTTGACCTGAATGGTGCCCTTGCCCTGCAGAATGGCTGTGACCGGGAACTCGGCGCCATCGAAGGCCAGGGCATTCACTGCATTGCTCTTGATCTTGAAGTCCGCCGGCTCACCCGCGTAAAGGCCGCGGTAGATGTACACCATGTTGCCCTGCGTCCTGCCATTAGGCAGATAGCGGGCGTTGAAACCGAAGTTGCCCTTGCCCCCGTCCGGGTCTGTGATCCAGCCGCCGCCGCTGGCGAACTGGCCGCTGGCCTGGTAGAAGGTGAGCACTGCCTCGGCATTACCGGCGGCGTACCACGCATTCACACCGTCATCGGGCCCGGCCACCAGCCTGGCCGAGACGCAGAAGGAGGCCTCCGACCCGGACGTGAAGGTGCTGCTGGCGGTGCCGATGCCATCGCCGGCGTCGCCGGTATCGGCCACCTGGGCGTATTGGGTTGCCAGCGGCGCGCCGCTCAGGCAGTCGTTCAGCGAATAGATATCAAATGCGATCCACATCCTGGTGATGTCGCCGAGGGTTGCGGCGGGACCGCTCTCCGGGTTGGCGCCCGTAAAGCCGCTGGCGGCGCTGTCCCAGACCGTGGCGCGCAGGGCCAGTTCGTTGTTGATCTGTTTAATGGCCTCGCCTGTGTACTCGAGGTAAGCATCTTCAGGAGTCACGGTGATGGCCACGTCGGTGCTGCTGGAGGCGCGCCCATCGCTCACCAACGTCCTGATCAGGTAATCGCCTGCCTGGACCGGAACCGGTCCCGTCCCTGCCAGCTTCCAGGTGCAGATACCGTACATGCCATCGGCCACGCAAGGTTCCGGTGTCAGCGCCAGCCAGGAGGGCAGGCCGGGTTCGAAGGCGCCTCCATCCAGGGACCACTGCGTTGAAGCGGCCAACGGTAAGTCTACGGCCTTATCGACCGCGCTGATCGACACAACCTGGATTGCGTCGGTGTACTGGACGCTCTGAGAGGCCAGGTCGCTGGAGACCTGCGGCCCTACGTTGTTTACCGTCACCAGGGTAGCGCCGGCGCCCACAGCTCCCTCATCGTCTGTCACGGTCACCGTAACTGTGTAGACGCCTTCGAATGCATAGGTGTGGTTCAGGTTGAAGGTCTTGTTGGCGTTGAGCGCCAGCAGTTGCTCGCCGCTCCCATCGCCATAGTCCACCGTAGCGGTCCAGGTATTCACGCCCGCGTCGGTGAACGAACCGGAACCGCTGAAAGTATCGCCCTCGTTGATGTTCGCAGGGGGGGCGGCGTTCACCACCGGCGCCTGGTTGCCAAGGGCGGCCATCGAGGCCAGGACAACCCCATTCTGATTGAACAGGGCGGCATTTTCCCAGCCGCAACCTTCCCCGATAGCCCAACCTGCTCCGGGCACCGCCGTCCAGGTGGGCTCCCAGTAGAACAACCCTTCACCTAATCCATTCGGAACGGCCTTGATCCGGCTCACCAGTTCATTCAGATATCCAATCTGGCCCGCAACGGACTGGGGATAAGGGAAGCCGGAGGGAATACTCAACACATTACCCGTCTCGTCAAAATTCTGCGTCGTCCAGGGATGCGCTGCTTCCACGATGTTGACCGGTTTTCCGTATCGAGAAGCCAGATTCAACATGGTCGCGTTCATTTGCGCAAAGGTTCCATGCCAGTGGGGATAATAGGACAAAGCGGTTACGTCCCATTCTACTCCGCGCGCCACCATGTTGTCGTAATACGACTGCGTTTGGCTAAAGTGACCGGCATTGTCGTAGTGGATGATAACCTTAATGGAAGGATCTACCGCCTTGGTCGCCGCATATCCAGATTTAATGAACAAGGCAAGGTTATTCCAACCAGTTGTGGTATTGTTACGCCCGAGAGGCCACAACATCCCGCCCGGAATTTCATTGCCGATCTGTACCCACTCGGGAGTCACCCCATGATCGACCATGGTCTGGAGGGTTTCATAGGTAAAGTCGTACAGGGCTGTGGCCGTATCCGCGACGCTGAGCCCCAGCCATTCGTGAGGGATGAATTGCTTGCTGGGATCGGCCCAGGTGTCGCTATAATGAAAGTTGATCATGACCCTAAAGCCCATTTCACGCGCCCGGACTGCCAGGCGGGTGGCCCAGTATGCATTGTTAAAGCCCAACGGCGTATGCAGGTTCGCTGGATTGAAGTTGCGATTGCCGGGATCGTTCCAGATCTTGATGCGGATGGCATTCACGCCATGGTTTTTAAGGATCTGCAACGCATCCTTCTGAACGTTGTCCACGTCGTAGTACACGGCGCCATAATGCTCTTGCTGCATCAGGTGCGAGACATCCGCGCCGCGCACAAAACCGGTGCTGAGGTAGGGAGGGGGTGGATCTGAAACGAATGGGATCGGCGGCAATGGCTCGGCCGGAGGACCAAATACCCAAAACTCCAGAACACGCACCGGTGTACCACTACCGCTACCGGATATGCTGGTCAAGAACCAGCGGACATATCGCGCTGTAGCGCTGAAAGGATGGTACCGCTGTTGGGTAGTGGCTCCAGGAGCGGTGACGACCGTCGTCCAGTTGAGCGCATCGTCTGATACCTCGATCCTGTATGCTCTGGTCGTATTATTGGTGTGAAACCGCAGCTCCACGCCAGTGAGGGGGTACGCCTGGCCCAGGTCGACCTGCAGCCATTGGCCCGCGCCCGCAACTGACGCCCGCCAGTCGGTCGCAAAGCGGTAATCCACCGCCCTGGCGGCTACGAATGATCCGCTGGTGCTGGAAGCTATGACCGGTTTGTTAAAGGCCAGGTTGTCTTCTGGCGGCGATACTGCTCTGGCAGGCGCTGGAAAGACGAACATGGCAGAAAGCAGCGTTGACATGATAATAATATGTACGAGCCTTTTCATCTTTTTATCCTTTCATTTTCAAATTAGGCCATAATCTACCTAAATATAAAGTAAGCGCGATATTCCATGCCATCATCAAATTTAACGATCAATTGCCGGCAGGTGTTTATCCAGCCTCTGGCCGTCTTCCACTCGTATTTGTATTGATCGGATTCTGGATCGTATACCAATCCTTCCTCAGCTGCTACAGTTGGCTCAGTCGCACCCAGTGGGATGCCCGTATCGCATGCGATTCGTTGCGATACCGGATAACCCTCAACGATGAAGTTCAAACCGTGATCCCCGTCTATGCTAAACCTGACCGGTATGGCGCTTACCGCACTTGCCGGATTTAGCGCGGGTAGATTGTCGATGGGCGGCAGGAAGCCGGAGAACTGGTAGATCACGGTTATCCAGGCGGTGACATCGCCATATTCAGTAACACCGGTAACGGTAAAGTTACCCGGATGTTCGTACAACGAGGGGTCTATAGAACCCCAGATCACAGGCACTGGCTCGATGGATCCATCGCTCATCGCCAGCATTTGCACCGTGTCGGACAGAGCCGGCGCGGTTTTCTCGAAAGTCGTCAGGTAAATGTTATGCTCTACTACGTTCTTGGTAAGGGCTTTGTTATATACGTCGATCGATGCATATGGCTCAAAATAGTTAGTCATACCCGGGACAGATCTGAACATCGGCTGGAAGCTCTGTGGTTCCCACACCAGGACCCCGGTGCCCTTGTTGTCGATGATATCATTCGCAGCCTGGATGGTCCGCTTGAGCATATTGGCCTGTCCCTGGATCGTTCGAGGTTGATCGGCGTTCGGCAAGGGTGTGTTCCCACCGGTCGCCGGATAGGCGGTCTCAGCAATGTCAAATTTGTATTGCGGATACGTTGAGGCCATCGTATAGAAAGCCTCTTCAATATCAAAGTAAGTACCATGCCATTCCGGGTAGTAGGAGAGCGCCAGGCTATCCGGGTCCGCGCCCTTTGCGTTTATGCGCGTTAGCAGCTGGCTCCAAAATTCCATCGTTTTCGGCAGGCGGCCCTTATCGTTAATTACGTGAATCTCCACGACTGTTTCAGGCGACGCCTCGCGGACCGCTTTTATGCCTGCCGCGACCAATGTTGAAAACCGGTCCCAGGCTTCCTCGTATTTCTGTTGTTCAACCGGATCTTCGGAACCCCAATATCTCCACAATAACCCTCCACCAGGTTGTGACAAATAGATCCCCGGATTATTCCTGACGTAAGCGGGGTTGATAATACTCAATCCCATTTCCGTGGTCTCACTGCCCCACAGGAAGCCATTGATGATCTCGTTGCCAACTGCAACCTTATCTGGCGTTGTACCCTGGTCGACCAGGCGTTTGATGTACTCGTAAGTAAAATCATGCATGGCGATGACAAGATCGTCAAATTCTAGTTCGGCCCAGGCCCGTGGTTTGGGTTGTTTGCCCGGGTCAGCCCAAGAATCGGCGTAATGGAAGTCGATGCCGAGTTGCAGGTCACGATCTTTAATCCACGTGGCGACCATCGCCGAGCGGTCGGGGCCGATATAAGGGGCAGCGCTTGAAGGGGCAGTACTTGGGTTACCATTGTTCTCATTTCGCGGTTGGTTCCATATGCGCAATCGGATGAACTTCATGCCCCTGTCTTGCACCACGTCGAGGACGTGCGGGCCCGGACCCATATTGATTAACTGCGGGTTGGGATTAAGGAAGTAATTGCGGGTGCGAAACTGGTCCATGTTGGACATATCCGCCCCGTTGACGATGTCTTCGCGCAGGTAGTTGAAAACTCGGAGCTCCTGGATCCCCATGGTGGCGCCGGCTGTCGCGCCGGTAATGGTCAGAAGCACGTAGCGGGTACCGGTTCTGGTGAACAGATCGACAAAGCCTCTAGAGACGGCCGTGTTGCCGGTTCTGTCTACGATCACATCCCAACTGCTGCCGTCAGTTGATGCATCGATCCGGTACTGGTAGGCAGCGTTGCTGTCGGCGAAGATGACCTCCGTCTTGCGCAGGTTGTCATATTTTCCGCCAAGGTCAAGCATCAGCCAGTGTCCGGCCGACCTGTCGTCTGCGATCCAGGCTGTGTCCGGATCGTCGTCTATCGCGAAAGCAGCAGTTGCACTGCCGCTGTCCGCCGAGACCGTCGCCCAGAATTTCACCGCGATGTTACTCTCAATCGGGGTAATGACGGCCGTGCCGAAAATAGCGGAAACGTTCGTCGCGAACGTAGCCAGGACCATGGCCAACACAATCGCAACGCTCAACCCCTTCAATATGTGCTTTTTGCCGGACATTTCAATTTACCTCCATGCAGATCTTGTTGGACAAATAACGGAAGAGCGTCGTGTAGGGAAAGAGTA
>CAZAQS010000305.1:1029-5561 GCA_964486825.1 uncultured Anaerolineaceae bacterium | reverse complement strand
ACATTCATATGCGGCTTGGATCGATCGAATTTTTGCTTGCCCATAAATGTCTCCTAAATATCGAAGAAATTAAATGTTTTATTACGAACTGGCTAAGCGCCAGTAATTATCGTCCGAGCCACATTTTCCGGGACACGGGCGTAATGATCAAACTCCATTGTAAACACGCCCCGGCCCTGAGTGATCGAGCGCAAATCGGTGGCGTAGCCAAACATTTCTGCCAAAGGGACCATGGCCCGCACGGCTTGTGCGTTTCCGGGACGTACCTCCATGCCCAGGATCTCTCCTCGGCGGGCATTGAGCTGACCAAGGATATCTCCCAGGAATTCTTCTGGCGCTACAGTCTCTACTTTCATGATCGGCTGTTGCAGTATGGGAGCTCCCTTCTGAACGCCTTCTTTGAAGGCGATGGAGGCCGCTACCTTGAAAGCCATCTCACTTGAATCTACCTCGTGGAAAGAGCCATCATACAATCGAACGATAATATCGGTGACAGGGTAACCCGCCAGGACACCCCCCTCAGCAGCTTCCCGAACGCCTTTTTCGACGCCTGGGATAAATTCTTTCGGGATCACGCCGCCGATGATATCATTTACAAATACAACACCGCTGCCTGGGTCGCCTGGAAGCAACTCCAATACTACGTGGCCATACTGCCCGCGACCACCTGTCTGGCGAATGTAACGCTGTTCAACCTTCTCCACAGCTCGAGAAATCGACTCACGGTAAGCCACCTGGGGCTTGCCGACCCTGGCTTGGACGCGAAATTCGCGCAGCATCCGGTCTACCAAGATCTCTAGATGCAGCTCTCCCATTCCGGAAATAATCGTTTGCCCGGTTTCTTCATCTGTCCTAACCCGAAAGGTGGGATCTTCTTCAGACAACTTGCGGAGCGACTCCGCCATTTTGTTCTGGTCGGCCGTCGTCTTGGGTTCAATAGCAACAGAGATTACGGGTTCAGGGAAAGTAATATTTTCGAGCACCACGGGCTGGGTCGCATCGCTTAAAGTATCACCGGTGAATGATTCTTTCAATCCTAATACAGCGCCAATATCTCCCGCCAACACTTCGCTAATGTCTTCACGACGGTCTGCATACATGCGGAGGAGGCGTCCTACACGCTCCCGGCGATCTTTAGAAGAATTATAGATCATAGTTCCCTGGCTCAATTTGCCAGAGTAAACCCGGATATAAGCCAGCCGGCCTACATAGGGGTCGGTCACGATCTTGAAGACCAGAGCGCTCAAGGGGGCGTCATCTTCAGCAGGCCGCTCAACTTCCTCTTCCGAGCGAGGATCGAAACCTTTCACGGGAGGGATGTCCTGCGGTGATGGCAGAAAATCGATCACCGCATCCAGGAGCAGTTGTACGCCTTTATTTCTCAAAGAGCTTCCGCAGTAAATGGGGTTGGCCTCATTGCGAAGCACAGCCTTCCGCAAAGCAACTCTGAGGTCATTTACCGAGATATCTTCACCCTCCAAATACTGCAGAGTCAAGTCATCATCCAACTCGGCAATTTGCTCGGTCAGACGTTCCCGCATTTCTTGCGCCTGGGAGAGTAGGTCAGCGGGAATTTCAACTTCCTTCGGCTCCTTACCCAGGTCGTCTTCCCAGACGTAAGCTTTCTCTGTTAATAAATCAACCACGCCTCTGAAGGAAGACTCTGAGCCAATTGGGAGTTGCATGGCCAAAGGATTTGCCCCCAGCCTCTCGCGTACCATATCGATGGTCCGTTCATAGGAAGCCCCAACCCGGTCCATCTTATTCACAAAACAGATGCGCGGGACATGGTAGCGATCAGCCTGCCTCCAGACAGTTTCACTTTGCGGCTCCACCCCCTGAACAGCATCAAATACAATAATACCGCCATCGAGCACCCGCAGAGATCTCTGTACCTCGGCTGTAAAGTCGATATGTCCGGGTGTATCGATAATATTTATCTGGTAGCCCTTCCACTCGGCTGAGACGGCGGCAGAGACGATGGTGATGCCTCGCTCCCGTTCCTGTTCCATCCAGTCAGTGACAGTTGTCCCATCATCCACCGAGCCGATCCGGTGTGTCTTACCTGTGTAGAACAAGATACGCTCGGTGGTGGTGGTCTTACCGGCGTCAATATGGGCAATAATCCCTATATTGCGGTAGCTTTCTAGCGGGTACTGGCGTGCCATTGATACTTAATACCTGAATATCTGTCTACTAATTTGCCCAAGGAAGGGAGGGGAGGTGATGGCTTTTCATTTGCAAGCGCACCTCTCCCGCTCACCCCTTCTGGCATTGGGTAAAATCACCTTTATTAGAGGTTCTATTAGGCCCTGTAATGGGAGAAGGCCCGGTTGGCCTCCGCCATTTTATGAGTTTCCTCACGTTTACGGATCGCTGACCCAGTATTGTTAGCCGCATCCATCAACTCAGCAGCTAATTTTTCTGAGAAGGACTTACCAGAGCGGGATTTGGCGGCTTGAAGAATCCAGCGGGTAGCCAGGGCAAAGCGCCTGTAGGAGGGTACTTCCATAGGCACCTGGTATGTGGCGCCGCCTACCCGGCGGGGTTTCACTTCCATCACGGGCATCACGTTCTTGATGGCCTGATCGAAGACCTCATATGGGTTCCGCTTAGTCCTGTCCTCAATAATGTCCATGGCATCGTAAATCAAGCTGGCAGCCACGCTCTTCTTGCCTTTCTTGAGTACACGATTGATAAACGATTGGACAGATACGCTGTTATAGCGTACGTCGGGGGCAATTTCACGTTTTTCTGGTTTACTACGTCGAGACATTCGACAACTCCATCAAAAGTATTCTTACGACAAGAATCGCCGGGATAAGAAGAATTCACCGGCGATTGCTTGTCTCTCTATCTCAAGCTTTTGGCCGCTTGGATCCGTACTTGGAACGTCCCTGACGGCGGGCATTCACCCCGCCTGTATCCAGGGTGCCGCGTACAATATGGTAACGGACACCAGGGAGGTCCTTTACACGACCACCTCTAACGAGCACAACCGAGTGCTCCTGGAGCGAGTGCCCTTCACCGGGGATATACGCAGTGACCTCGATGCCATTCGTAAGCCGTACACGCGCGATCTTACGAAGAGCAGAATTCGGTTTCTTAGGGGTCATTGTACGTACTACAGTGCACACGCCGCGTTTTTGGGGTGCACCTTTCTCCTGGCGAATCCGGCGCTGTTTCATAGAGTTAAAGGTGTACTGCAAAGCAGGGGCCTTGCTCTTGACCTTCTTTGTTTTTCGTCCTTTACGGACTAACTGACTGATCGTGGGCACTTTCGCCTCCAGACTCACTTTCTAAATCTATATGCTATCTTGTTTATTCCACTAAACGAGGCCATCGATGTTCTGATGGCCTCGCTCATGCTTGCCGTCATCTAATTCTGGCAGGGGTATACTGCCAAGTTTATACAAGAAGTAACGAAGAGCGATTTTACCATGTGGCTATATCAGCGTCAAGACCAAGCCTAAAAATCTTCGCCAAGTCCCAAAAGACCGGTCCCGAGCTTAGGTGGACGAGCTCTTTCCTCATCCTTGCCAAACTTGATGATCTCTCCAGATTCGGTTACCGCCTCTACAGCCAATCCCAAGCTCTGCAGCTCTTTCACCAATACACGGAAGGAAGCCGGGATGCTTGGTTCTTCGATCGCTTCACCTTTGACGATGGCCTCGTAGGTCTTCACACGTCCTTGGACATCGTCCGACTTCACCGTGAGCATCTCCTGCAAGGTATGTGCTGCCCCGTAAGCCTCCAAGGCCCACACTTCCATCTCACCAAAGCGCTGCCCACCAAATTGAGCCTTACCACCCAGTGGTTGTTGTGAGACCAGACTGTAAGGGCCGGTCGAGCGGGCATGTACCTTGTCCTCGACCAGGTGATGCAGTTTAAGCATTGTCATTACACCGATGGTTACCGGCCTGTCATAAGGTATACCGCTCTTGCCATCCCGGACTTTCTGTTTGCCCAGGGTAGGAACTGGCACACCCAATTCCATGGATTTGTCAGCAGCTTTCCCTCGCAAGGCTTCATCCTTGATTTTAGATACATTTACTCCGTTGTCTACTAACCACAAGCGCAAGCAAGCGGTGATCGCATTCTGATCTTTATCTGTCTGTGCTGTGGCTCTGGGTTTCACGTCTTCGAAAGCAAGGATATCTTCTGGATCATACCCATTGTCCTGGAGCCATTCCCGCAGTACAGTCTGGCGGGCAAAGCGTGTATCTGAGATCAAACGGTAGATATCGTAATCTCGCTCACCGAGCCATACTTCCAGGTACAGGCGACGGACTTCATCATCGTCTTCAATGCTCTTAGAATCGTACTCCTCGTTTTTGATCCATTCCCAGGCCTTCTCGCCCAGCTTCTCCCAGGCTTTATCGATCAACCAGGCCCGGGCTAGCTCAGCTTCAATTTCGTACTCGGTTGCTCCGTCAAAGACGGGCGTAATCGCCCTGAATCCCAACCGTCCAGCCGCCCAACCCAGGTGGGTCTCCAAGACCTGCCCGAGGTTCATACGACCGGGTACACCG
>CAZAQS010000305.1:0-1019 GCA_964486825.1 uncultured Anaerolineaceae bacterium | reverse complement strand
CGAAGGCACCCCAAGTGGGTTCAGCACGATATCAACCGGAGTTCCATCTTCAAGATAAGGCATATCTTCAACCGGAACTACCCGAGAAACAACGCCCTTATTTCCATGCCGCCCGGCCATCTTATCACCAGCGGTTATCTTCCTTCTTTGGGCGACCGAGACCCGCACCATCATATCTACGCCGGCCGAAAGGTCAGAATTCTCTTCGCGGGTAAATACCTTTACATCTACAACCTTCCCACGCTCCCCATGCGGCATTCGCAAGGAGGTGTCCTTAACGTCTCGGGATTTTTCACCGAAGATTGCTCTCAGCAAGCGCTCCTCGGGAGTCAGCTCTTTCTCTCCTTTGGGAGAAATCTTGCCAACCAGAATATCATTTGGACCTACCTCTGCACCGATGCGGATAATACCACGCTCGTCCAGGTCCTTGATGGCGTCCTCACCTACGTTGGGAATATCACGGGTAATTTCCTCAGGTCCCAGGCGAGTATCGCGGGATTCCACCTCGTATTTCTCGATATGTACAGAGGTAAAGCGGTCTTCCTGAACCAACCGTTCCGAAATTACGATTGCATCTTCGAAGTTGGCGCCTTCCCATGAGAGGAAAGCTACGGTGACATTTTGACCGAGAGCTAATTCTCCACTTTCTGTAGATGAAGAGTCTGCGATCACGTCATTCTTCTTCACACGCTGGCCTTTAACCACAGCTGGGCGCTGATCGATGCACGTACTTTGGTTGGAACGCTGGTACTTGCGCAAGTGGTAAGTCCGGTCACCGTTGGCGCTCCGAATTGTGATATGGTTGCCGGTTACGGAGGTTACCTCGCCATCGTCTTCGGCTATCACGACCTGCCCTGAATCCATGGCAGCATGATATTCCATGCCGGTAGATACACGTGGCACATCTGGGGTGAGCAGAGGCACCGCTTGAGCCTGCATATTCGAGCCCATTAGAGCCCGGTTGGCATCATCATGCTCCAGGAAGGGGATTAGAGCTGCGCTGATTCCCACAATTTGAT
>CAZAQS010000304.1:0-5562 GCA_964486825.1 uncultured Anaerolineaceae bacterium | reverse complement strand
AGGATTCGAACCTCCGAAGGCGTCCGCCAACTGATTTACAGTCAGTCCCCTTTGGCCACTTGGGTAACCGCCCATATTCTTCAAGCTTCGCACCGTTGCGGGCTCGAGTCCGGGGCTGAGAGCTCAGCCCCGGACGCCAACCTTCAACGGAAGCCGACGATGGGAATCGAACCCATAACCTACGCATTACAAGTGCGTTGCTCTGCCGTTTGAGCTACGTCGGCAAGAATTGTTAAAACGCCCGTCTCAAAGGCGAAAGGCATTATACCAGAGGGCCTGTCTCCAGACAAGGCTTCTGCAAGCAATATCCTTAAAACTACCTTGTTATCTTCCTGATGGAAGATAACGATGGATCAAATGCAGCAAGGCAGGAGTTTAGCAGGTTTCAGCAGAAACGTCAATGGCTTGACCTCAGATACCGTTATTGCGCGGCGCTACTCGCTTATCCGAGCGGAGGGGTAACCTGTCCCTTGAATTCCCGCGCTTGCCAGGCCAGGTATAGCGCCACCGACCCGGCTGCGGCTGCATTCAACGAGGCTACCCTGCCTCTCATTGGAAGGCGCATGAGGACATCACAGGAATCCTTTACCAGCCTCCGCATACCTTCGCCCTCGTTCCCCACAACCAGGGCCAGTGTGCCATCCAGGCGCACATTCTCAACTCCTTCTGCTTGCGGATCTCCTTCCAACCCAACGATCCAAACCCCTTGCTCTTTTAACGTAGAAATAGCCTGGGCCAGGTTTGCCTGGACAATCAATAGATGCTCGCTGGCGCCAGACGAAGCGTGGACGACCGCAGGCGTAACCGTGGCCGTCCTGCGCAAAGGCAGTACAACGCCATGTACACCCACTGCTTCACTGGTTCTCAGCAAGGTCCCCATGTTTTGCGGATCTTGTAGCGTATCGAGGATTAAGATGAATGCAGGCTCCTGGCGGGTTGAGGCCAGATCCAGGATATCTTCCAGGTTGGCGTACGAATAGGGGCTTGCCTCCAGAGCCACACCCTGATGCCCCTGACCTATACGGTCCAGCTGTGCTCTCGAGACATGTTCTACTTTCAGTTTTCTCGAGGCTGCAATTTGAAGGATCTGGGACAGGCGACCCTTTTCTTGTACACCTTCTGCGACTAGAAGACGGAAGACTTGCCTGCGCCTGGCTTGCAGCAGCTCATGAATTGGGTTACGACCGGTGATCCACTCTCGCATGGCGTCTTAGCGCTACTCCCAACGCCAACTTGTGCCTTCCTTGCTATCTTCGATGATGACGCCCAGCTCTTTCAAACGGTCTCGGATCATATCGGACAAGGCCCAAAGCTTTTGCTTGCGCAGATCCGATCTCAGCTCTACCAACAGATCTATGAAAGGAGTTGCTTCACCGCCCACTTCTGGCTGCCGCTCAAGGGTCAATCCGAGGACGCCCGCCAGTTCCAATAAGGTTTGTTGAGCTTCTTGCAGCGCGACAGAGCTCGCGCCTGAGTCCCGGGCCAGGTTGATAGCCCTGACCAGCTCGAAGAGATGTCCAAGAGCTCCAGCCGTATTGAAGTCATCATCCATTGAGGCGATAAACCCCTGGCGAGTTTCCTCTACCTGTCTCGACAGGGAGCCCTCAACCTCACCGAAGGATTGCTCGTCATTAGCAGAGCTGGTTCGCAGTGCAGAGCGTAAGCGTTCCAGAGCTTTTTTAGATTGCTCCACGACCTCATGGTTGAAGGTTAGCGGGTTTCGGTAACTTGAATTGAGGACCATGATGCGCAGGACATCAGCTTCGTTTTCAGCCAGGAAATCTTCGATCGTCACCAGGTTCCCCAAGGATTTGGACATCTTTTCCCCACCCAGCTGCATCATCCCATTATGGACCCAATAGCGGGCGAAGGGCTTTCCGGTCAGGCTTTCTGTCTGGGCGATTTCGTTCTCGTGGTGAGGGAAGATCAGGTCGTTACCCCCACCATGGATATCAATCTGTTCGCCATGGTGGTGTAAGTTCATCGCAGAGCACTCGATATGCCACCCAGGACGTCCTTTGCCCCACGGGCTGTCCCAGGCCGGCTCCCCGGGTTTGGCGCTCTTCCACAAGGCGAAATCCATAGGGTGCTCCTTCCGCTCATCGACGCCGATACGAGCACCTGCCTGCATATCTTCTAATCTCCGGTTGGATAATTTACCGTAATCCTCGTCACGAGTCACCCTGAAATAGACATCTCCATCGGTTGTATATGCATAGTCACTCTCTCCTAACTCAGTGATCATGCGGATAATATATTCCATCTCCTCTGTGGCGCGCGGGTTGAGGGTAGCGGGCTTGATATTCAGCGCCTGAAGATTACCCCGAAATTCCTGGATATACCCCTCGGCCAGCTCAAATGGGTCACGGCCCTCCTCATTGGCTCGGATGATGATCTTATCATCTACATCCGTATAATTCATCACGTAGCGCACCTCATACCCCTTGAATTCAAGGTAGCGGCGGATGATGTCGAAAACCATAGCCGACATAGCGTGTCCCACGTGAGCTTTACTATAAACTGTAGGGCCACATACATACATCGACACCTTTCCGGGCTCCAAGGTTTCCAGATCTTCTTTTTGTCTTGTAAGGGTATTGTAAATCCGCACGCTCATGCCTTTCTCCTGGTATACGCTTATCGCCCGCTTTCCACTTTCGCAAAGATCATCCGACCGGCCGCAGTTTGTAGCACTTTAGTAACGGTTACCGTGGTTTCGATATGCAAGTGATCCCGCCCATCTTCGACAACAACCATCGTACCATCATCAAGATAACCTACCCCCTGGCCAGCTTCCCGGCCCTCCTGGATGATATTGACGGTTAAGGATTCTCCGGGCAACAGCACCAGCTTCACTGCATTTGCCAACTCATTTACATTGAGAACGGCTACACCTTGTAGCTCGGCGATGCGGTTCAGGTTATAGTCGTTGGTCAGGATCGGGCAACGTAATTGACGCGCCAGGATCACCAATTTATCGTCTACATCACGCACCCCTTCGACATCGATATCGCTGATACGGACGGGAACGATGGTATCCTTTTGCAAGCGAGAGAGGACCTCCATGCCCCTGCGCCCACGTTGGCGGCGCAAGCTGTCCGGAGAATCAGCAATATATTGAAGCTCGTTAAGCACGAAACGCGGTATCAGCAAGGTCCCGGACAGGAAGCCAGTTTGGGCAATATCTGCAATTCGTCCATCAATGATTACGCTGGTATCTAATAAAATCGTGCGGCTAGCCCCTGTTTCTTGAGCTTCCTCAACCGGTGCACGTCCCGGCAGGTAACGCAGAACGGAAAAAATATCCGTTTGCCTCATCACAAAGACTGCGATGCCCAGGTAGCTGAACAATAGCACCCCTAAGAAAGGTAGGAGCTGACCAAATGGTGAAGGCAGCAGAGAGAGAGGGAAGGAAAGCAGGGCAGCAATGATCAGACCAATGACCAATCCGGTTAGTCCGGCTGCCAGAGTTTGAACGGGTACCCGTACAAGGACGGCCCGCAGGGCGCGCATCGGCTGGGTGGTAAACAAGGGGGTTAGAGCGAGGCCCATCATTGCTCCAACCAGGCCAATTACGGCGGCATAGTATTCCTCAGATAAATTGGCTATCCGACCTAATTGAGCTCCTAAATAACCGCCGATCAAGCCTAATATTATCATGCCTAAGATTCGAGCTATGAATTCCGATCTCATGATCAATAACTCCTTGAAATAAATGCAAAAAAGCGCAATCCCTTGCGCTCGTTGGGAGTATAGCCGCGCCAGTTAATATCCAAGACGAGCTACTAACCGATTCCCCAACGCCATCTGTTGGAAAAAATAATTCGACGATAAGTGCAGTTAATTCCCGAAAGAGACCCAGGCAGAAGGATATAGCCGGGAAGTTACCGAGATGTGGCGGGGAATCTTTACGACAAAAAGCGCTTAGAGATAAATCCAAATGTACCATTTTCATAATAGCATGCAGAAGTTGGATCGTCAACGGGCAAATAACTGTTTACGGACCGCGGCCAGGAAACGGTATACCCACAACACAATTGTAGTGATTATGACAAAAGTCCACCAATATAAAGCCGGTGGGGTGAATACAGTTGGCCAGATGCCGCTGTCCACATAATAATACAGGGATTCAGGCACGATTACATAACGACCATCCACATTTTTAATATGTTGGACATACCTCACGTACGTCTCTATATCCCAGAAAATGTGGTTATCGTAGCCACCCTGCCGGTTCAACAAAAAACTGTACCGGATGTTTGGATTAGGAGGTATGAAGCTTGGGGTAGAGCGCGTCCCTTGCAGCACAGCCATCAGATTTTCATCCCCTTCCTTGAGAGCTGTCTCAAGGTCAGTTAAGAAGGGAGCTAGTATTTGGTAACGTTCAATGTGTTCTTCAGAAAAGTATTCCGGGTTATAGCGAACTTGACCTTGCACATATGCAATAATGATAGCCAAACCTGCGCCGAGGAATGGGACCAGCAGCAGGAAAAGCACTATTCTCCAATTAACCAGCCTCTTTGCTTTCACCTCTCCCACCTTGTCTGTACTCATTAAAATCGATCTGCTTTCCACAATAGATTATTCTCTTTCTACAAATGAAATTATGTTTATTGCTATTCGTCAATAAGGGATATTTTAAGTTATTTTTTGAAATTTGCCCTACGAATATTTTTTAACTGGCCAGGAATAATTGTGTTAGCCGCCAAACTATTAGCTGAGCCACTTCTCGCTTGAATGGAGAGTTAGCGTATGGTAGCATTATGCGGATAAATGCTCCTGAGGAGGTTAACCATTGGCCGAGTTGAAGGGCAAAGAGCGAGCCTTATACGTACAGGATATGTTTTCCAGGATCGCTCCCAGGTATGATCTGATGAACCGGGTGATGACGGGTGGGCAAGATCTTCGTTGGCGCCGGGAGGTCATTCGACTCGCTACCGTACCTGCGAGAGGCCGGCTGCTTGATCTTGGAGCAGGAACCGGCGATCTGGCTCGTGAAGCGCTGAGACAGGAGCCAGAGGCGAATATCGTAGCCGCCGATTTTACACTAGGGATGATGCGCGCAGGCCAGGGTCACCCTGAATCGCCAGATCTATTCTGGTGCGGCGCCGATGCGCTGCACCTGCCTTTCCCAGATGAATGCTTCGATGCAATCGTGTCCGGTTTCCTTCTTCGCAATGTGGTGGATATCCGGGATTCACTGAAGGAGCAGCTGAGGGTATTGAAAGCCGGAGGAAGGTGGGTAGCCCTGGATACGACTCGCCCTCGCCAGAACCTGCTTTTCCCTTTTGTTTTACTCCATTTACATTATATAATTCCAAGCCTGGGCCGGGTTTTGACTGGCCAGGCAGACGCATACCGATACCTGCCCGAATCTACAGAGAATTTCTTGCTTGCCGAGCAGTTGGCCAGCCGCTTGAGCGATGCAGGGTTTAAGGATGTAGGTTTTCAACGATATATGCTCGGTACAGTAGCCATACATTGGGGCAGAAAAAGCCTGCAATAACACGCCTGCATATAATCATTACCAAGCCAATCCAAGCATCACAGGATACCTTATTA
>CAZAQS010000303.1:0-5564 GCA_964486825.1 uncultured Anaerolineaceae bacterium | reverse complement strand
TGCTGGTCACATATCTGACACACCCTTGAGCGAGGACAAGGTATATGAATTTTTCGCCATCCTCAGTACTGATGACGGACACGTAGAAATCAGGGAACTGTGATATGAAGGGGTATCCTTCTCGATCCGACGAAATTGTCGCTAGCTTTCCTTACTCGATCCCAAGAAATTCCCGCCCACAGAACCTTCGATCAGGATGCCTTTCTCCCCCACTGCTTTGGCGTGGTCACCAATGGCGACGGCACCGCTCTCCACATTCACCTCAATGTGTGTGCCGGCCTCGTTCACAAACCCCTGTAGCTCGCTAGCAAAGGATAGATCCTCTTCCAGGATCTTCTTGATCTGGACACGGAAAGCCCCCTGCAAGTCTGCGTCCGTTGGGTTCTTCAAAAGATCAGAAAGTGCACCTTTAGCGGCCTGCTTGGTATCTAACTTTGATTTCAGCGCCCCCCATATCTTGCCCACTGCGCCCGGCAACTCCTTGCCAACTTGCCCGGCAGCATGGGTGGCGATAATGGGCAAGTATGGCTGCAGCATTGTCCAGGTATCTTTTACGGTTGTAGATATTGTTGCCGAATCCATTTTTAAACCTCCTGCTTCAATGCATTTACGGGGGTGACCACCACCCGGAAGCCCACATTCCAGTAGTAATTGCCTGGATTGATCCAGCGACGATGAACACAGCGCGCTTCGCAGCAATCGTGTAACGCCGAACCTCCCCGCTGTACACGTAGAATGCTCAATGCAGCCGAGGTGTCCTCACGCCCATCCTGCTGGTTGTAAGGGTATTTATACGCTGGACTTTTTGGGTTTGTACCCCACAGGTTGCGCGTCCACTCCCAAACATTTCCACACATATCTAAAATACCAAATGGACTGGCGCCTCCGGGAAAACTACCAACGGTGGTTGTGGCATTGAGGTTGGTTTCCTCGGTATTGGCATAATCAGCGTTAAAGGGATCACCCCAGGGATAAATCCGGGCATCTCCTCCCCGAGCCGCTTTTTCCCACTCCGCCTCGCTGGGCAGACTGGCTTCCAGCATACCGCTGGCCAATCCCTCCCAAAATGATCTTGCCGAGGGTGATCCTACATTATTGATATTTCCTTGGGCTAACTGGTGAAGTTTCACTGTTAGCCAGTGGCAGTATTGTATTGCGCTGCTCCAACCCACCGTACCGATTGGATGGTTATCGACGGCGCGCAGGATAGATGGATCCAATAGTTCATAACCGGATTCCTGGACGAACGACCGGAACTGAGCCACGGTAACCGGGTAGCGAGCGATATAGTAAGTGGGCAGATATAACAGGTGCTGGGGCAGCTCATCGTTTAAGGCGTTTTTATCCTTTTCTGGATCGCTTCCCATAAGAAATGAGCCAGCAGGGATATCGACAAAACCCAATAGAGGCTCATCTGGCAAGTGCCAGTGATCAGGATCGAACCGGGGATCACCCAACTCGGCCAGCACATTGCCGGCTCGAGCCCGTTCTTGGACCGGCAAGCTGGCTTTATCCAGGATATGGACGAGCCATTTCTTAACCCTGTCAACTTTTTTGCGGTTGATTTCACTCACCTGTTCCAGGTCAGCATTCTCAACCATGGCCTGTCCAGCCAGCAGGGCTCCCCAGGAATCTAACACCAGATCGCCGGTTTCGCCTGTATCTATAGGACACAAGCACTCCACCAAAGACCACAGGGCAAAGGCTCCCCCGCGGGCAGCCTTGGCGCCTGCTAACAATCCCACCTCTCGCCAGCGTTCAGGATCAGCCCTAACCAGTTCGGTCACCCGCTCTGAAAACCGTGATCAGTCAAATAACAGGCAGCCAGGTATTCCTGGAAGGTGCGGTGCGGGAAAGTATAAACCGCCTCACCACGAGGAATAATCAGGCCGGCCCGCTGGCTCAGGTACTCAACCAGCCGGGCAGGATTCACATCCGGATTTTGCGCCAATTGTATTAACCCACTGACCACTCCACCCTCAGGTATATCCGCAGTACCGATCAATTCCCGCTGCTCTAAATGGGCCTGAAAAGCCAGCTTGTTCAGGAACGAACGCACCTGATCCCGGTCCACGCGTAACCACTCAGCCAAACTGGGTTGAGTTATGATGAGGTTGCCATGAGAATCATGCACTGCTTTCGGGCTCTCCCACCAATCAAGTAATAGATCGACTGCGTCTCCGTAGAGTTGTTCGCGCTTATTTGGCAGCGTGCCACCCCGCCAGGCGTGCAAGCTTGCCATCAGTGTAAGCAATAATGGGCGAACTGCCAATTCGATCAGGCGGTCGCTGGCAAAGATCGCCCGTTTAAGCAGCTCAGCCTGGCCCCGTGCATTGGTGTGGTTGATATTGCGTAAACTGGCAATATGAGCATACCAACGATTGATGAATGCGTTGATCTGATCTCGGCTAAAAGGCGCCAGTTCGGTATCTTCAAACCCGGATAACCGCCAACCTTGCTTCTGGTAGGCATATGTCCGGCTGGTTACCAGGATACGGCAGCAAGGAAAAGTATGGGCGAAGTCCTCGATGACTTGCTTCAGCAAAGACCGGCTAGATTGTGCTTCGGGTACTTCATCTAAACCGTCCAGTAAGAGCAACCCGCCTGACTCCAAGAGCTCTTTGCGCAAGTAAGGGGCGAAATCTCCTAAAGCGGCTGCGTTCAACTCCGCGGTGATGAACTGCCAAAGGTTCTCTGCTGTCGCCGGTATATCAGAACCAATCAATTTACGGGCCGCAAAATCGCGCAAGGTGATCATGACCGGCAATAATGGGCCGTGGTCCCATGACTGTGGCTTTTGTTCATCCAATCGAGATTTGATTTTGTCTTCTGTGGGAATTGGAGCGGTCAGCAAGGCCAGGTTGGCTTCTGGATGTTCCAGCCTCTCACCTGCCAAACACAAAGCGACATACCTGGCAAATGTACTCTTGCCGCTTCCCGGATCTCCCAGCAACACAAGTCGAGGGTGATTGTTGAGTTGCTCCAAAGCAGAGTACCTTTGCAACGTGAACTCAGCTTGCTTGGGTTTTGCGATACGACCACGACCCAGTTCTTCGGTTCTCAATGTAAGCAGAGCTGTGTAAACAGCGGATAAGCTCAGCCGTGTCTCCGCTTCGCTGGCTGTTTTAGGGTCGACGCCGGCCATCGAAAGATAGCTGGAGCTTTCCAGTATACGATTCAAATACGCATTTCTCAAGACAGATGGGTCTGTTCCTTCCGGACCGTGGTAATGTTTCTCGATTTTTGCACCATGGCCTAGAAAATCCCCGCTGAGATTTCCTTCGATATGGATTGCATTTTGTCCCAGGGCTTTTGCGCCAACGCCAGCTGCGACTGCTCCAGTACCCTGCAACCCGATCGAAATCTGCTCTCGACGAGCTCGGAGCGAGGCCAGGAGAGCGTCGATCTGTTCATCGGGAAGAACCCCGCGCAAATCCTCTTGCGCCTGGATGGCAGTTTCGATTTTTTGTAAATCTTCGGGCGAGGAGCTCGAATCGCTCATGGGTAACTTCTCTAGCGGCCAGTTTATATTCGTGTTCAGAGTTTATACTCTAAGTGTATAGTATGAATAAGGGGGAGTCAATCAAATTTGTGATCGTTATTCACTCTGATCCCCCCTATTCCCAGGCCTTCCTGAAGGGGCTGGAATTGGATACAATTAGTAACGATAGCTATGAACACGCCCGGTATTCCCCCTTCTTCCTCTCCGCAATGGAGCACGAACACCAAGCTGGTGATCGGGCTGACCATCGTTGCCCTCATCGCAGCCCTGATCATCTATATCCGCGCCATCATCGGCCCGCTCCTGCTGGCCTTTATCCTGGCTTACGTGCTTCACCCCATCGTGAACCGCCTGATCTACAACACGCGCTTGAGCTGGCGTATGGCGACCAACCTGATCTATGTGGTTGTGGCTGTGGTGGTGGGAGGCCTGCTGGCCTGGTCTGGGATTGCCATCGTCCAGCAGTTCCAGAGCCTGATCCGCGTGGTCCAGAATTTCATCGAGGTCACCCTGCCGTCCCTGGCAGCCGAGCTGTCCACGAATGTCTACACCATCGGTCCATTCCAGATCGACCTGACCCAGTTCGACCTGCTGGCCCTGTCCGAGCAGGTGCTTGGAATCCTGCAACCACTCCTGGTGCAGTCCGGCGCCATCCTGAGCACCTTCGCTACCAGCGCCGCTACGACGCTGGGCTGGCTGCTTTTCATATTGGTCGTATCGTATTTCATCCTGGCCGAGGCCGGGCGAGTGCCGTACAACCTGGTGCGCATCGAGATACCCGGCTACGACGAGGACGTGCGCCGCCTGGTGGCTGAGCTGCAGAGGATCTGGAGCGCCTTTCTACGAGGGCAGCTGATCATCTTCATCCTGGCGGTCATCCTGACGTTCATTTTGCTTTCCGTCGTCGGCCTGCGCCTGGCGCTGGTGATTGCTATCATCGCCGGTCTGGGTAAGTTTATCCCTTACCTGGGACCATTCATCGTGCTGGTGGTGGCGGGGGTGGTGGCCTTTTTCCAGGCCGGTAATATCTTCGGGCTGCTGCCCTGGCAGTACACCATCCTGGTGCTGGTGGCGCTGGTGATCCTGGACCAGAGCTTCGATAACCTGGTCACGCCGCGCCTGCTGGGACGCACGCTCGACCTGCATCCGGCTGCCATCCTGATCGCGGCGCTGATCGCTTTCAACCTGATCGGTATCGTTGGCCTGGTGCTGGCAGCGCCGGTCCTGGCGACCGTGAAGCTGCTCGGGCGCTATATGCTGCGGAAGATGCTGGACCTGGACCCGTGGGAGGAGCTAGGCGAGCCCTCGCCGCCCTTCGAGTTCCCCTGGAAGCGGCTGAGGGATTACTCTCGGGAGAGGTGGATGGAGCTGAGAGGCAGGAGGATGGAGGAGGAGGAGGGGGAGCCGCGTTAGGGGGGAAGCAGTACTTGAGAGCTTAGCGCGGGAATGGTTTCGAAGAAGA
Source organism: uncultured Anaerolineaceae bacterium (assembly GCA_964486825.1). Taxonomy (GTDB): domain Bacteria; phylum Chloroflexota; class Anaerolineae; order Anaerolineales; family UBA4823; genus CAZAQS01. Next base: position 600 of record CAZAQS010000303.1, on the reverse strand, counting down.
TTTTTCCGCCGGTTGATGGGTATTCCATCCCGCTTTTTACATCCCGCCAGGCCGTTTTTATTTGCTCAAATCAGCAAATTTTTGCTCTGCAGCAGCCTGAGCTGCCTTATAATCCCCCTCATAAAGTGATTGGCAGCAGCGAATATAAGCGGGGGTGACGATCGGGGGTACTTCTGATTTGGGACGCACCTTTCGCTCCTGGGATAATTTTTCCAATATCGCCACAGTGAGGGATACTACTTGGATAAAATCCATTCGTTGGAGCCCTGAGGTATTGTGGAGCAGACGTAAGGCAACCTGCGAAGTCCTTCTGGCTATTGTATCAAACAGGACTTGACCTTTTTCCGGTGAGGCATCTCCACGTGGGTCTTTGCCGATGATGCCATCCAGTTTCTCCTCTTCCGGGACTGCGTCTAACATGACCAAGTCGGGTCGCAGCGCCATTAATAACGACGTCTCGCCTGTTGCGGCATGGTCACCGGTGTACTGATCGGTGATGATGTCATATTCTGTTAAGGGCAATATCGAGATCGATGATTTTCGCATCACCTCGAGCGCTGCTCGTTTTATGATAAGCGTTTGCTCTAACCCAAAATGACC
>CAZAQS010000302.1:0-5564 GCA_964486825.1 uncultured Anaerolineaceae bacterium | reverse complement strand
CGCGCACGTACCCATATTCGCGGAAAGGGCGGATGTGGTGAACGTGCAGCACCTGGCCGCGTGCCAGGTAAGCGCCGGCAATGAAGAAGCGGTGGCGCGCATCTTCGTCGACAAAGCCTACCACCAGGTCGATCGACCGGCTGGCCTCCAGTAGGGGCTTGAAGATCGGGTCGGTTGACGAGGGCGTGATGGCAACAGCAGGGGTCAGATCCTGGAGGACATAGCCGGTCAGGGAGAGCTCCGGGAAGACCAGCAGGTCCACACCTGAACGGCGAGCTTCGTCTGCCAGGGACAGGTGTCTTTCCAGATTGGCGCTGACCACGCCAAGCACGGTATTGATCTGAGCGAGAGCGAGGGTTAGCTTCATCGTCCTAGGATCCGTTTAAGAGGTATTTTGAAGGACATCCGTATCTCCCGCTGGTGAAGTCCGCCGACGCCAGCGCAAGGGAAAGCGGGCCAGGAGGAAGACCAGGCCAGCCAGGAGGGTAAAACCCAGCCCGGCCCAGGCCTCTGGTCGCAAACCCACCCAGCCAGGGGAAGGATCAGCCCTCAAGAGGGCAGTGGCAAAGATGAGCAGCCCCAGCCCAGATAAGGCCAGGCTGCCAGCCGCTCCGGGGTGTTTGGGGTGCCTGCGGCGGTCGGCGTACCAGAAAACCACCAGCGACAGGATGGCGGCCAGCATTTGTAGCGGCGCGCGCCGGGACAGGTTCCCCCATTCATCGATGGCCGGCAATCCCCACCAGGCAGCAGTTTCAGCCCCATAAGCAACCCCGTCCGCCCAACCTGCCAACCAGGCGCTGACCACCAGTGCTGTCGCCAGAGGCAGGTACCTGTCAGCCAGGGCACCCAGGTTCTGGCGGATGATTATAGCCAACAGTCCCAGCGCCAGCAGGCCGCCGGCCAAAGCGCCGGTCCCGGAAAGGCCTCCCAGCCATACTTGTGGGATATCCTGGGGACGATCTACATAATAGGGCCAGACAGAAACAACGTGAACCAGGCGCCCACCGAGTAACGCGCCAAATAAAATCCACAACCCCTGGTCGATCCAGTGGGCTACGTGCTTATTAGGCGCCAGCGCGGCCGTCCAGGCCAATCCAAAGGCCGCGCCAAACCCGATCAGAAGGGAGAAAGCAGTCAGATTTGCCTCCGGTAGTTAATAATACCATGCGCTCTCCAGAAGATATCAACTTTGACGGGGCACAGTTAGACAGGGCTTATTTCTGATTAGGAGATCTGCCTTCCATCACCCGGGTGGATCGTCCGCTATACTTGTCATTATGTCCGCTATACTTGACATTTCGATAAATTATTTATATACTTCAGGTAAGGATGCCATCCATGAAAAAGATCAAACTTGCTAACCGCCTGAAAATTGCACGAGCTGAACGGAACCTCTCTCAGGAGGAACTTGCCCGCCTGGGCGGGGTTACCCGCCAGACCATCAGTTCGATCGAGAACGAGCAGTACGTGCCTTCCGCCCTGCTGGCTTTCCTTCTGGCTAACCGGTTGGAGAAGCCGGTCGACGAGGTCTTCTACCTGGAGGAGATTGAAACATGAATATCCGGTCAGTTGAGCGCGATGAGCGCACCCAGGCTATTGAGAATGCCAGCTACCGTTTGGCAGCCACCATCTTGTTATTTGGATTGCTCGGACTGGCAGTGGTACGCTCATACTTCTTCAATCAGAATACCTGGGACCTGCTGGGCTTAGCTATCCTGGGCAGCCTGTCAGCTACGATATACCAGGCTTACCATCGTGTAATCACCCGCCGCTGGCTTTGGTGGGGCCTTTTTATCGGCGCGATCTCTGCTGTGCTTGCCGCAGTTCTTGCCTGGTACCTGTCCTGAGAGGGCTACCTTTCCCAAAAAACATCCCTCAAAGTAGTAGAATAGGGGGGTGATTGACGAGCAAGATAACCCCGACCCAGGCCGGCAGGTTTTGATCGAGCCGGCTACCTGGAAAGATGTGTCGGCGCTGCGCTACCTGGAACAGGTATGCTTCCCGAAGGACGCCTGGCCTCTCTTGGATCTGGTGGGCGTACTGACCATGCCGAACGTCCTGCGCCTGAAGGCCGTCAACGACGGTCGACTGGTTGGTTTCATCGCCTGCGATATTCGCCGCTCCGAGAACACGGCCTGGATCTCTACCGTGGGCGTGCTTCCCGAATACCGTTCCAAGGGAATCGGGGAAAAGCTCTTGCGGGAGGTGGAAGAACTCCTGGATGTGGCTTCCATTCGCTTGAGCGTGCGCGCTTCCAACCAGAGCGCCATCCGCCTGTACCAGCGCCTGGGATACCATCAAAGGAGTGTTTGGCCGCGCTACTACTCGGACAGGGAAGATGCAATTGTGATGGAAAAGGGCCCCCGGACTTCAAATGAGCTATAATTGACAAGCTAAATGAATGGGGGGAATTAGGGGAAATCAACGCAGCGGTACCAGGGGAAATTCCAGGGAAATGGGCTATGGCAAGAAAGACAATTGCATTGGAAAACGGATCGCAGGAAGACCTGACAAAGCTATATGTGTTCGGTTGTATATTTTGAGACGTTAGGATCATATTCGGAACACTAGAAACCGAGATTATATGAGTGAAGAAAAAATTGCAGCTCTAGAATTAATAACAGACGAAAAAGCCCTGGAAGAGCTGGTCCAGGATCTTTTGCACGAACCGGTCTTGGCGGTCGATACGGAGTCGAACAGCCTGTATGCCTACCAGGAGCAGGTCTGCCTGATCCAGTTCTCGACTCAGGAGATGGATTACCTGGTGGACCCGCTGTCGATGAAGGACCTGTCGCCCCTGGCGCGCATCTTCTCAAACCCAAAGATCGAGAAGATCTTCCATGCCGCCGAGTACGACCTGATCTGCTTACAGCGTGATTTCGCCTTCAAGGTGGAAAACCTTTTCGATACGATGGTGGCAGCTACCGTGCTGGGCAAAGACGAGGTCGGTTTGGGTTCGATATTAAAGAACGAGTTTGGGGTGGAGATGGACAAGCGCTTCCAAAGGGCTAATTGGGGACAAAGGCCATTACCCCAACACCTGCTGGACTATGCCATGCTGGATACACGCTACCTGATCCCATTACGAGAACGGCTGCGGGCAGAACTGGAAGAGAGCGGGCGCTGGCCCCTGGCGGAGGAAGACTTCCGGCGCCTATCCTTGCTGAACAACGGGGAACAGGAGCACCCGCGCAACCATACCCGAAAGATCGAGGAAGCATGCTGGAGGATCAGTGGGGTCAACGATCTGAACCCCCGGCAAGCGGCGGTGCTCCAGGAGCTGTGCAAGTATCGCGATAACGTAGCCCGGCGCCTGAACCGGCCTCTGTTCAAAGTCATGAGCGACAGAACCTTGCACGCCATTGCCAGCGCTTGCCCGACCACGGCAAACGAGCTGAAACGCCTGCCGGGGATGAGCCGGGGACAGATGCAGCGGCACGGTTCAGCGCTGCTGCAAGTTGTCCAAAGAGGCCTACAGGCGCCGCCCATTACCCAGCCGCGCTCACCGCGGCCAGACGAGAAGTTCCTTTGCCGTCTGGAAAACCTGCGCCTTTGGCGTAAGCTCACCGCCCGAGACCTGGGAGTGAAGTCGGATGTGGTGCTATCGCGCGACCTTTTGCATGCGGTAGCCGAACGTAACCCACGCGAAATGGAGGAGCTGGCGGAGATCTTAAAGGACGTCCCCTGGCGGCTGGAGAATTTCGGCCAACAGATCCTGCAAGTCATCCACTGCCCATGACGGGATTGATATAACCTGGAGAGGATTGACCAACCAGGGCTATGAAGGCCCCGCCTACACCACTTATATGACCTCTCACCTGGCGGTCAATATCCGCGGCTTCTCAACCCATACCAGGCAGGATGATCTGGTGAAGTATGCCAGGGCTTCCAAGGACACCCTAAAGGAGAGCTACCTGGTTCACGGGGAGGAGGCGGTTGCGGAGAACCTGCGAGAAAAAGTTACTTGTTGCCAGGCTTTCCCCCGCCCAGGTAATTCCAGGCGTCGTAAGCCTGCACCAGCCCGTAGCCGTAGTAGACATCCCGGCCGGGTTCGCCAAGATCGAGGGCAGTGACCTGCAAGGCCTGGCGGATCTGGACGTTCGTCAGGGAGGGATCCCAGCTCCAGATCAGGGCGGCGACGCCAGAGACGTGGGGGGTAGCCATGGAAGTGCCGCTCCAGGGCTCGTAGCCGCTGGCATCATAAACGACCGAGCTGCCAACTTCGGCCAGGAAGCCAGTCTTGTTCGCCACCAGGTACTGTCCATCCTCCTGGCTTATGGAGACTGCCAGGATCGTAGCTGTGTTGCCGGCGCCGAGCGTGCCGCTGAAGATACCAGGAGCATTGTTGTAGATGACAGCAGCCACACCTCCGCTGCTCTGTACATTCATGACTTTATCATAGAAGCTGATATCTCCACGCTCGCACAGCACCACCGCCTCGCTCCAGGGACCGGTGGTCAGGCAGCGACCGCCATCTACAAGCTGGCCTGAGGCGTAGCCGGTCGCGGCAAACTCGATGGCAATCGCCTCGTATTCGATCCCATCCACAAGTACATAACCATCGGCAATGAAGGGCAGCGTGCTGAGCACGTTAACGCCGGGGGCTGCCAGCTCGACCTGGTCGTTGAACTGTGAGAAATTAGCAACTGTGTAATTCGAGTCGAGAGCGGCTACGGAAATAACCGAGTCGTAGGAAGCCGGGTAATGGTATCGTTCGATGCCGTCGTTGCTGGCAGCTGCCACGGAGAGCACGCCGGCAGCGTACAGGTTGTTGAAGGCGCGTTCTTCCCTGCCGCTCCTGGTCGTTCCGCTCAAGCTCATGCTGATAACATTGGCGCCATTGTCAGCGCAAAGGTAAGCGGCTTCCACCAAATCGGAGGCGTGCTTCTTGGAGACCCATTCACCGGTATCGTCGAAGATCTTGACGATAAAGAGCGAGACAGTCCCAGGGGTGACGCCAACAACGCCGATACCATTGTGCATGGCGGTGACAGTGCCGGCAACGTGCGTGCCGTGACCGTGCCCATCAAATGTCCAAAGAGCAGGATCGGGGTTGGTTTGCGAGTAACCCCCGACGACGTGGACCCCCTGCAGGTCTTCGTGGGCGTTGTAATAGCCCGTGTCGATGATGCATACGGTGCGCCCTGCGCCGGTCGGAGCATTCTTGTCGATCTTGCCGTTACGGTTGGCGTCCCAAATATCGCGGGCCTGCACCATATCGATGCCGTAGGGGACCACCTGCTCGGGCAGGATGGACACCTCAAGGGTGGGGAATTCTCCGGGTATATTTTGAACCAGCTCCCGGACCGGGTCGATCTCTATGGAGGCGACGTTGGGGTTACGGCTCAATCCGTTCAAAGCCCTTTCTGGAACGCTTACCACATACGATTGAAGACGGTCGAAATGATAGTAGAACTGGGCTCCGGACTTTTGAAGCTCTCCCTGGACGGCGGCCTGGGTGCCCGGGCGGTATTCGACCCACACGCGTACGTCCCCGGCGCCGGAGGCCGGGAGTGCTATGCCCAGCAATAACACAAGCGCCAGGATAAGGAGGATGGTACGGT
>CAZAQS010000301.1:0-5571 GCA_964486825.1 uncultured Anaerolineaceae bacterium | reverse complement strand
GTTCGGTCCAGTTAAACAAAGTTACATAGGCTGGCATTGTTTTCTCCTTTCACTCAAATAAGAGTGGTCAATTTGGAATAACAGGAAACAATCAGTTAAATGGATTGACATAAAGGTCACAAACTTTATCCACATCTTTGATTGATGTGATTTTTAAATCGATTTTTTGCTACGAAGTAATTTACGATATCTCGATGATTCTATTATAGAAAATTGATCTCTAATATCCAAATTAATGATGTATTTCACACAGACAACTTGCTAATGGTCACGGTTACCAATCCCGCCAAACTTTTAAGAATACTCGTGCTATGGTGAGGGCGGCTATCGCATGGCTAGAACTGTTTGCTGCTGGTTGGTGCGCTGAAGGCGCTGCAAAGATATCCTGTGCTCAGGAGCGACTAGAACGGCGGGACCAAGCCAGGCACGGATGATGAGCAGCAACGGGTGAATGTAAAGGGGATATAAAGCCTCGTTGCTAAAATGGAGCGTAGTTTAGATGTGTTGGTCGACAAGGATGGGGTTGCCATCTGGGTCCTCTGCGATAAAACTGGCCGGCCCCGAGGTGTGCTCGTCGGCCTCGCTCACCAGTTCCACACCTTGCGCTTTGAGCTGGCGCTGTAGTTCGCGCACGTCTGTGAAAGAATCGAGCTTTTGGGCGTTGCTGTCCCAGCCCGGATTGAAGGTTAAAATGTTCTTTTCAAACATCCCTTGAAACAGTCCAATCACATGGTCTCCATTCTTCATGATCAGGTAGTTCTGTTTGATATCTCCATGGAAGACTTCGAAACCAAGCTTCTCGTAGAAAGCTTCCGACGCCTTTATATCCTTGACTGCCAGGCTGATTGAAAATGCGCCTAGTTCCATGCTGTTCTCCTTTCTGTCCTTTGCTCCGACCCTCAGGTAGAGAGGGGTCTATCGAACCCAATTAAGACATTTTGGATGATAATCAGCGCTGTCATAATCGTCAAGGAGCAACTTTGACTACAAACGAATCAGTAGACATGTCACCTCGGTTTTGAATAAACGTCCAATTTAGTTGAAAAACCACACCTATATTGCTTTTGTTTTTACGGGTTTAATATCACTTTCCTCGCAGGAGTCCTGGCAGGCATGGAGTGTTTTCCCATGTGCCGGACAGACCGAAAATGTGGGGTTATTTTTGCATACACTTTTCATCTTTATACGTATGCTCTCAGATGTGCAATTGCTGAAGTTAAGCCAGGGATCATTTCCTTATTCCATTGGGCTTACCAGTTGAAAGTAATTTCCATCCGGATCTGCCAAGGTCGCTATCCATCCACCCCCCAATTCATAGGGTTCTTTAATGACCACGCCTCCCAGGGCCTTTATTCGCTCAAATTCCTCTTTGACCTGCGGAGTTTCAAAATTAAACATGATACGTCCAGGATCTTTTGTGCGACCGACCATTTCGGAATGATCTAAAATGGATAAGTAGGCTGCCCCCGCTTGCCAGCCAAAGAAGCCATATTCTTCATCGACCATTCCTGCTGGCTGTCCGAGAACTTTTTCATAGAAAGCCGCCAGGACTTTGGGCTGCTTCGTTCCAATTATGACGGAATTTAGGTTAAGCATATTGTGTAATCCTTTCTGCCAGCGGATCGACTGAATTTATAGTGTTTGCCTGTGCTTCGTTGAACGTCTGTACGGTATACACACCAGTATATAATACCCAAATTATATCTGGTTTATCCTATTATTTGGTTGATTTGTCTACAATCGAAGCGGGAACAACGTAATCAGAAAATAATTCTTTTATTCTTCGTCTACGCTTTCCGGATCGTCTACTGTGACGCCTTTTTCCCAGCCTTCCCAGTAACCAGCTCCTTTTGTAAAGAAATCGTAATTCGCCGGGATATCCTCGGTTAAATCAACAGATTGACCTGGCTCAAGTTCCCGGGTGGCAGGGATGTTCACCTCAATACCGGCTTCGTTATGTGCTAGAAAGGATTGCTCAAACCCAGGTGTCCCGACCGGCATACTTTGTCGCTCACCACCTTTCGCTTCGTAGTTTGCTGGTACCTCATCCTCAGTGAAAATCGCTTCATACGGGCACTCCGGGATGCACGCCCCGCAGTCGATACAGGTGTCCGGGTCTATGTAAAACCAAGGCCATTCGTCTTTGGGTTTGCCAGGCACGATACACTCCACCGGACAAACCTCCACACAGCTTCCATCACGCAAACACAGACTGGTGATAATGTAAGTCATTTTCGTTTACCATCCTTCGGCTCTGTCACCAATGATTATTCCCAGTATTCGTTCACGACTGGTTGGCGGACCGGAATAAATTGATCCTTTTGTTCCTACGTCAAGGCAACCATTCCGGACGCCGCAATGTCCGCAGGCCGGCGTCAGCGCCTGAGGGGCATAAGTAATGGATGTTTCTAGTTATGGGCTAAAATAGATTTGCCTAGCTATGATGTTGCCCCATGGGAACGTTGCCGTGGCGTGGGAGAGATAGAATCCCTCATTGCCATAATACCATGTTTGCATTAGGCGGCGCTTAGAGATTGGTGGTCTCTTGTTTGATAAACAGTGGATCGAATAGTTTGATACGAATCTGGTTGGGGCCAACGCGGCCGTGGTGCGGTCGGCGATTATGGGAGTATAATCTTCTCTAGATCCCATTCGCTTCTGAATATATTGGTGGTTTATTCCCTTATTTTTATTTTCTTACATCGCTCATAGGCCGGGAACAGGTACTTGCCATGTTGGATGACCTGCTCCTGCGCTTCCAGGAAGGCGCCCAAGTCGCGATTACAGTTTTCTTTTGCCGATCGATGGATAACTTTTGCCACCTGGCAGTTACTGTCCTGTGCTCGGGAGCATCCTTGTTAGTTTAAAGACCGCATCCAACTTTTTCTTGAGGAGGTCTGTTGTGATGTACCAAGCAAAACGCATCCTCATCCCAATCACCGTATTGTTGGTTGTCGCCATCCTGACTATCTTGGTCATTCCTTCCCTGCTTCCAAACCCGCCTTCTCCCAGCTCTCTCAACACGCCTGCTCTCCCCAACCCTCCCAACACGCCTGCCCCGACAAGCATAATAGATGTGCCTCCCAGCCGCCAAGAAGTGCAGGAGATCGCCTCTGACAGCGATGATCAAGTGATCACCTTCGCTGCATTTCCCTGGCAGATGGAGGAATACCAGGCCATCGCGGAGGAATTCCACGCGCAACATCCAGAGATCACCGTCCAGATCCGTGAGCAGCCGCTCACACTGGACGCTCGCCAGGTTGCCTCTGCGGCGGACGCCACCCTTATGTTTTACCAACCGTCCGCCCAAAACAACTACTACCTGGATTTGAATCCGTTAATGGAAGGGGATGCGGCTTTCGCCAGGGATGATTTCTGGCCCGGCTCCCTGCAGGCCTGTGAGGATGACCAGGGCACGGTCTATGGCCTGCCCCTGACCGTCGACCTCAGCGGAATTTACTACCGGGAAGAGTCGTTCAACGCCGCTAACCTGCCGTACCCGCAGCCGGGCTGGACCTGGGATGACTTTCGCCGGGTGGCGATAACCCTGGCCGGTCAGGAGGACGGTGAGCCTGTCTACGGTTTTGCCGATGATAGTTTCATAAATTTCTCGGGTGAAAGTCTGCTGTCATCCAGCATCGGCGCCTTGCTGGATGAGACCGGTGGCGAGATCGAGTCGAAGCGCATGGCTGAGGAGCTTGAGTGGTACATCGTGGAGGTCATAGCAGGCAGCCTGTACTCCGGAAATATCTACCCACACAGGTATGAACCAGGGGAAACGGGTGGAAGCGAGGCCTGGAGTAAAGCCTGGAACGAGGCCTGGAAAGAATGGCAAGCTCTATTCAGGCAGCGGCCCCCGGCGATGTGGAAAGGTAACTTGCACCAGGATGATTGGGCGTCGGTCAATCTTGTGGCCTGGCCAGACGGCTCCTTATCTATGTCCGGGACTGGCGACCAACTGGTGAAAAAATCCGGTATCGGCTGGGTGCCTTTCCCTGGATCGGGCGCAGGTCAGGACCACACTACCCCCGCTCTTGTCACCTGCGCAGCGATCAGCAAGGGCTCCACCCAGGCGCGGGTTGCCTGGTCCTGGGTGAAGTTCCTGTCGGAGCATCCGGCCATTCCCGTTTGGGATTATTCAGTGCCCGCACGCTCCTCGCTAAATGCCGAGAATGGCTGGTGGACAAAATTACCGATGAAATTCCATCCGGCCGTTCAGTACGGCCTGGAACATGCCTGGTACGGCAGCCCCTACCCTGCAGCAGTATCGGCCGCAAACGAAGCCCTGTTCCAGACATTGGAAGAGGGGACCGATCTACAGATTGCCCTAGAGCAGGCCGGCCGCCAGGTTATAGAGGCCGCACCTCCCGAGCAGGACGAGGGACCCATCATCGTCGAGCCTCCTGATCCAGTCCAACCGGCCGCGGAGACCGCCATCGACTTCTACCCATTCCTATTTGGAGGTGAACGGGCCGGCTTGGAAAGCCTGGCAGCCGAGTTCAGTAACCTGCACCCTGAGATCGGGGTTTCGATCGCCACACACTCTGCAAATGGACTCTTCGATCTGGTAGAATCGCAGGATTGCTTTGCCTGGTATGCGGGAGATGCTGCTGGAGGCCTGGTCCATGACCTTACCCCGTTCCTTGAGGCAGACCGGACCGGACTGCGGGATGAATTTAGCCTCAATCTGCTGGAGGAGTTCATCCAGGACGGAAAGCTGACCGGCTTGCCAATCGGCATCCGGCCGAACCTGTTGTACTATAACGCCGACCTGCTTGCCAGGCGCGGCTTAAAGCCCCCTGCTAACGATTGGACCTTTAACGATTTTATAGATTTGATCAGTGCGGTGGCCTCGACGGACGATAATTATCCCATCTATGGTTTGGCCCTGGATTACAACCTTTGGCCGATCGACATGTTTCTGGCCGGCCGAAACTTGAGCCTGGCGGATCTGGACGAAGATTTGCCCCGCCTGAACTTCGACAGTCCCGAAAGCCGGGTTTTTCTAGAATGGCTGGTCTGGCTGGCAAACGCCAACGCCCTCTTCCCAGCCTCCTCTATTACCACTGAGTCGTACCAGGATGATTTCACAGCCGCCCGCCAGGCGATTTTGGATGGGAAAGTAGCTTTCTGGCTTAGCTGGTACGCCGGCGATTTCGGGGGCACCTTTCAGATCCAGAACCCAGGATTCAAGCTGGGTGTCGCCCCCTTGCCCAGGGTTGGGAACGGTTGGAGCCCCCGGTTCGTTACCCTGGGTCTGTTCATCTCTCACAAGTCCAGGAACCCTCAAGCCTGCTGGGAGTGGATGAAGTTCCTGTCAGAGAAAACGGCCGGTGAATATGGCGTGCCAGCCCGCAGTTCCGTGCAGGGATCTGAGAACTGGAGGAACCGGGTTGGCCAGGAGAACGCAGCAACTTACCTGGCCTCCCTGGAAAGGCGCCGTCTCCTGAACCAGGCCAATCACTATAGCCTGGGCCTCGCGCGCGATTGGTGGCTTCGGGTCCTGGGTGAGGCGCTGAACGGGGGCGACCCGTCCACCCTGCTGGCCCAATTGCAATACAAAGCCGACCA